>NZ_JBEXIK010000008.1:0-210230 GCF_040608515.1 Micromonospora sp. NPDC005173
CCCGCAATCTATTTCAGGTATTTCTGTTTTTGGGGGGGTTTTATATCCGGCGCGGGCCCCCACGCGGCGAGCGGGGCGCGGGGCCGGCTGGTGATGGAGCGACTGCTCAGCAGTCGTAGGCAGCTCAGCAGTCGTAATACATGGCGAACTCGTGCGGGGTCGGGCGCAGACGCACCGGGTCGACCTCGTTGGCCCGCTTCCACTCGACCCAGGTGGAGATCAGGTCCGGCGTGAAAACGCCGCCGTCGAGCAGGTAGTCGTGGTCGGCCTCCAGCGAGTCGAGCACCGCCGGCAGCGAGCCCGGGACCTGCTTGACGTCGCCCCACTCCTCCGGCGGGAGGTCGTAGAGGTCCTTGTCGATCGGCGTCGGCGGCTCGATCTTGCTCTTGATGCCGTCCAGGCCGGCCATCATCATGGCCGAGAAGGCGAGGTACACGTTGGCCGACGGGTCCGGCACCCGGAACTCGACGCGCTTGGCCTTCGGGTTGCTGCCGGTGACCGGGATGCGGGTGCAGGCGGAGCGGTTGCGCTGCGAGTAGACCAGGTTGACCGGCGCCTCGAAGCCCGGCACCAGCCGGCGGTACGAGTTGACCGTCGGGTTGGTGAAGGCCAGCAGCGACGGGGCGTGGTGCAGCAGGCCGCCGATGTACCAGCGGGCGGTGTCGGACAGGCCCGCGTAGCCGGTCTCGTCGTAGAACAGCGGCTCACCGCCCAGCCAGAGGCTCTGGTGGGTGTGCATGCCGGAACCGTTGTCGCCGAACAGCGGCTTGGGCATGAAGGTGGCGGTCTTGCCGTTCGCCCAGGCCTCGTTCTTCACGATGTACTTGAAGAGCTGAAGCTGGTCGGCGGCGTGCAGCAGGGTGGAGAACCGGTAGTTGATCTCGGACTGGCCGGCGGTGCCCACCTCGTGGTGCGAACGCTCCACAGTGAAGCCGGTGTCGACCAGCCGGCGCACGATCGAGTCGCGCAGGTCGGCGTAGTGGTCGACCGGGGGCACCGGGAAGTAGCCGCCCTTGTAGGCGGTCTTGTAGCCGCGGTTGCCGCCCGGCTCCTCGCGGCCGGAGTTCCAGGCGCCCTCGATGGAGTCGATGTAGTAGAACGACTGGTGCGCCGAGGTTTCGTGGCGGATCGAGTCGAAGATGTAGAACTCGGCCTCGGCGCCGAAGTAGGCGGTGTCGGCGATGCCGCTGGCCGCGAGGTACGCCTCGGCCTTCTTCGCGACGTTGCGCGGGTCGCGGGTGTAGGCCTCGCGGGTGAACGGGTCGTGGATGAAGAAGTTCAGGGCGAGGGTCTTCTGCGCCCGGAACGGGTCGATGAACGCGGTGGCGACGTCCGGGAGCAGGAGCATGTCCGACTCGTGGATCGCCTGGAAACCGCGGATCGACGAACCGTCGAACGCGAGGCCGTCGGTGAAGAGGTCGTCGTTGACGGACTCGACCGGCAGATTGAAGTGCTGCATCACGCCGGGCAGGTCACAGAAACGTACGTCGACGAACTTCACGTCCTCGTTCTTGAGGTATCGCAGCAGTTCCTCGGGATTGGCGAACACACGTCCTCCTGGCACGTCCACTGGGTGGCTAGGCTTCTGGCGACGCTATTCCCAAGCGGTTGCCCGGCCATGTCTCCGATGTTTCTGCCGTGTTACGTCGCTCGCGGAGCGTCAGCGACGCTCTTCCACCGCTTTCGGCCCGCCGCGAACGTCGTACCGGCTGTGCCATTGTAATGACATCTGATGCGATTAGCCCGATTAGGCACGCGGCGAGGGGCGGCACCCGGAAGCCCCGATCCCGACGCGGATACCCTTGACCGCTGTGACCAACCCGCACGCCACGGCAGCGCCCGCCACCGACCCCTCCTTCACCCCGCCGAGCCTCGGTCGGCGGTTCGGAGCGCTGATCATCGACTGGGTGCTCTGCCTGCTGGTGGCCAACATCTTCGCCGACCCGGTGCGCGACGGCTGGGCGCCGGTGCTGGTGCTGATCCTCGAGTACGGCCTCTTCCTCGGCCTGTTCGCCCAGACGCCGGGCATGTACATCACGAAGATCCGCTGCGTGAGCTGGGCCGACGGCGGGCGGATCGGGCTGTTCCAGGGGCTGCTCCGGGGCCTGCTGCTGGCCCTGGTCGTCCCCGCCCTGATCATGGACGAGCACCGCCGTGGGCTGCACGACCGCCTCACCGGTTCGGTCATCGTCGACGCACCCCGCAACTGACCCCCCGGCGCCAGGGACCGCGACCCGCAAGATCGCGCTCGATCAGGAACGCCACCGGCAAGATCGCGCTCGATCCAGGATGTAGCGGCATCCCTGGTGTTCCAGGCCACTACATCCTGGATCCAGCGCGATCTTGGCGCCCGCACCGGGGCCAGGGGCGGGGCGAGGGTCGGGGGACGCGGTGGGGTAACGGAAAGGAGCCGGACCTGTAGGTCCGGCTCCGTTCGGTGCACGGCGGGGGTCAGCGGCCCCGCGACTGGCGGAAGTTGCCCGGCGGCCGCATGTTCTTCGGGATCGCGCCCTTGGGCATCTGCGGGCGGGCGGTGAGCGCCTTCAGCCGCTTGTCCAGCGAGTTGACGTCCTTGCCGGAGAGCGCGCGGGGCAGCCGCAGCAGCGTCGTCCGCAGCTTGCGGATCGGCAGCTCGCCCTCGTCCTGCCCGATCACGTAGTCGTGCAGCGGGGCGGAGCCGATCACCTTGGACAGCCGCCGCTTCTCCTGCCCGAGCAGGCCGCGCACCCGCTGCGGGTTGCCCTCGGCCAGCAGGATCACGCCCGGCCGGCCGATCACCAGGTGGACCATGTCCATCTGGGTGGTGGAGCTGACCGCCGGGGTGACCCGCCAGTCGCCGCGCATGTTCTCCATGATCTGCGCTGCCGCGCCGGGCTGGCCCTCGGCGGCGTTCATCATCGCCTTGTTGGACCGCAGGTTCAGCACGATCAGCACCGCGAGCAGGATGAACAGGATGCCCACCGGCAGCCAGATCCAGCTCCAGAGGATGACCGCGACCACGGTGACGGCGAGCGGGAGGAGCACCGCGGCGGCGACCAGCGGGGCGAACCACCGGTCCTGCTTGGCGGTGAACTTGAACACCATCCCGATCTGCTTCAGCCGCTGGCCGAACGAGACCTTCTCCTGGGGCTTTGCCATGTCGGAGAGTCTAGTGGGCGCCGCCGGCCCCGTTGATCCGCGTCCGGGTGCCGGCCGGCTGAGTACCTTACGTCGCCTCAGGCGTCGCTGGCGGGCGGGTAAGGAGGGTGGCACCGGGGAAGATCAGGCAGTGTGCCCATGCCCGGGTGGGGCCTTCGCGCGAAGAGTCATCAGCAGAAAGATGACGACGCCACGAAGGAGCCCGACATGTTCGGCAACGACGCAGAATTCCTGCTCTCCCTGCACCGTACCCACGCCGCTGAGCTGCGCGCCGAGGCGGCGGCGGAACGACTCGCCCGCTCGGTGTCACGCCCGGCCGGCCGCAGCTGGCTAGGCCGGCGCCAGGTCCGCCGCACCGGTGACGACCACCGGTGACGGCGCCCGCCCCAGCCGCCGCGCCCGTCCCGTCGCCGGCCCCGCCACTCGGTCACCGGCCGATCGGCGGGGCCGGCGGCGTGGGCCGCCATGGCATGCTCGTTCCCGTGACCGTACGTGCCGCCAGCTCCGTCCTCGTCGGCCGCCAGCGCGAGATTGCCGCGCTGCGCGGCGCGCTGGCCCGCGCCCGCACCGGGGAGCCGAGCACGGTGCTGGTCGGTGGCGAGGCGGGCGTGGGCAAGACCCGGCTGCTGGAGGAGTTCGCGGGCGGGGCCACCGACACCGGAGCCCGGGTGCTGATCGGCCAGTGCCTGGAGTTGGGCGAGGCCGGCCTGCCGTTCGCCCCGTTCGCCGCCGCCCTGCGTGCGGTGCTGCGCGCCGACGGCGCCGAGGTCTTCGCCGGCTACGAGGCGGAGTTCGCCCGGCTGCTGCCGGAGCTGGGTCGGGTGCCGGCGGCGCTGGCCGTGCCGGCCGCCGCGCCGCTCACCGACGCCCCGCGCGGATACCTGTTCGACCTGGTCGCCGAGCTGTTCCAGCGGCTCGCCGACGCCCGGCCGCTGGTGCTGGTGATCGAGGACCTGCACTGGGCGGACCGCTCCACCCGGGACCTGATCGGCTTTCTGGTCCGGGCCGCCCGGCCGGGCCGGCTGCTGCTGGTCGGCACCTACCGCACCGACGAGTTGCAGCGTGGGCATCCGTTGCGCCCGTTCCTGGCCGAGCTGGACCGGGCCCGCGGCGTCGAGCGGGTCGAGCTGGGCCGGTTGGACCGCGACGGCACCGCCGCGATCCTCGCGGACCTGCTCGGCGCCGAGCCGACCGCCCGCGCCGTCGACGACATTCATGACCGCACCCAGGGCAATCCCTTCTTCATCGAGGAGCTGGCCGTCGCCGGCGACCCGCTGGGCTGCGCCGCGCTCCCCGAGACGCTGCGCGACCTGCTGCTGGCCCGGGTGGACCGGCTGCCCGAGCCGGCCCAGCGGGTGTTGCGGATCGCCGCGGCCGGCGGCAGCCGCTTCGCCCACCACCTGATCGCCGAGGTCGCCGCGCTGCCCGAGGCGGAGCTGGAGGACGCGCTGCGCGCCGCCGTCGCCGCCCAGCTGGTGGTGGCCGACCCGGACGGCGACTACGAGTTCCGACACGCGCTGGTCCGCGAGGCCGTGCACGACGAGCTGCTGCCCGGCGAGCACGCCCGGCTGCACGCCCGCTTCGCCGCCGCGATCGTGGCCCAGCCGCACCTGGTCGCCGAGGGCCGGGCACCGGCCGAGATCGCCCACCACTGGTACGCCGCGCACGACCACCCGCGAGCCCTGGTCGCCGCCTTGGCGGCGGCCTGCGCCGCCGCCGACCGGTACGCCTACGCCGAGCAGCGCCGGCTGCTGGAACGGGCGCTGGAGCTGTGGGAGTTGGTGCCCGACGCCGCCGACCGGCTCGGCATGGACCACCTGGCGCTGCTGGAGCAGACCCTGGGCGCCGCCGTCACGGCGGGCGACTTCAGCCGTGCGATCACCCTGACCCGGGCCGGCCTGGCCGAGGTGGACGCCGACGCCGCGCCGCTGCGCGCCGCCCGCCTGCAGGACCAGCGGGGTCGACTGCTGGCTCTGCTCGGCAAGAGCGACGGCAGCAGCGAGCTGGGTGAGGCGTACCGGCTGGCGGCGGGCGGCCCGGCCGGTGTGGAGCGGGTACAACTGCTCGCCGACATCGCCGCCCACCTGGTCAAGATCGACCCTCAGCAGGCTGCCCGGGTGGCCGCCGAGGCTGCCACGGACGCCGAGGCGCTCGGCGAGGACGTGGCCCTGCTGCCCACGCGGATCGCCCTGCTGTGCCACGGCGAGCGGGACCTGGAGCGAGGGCTGGCCGAGCTGAGCCGGGCCGAGGCCGCCGCCCGTGCGTCCGGTGACGCGCCAACCCTGGTGCTCGCAATGGTGTACCGGTCGGACCTGCTCTGCGAGCTGGGTCGCTACGCCGAGTCCGCGCAGGCGGCCGAAGCCGGCGTGGCCGAGGCGCGGCGGGTGGGGATCAGCCGCTCCACCGGGGCGTACCTGTTGTCCAACCGGGCCGAGGCGCTGATCGCGCTGGGCCGGTGGGACGAGGCCGAGGCGGTGTGCGCGGAGGCCGCCCGGATCGACCTGTCCGGCGTCACCGGGCTGCACTGGCTCCAGTTGGGCGCCGGGCTGCGGCTGGCCCGGGCCCACCCGGCCGCCGACGAGCTGGTCGACCGGGCGCTGGCCTTCCTCGGCCGGCCCTACCTGTGGCCGAACCATCGGCTGCCCCTGCACGAGCTGGCGATCGAGTCGGCGCTGGCCGCCGACGACAAGGTCGAGGCGGTCCGGGCGGCCCGCGTCGCGCTGGCCGATGGGAGCCTGCCGCAGCTGCCCCGCGAGGGCTGGCCGGTGCTCAGCGCCGTCGCTCGTACCGCCGCCCGGATGGGCGACCGGGAGCTGGCCGCCGCCGTCGCGGCGCTCGCCGCCGATCTGCCCGCGCTGCATCCGGGCGCGCGGGCGCATGCCGCCCAGGTCACCGCGCTGCTCGCGGCCGGTGATCAGGCGCTGCCGGCGTGGCGTGCGGCGGTGGACGCGTGGCGCGCCGACGGGCAGCCGTACCCGCTGGGCCGGGCACTGCTGGCGCTGGCCGAGGCGGCCGCCTCGGCCGGAGAGCGGGACGAGGTGGCGGCGGCGGTCACCGAGGCCGCCGAGATCGCCCGGCGACTGGGCGCGACGCCCTTGGCCGATACGGCCGCCACGCTGGCCCGCCGGGTCGGCCTGCGCGGAGCGGGCCAGGGCGGCCCCGGCACCGATCTGCTGACCGCTCGGGAACGGGAGGTGCTGCTCCTGGTCGCCGAGGGGCACAGCAACAGCCGGATCGCCGAGCGGTTGTTCATCTCGCCGAAGACGGCCAGCGTGCACGTGTCCCGGATCATCGCCAAGCTGGGTGTGACCAACCGGGTGGAGGCCGCCGCCCTGGCGCACCGCCTTGGCCTGCTCAGCGAGCCCGCCGTACCCCGCTGACAAGCGAGCCGGGGCGGCTCGGCCACCCCGCTGATGAGCGAGCCGGGGCGGCTCGGCCACCCCTCAGGCGTGCGGTAGGTAGATCCGCCAGCCGTCCAGGGTGACGAGGTCCAGGCTGCCCGGGGCGGCGCGCAGCCGCTCGTCGAGCCGGGTCGCCAGCGGTGAGTCGGCCGGCGCGACCCAGGCCGGTGCCGCGGCGCGCTCCACCTCCCGCCGGTACGCGGGGTAGCGGTCGAAGCCGGGGCGCAGTGTGTCGTCGACGACCGCGCAGACCACGTCCTCCCCACTGGCGAAGGTGAGCCGGTTGCAGGTCCAGTAGCCGGCGCGTACGTGCCGTACGCCGAGCTGCCGCAGGGTGGTCACCAGCTCGGCGTGCCGGGCCTCGGCGGCCCGGATCGCCGGGGCGGTCTGCGTCGCCTGCCACGTGGCGTGGGCGGTGGTGCCCAACGTGGCAGCGAGCACGACCAGCGCGACCAGCCGGACGACGGTCCACCCGGCTCGGTGTCGGGCCGCCATCCACAGTGGCCAGAGCAGCGCCGGCAGGGAGATGAGCAGGCAGGACAGGTAGCGGGAACTCTCCACCGGGGTGAGCCCGGCGGCGCTGCTCGCGGTGTACGCGACGAGGGTGGCCACCGCGGCTAGCACGAGAGCCAGCCGCATCGCCGCCGTGACCCGGGGCGACGGGTCAGCCGGGGTGGTGGACGAACGGCGCATCGTTCGCCAGGCGGTCCCGGCGGCGACGGCCAGCAGCACCGGGAGTGCGAGCGCCCACCAGAGCTGCCAGGTGGCGCACTGCCCGGGGGCGCAGAAGCCCATGCCCAGCGGCGGGCCGAGCAGCAGCCCGCCGTGCAGCCGGTCCGCCCAGCCCGCGGTGGCGTTCGCCCCACCGGCGGCGAGTACCGCGTGCAGCGGGTTCCGGCCGGTCAGCAGGCTGTGCACCAGCAGTGGGGCCGCCCCCAGCGCGGCGGCCGCCCCGAGCAGCGCTCCGGCCGCCCCGCGCAGTTCCCGGCGGCAGAACCCGATCAGTACCGCCCCGGTGGCCAGGATGTACGGCAGCACCAGCGGGTCGACCCAGAGCATCAGGCCGGACAGGAGCCCCCACGCCGCCCAGCGGACCAGCCGCCGCCCCGGCCGGCCGGTGGCCAGGTCGAGGGCGAGTAGGGCGAGCGCCACCCCGGCGGCGTTCATCTCGGGATAGCCGCCGCCGGCGATCAGCTGGTTCTTGACGACCCGGTCGGAGCCGAGGGCGAGCAGCGCCACCACGAGCAGCCCGAACCAGCGGTCCCCGGTCAGCCGCACCGTCAACCGCCAGGCAAGCAGCAGGAACACCGCGTACAGCACCAGCGTGGGCAGCCGCAGGCCGAGCAGCGACGGCCCGCCGGCCAGAGCGAACACCGGCGCGGCCAGGTACGCCTCCAGCGTGCCCATGTACTGCTGGCCGTAGAACCAGACCGGGAAGTTCTCGCCCCGGGCGATGTGCAGCGCGGCCAACCCCATGGTGGCCTCGTCGCTGTTCGTCGGTGGCGCGGCGTGGCCCAGCAACCAGAGCCGGTAGCCCACCCCGGCGAGCAGGGCCAGCCCGGTGAGCCAGCCGACCAGTCCGGGGCGTGCGCCGGGCCGGAGGCGCGGGTTGCCCGCCCCATGCGGCTGCTGGCGTACCCCGACGGTCATCGCACGATCATGGCACCGACCGCTCGCGCGGCGTGCCGCGCCCGGCGGGTCGGGCGCGGCTCAGCCGGGCGGTGGAAGTCGGAGTGCCGGTGGTGCGGCTCAGCCGGCGGTGGCGACCGGGGTGGCGGCGCGGGCGTCGAGCGCCTGCCGGTAGAGCCGGCCGGCCCGGTACGACGAGCGCACCAGCGGCCCGCTCATCACCCCGGCGAAGCCGATCTCCTCGGCCTCCTCGCGCAGCTCCACGAACTCCTCCGGCTTGACCCAGCGGGTCACCGGGTGGTGCCGGGGGGAGGGCCGCAGGTACTGGGTGATGGTGATCAGCTCGCAGCCGGCCTCGTGCAGGTCGCGGAGCGCCTGGGAGACCTCGGCCCGCTCCTCGCCCATGCCCAGGATCAGGTTGCTCTTGGTGACCAGGCCGTCGGCGCGGGCCTGCCGGATCACGTCCAGCGAGCGGTCGTAGCGGAACGCCGGCCGGATCCGCTTGAAGATCCGCGGCACGGTCTCCACGTTGTGCGCCAGCACCTCCGGGCGGGAGCCGAAGACCTCGGCCAGCTGCTCGGGGACGGCGTTGAAGTCCGGGATCAGCAGCTCGACGCCGCAGCCGGCCTGGAGGGCGTGGATCTGCCGGACGGTCTCGGCGTACAGCCAGGCGCCGCCGTCGGGCAGGTCGTCCCGGGCGACGCCGGTGATGGTGGCGTAGCGCAGCCCCATCGAGACCACCGACTCGGCGACCCGGCGGGGCTCGTCGGCGTCGAACTCGGCCGGCTTTCCGGTGTCGATCTGGCAGAAGTCACAGCGCCGGGTGCACTGGTCGCCACCGATGAGGAAGGTGGCTTCGCGGTCTTCCCAGCACTCGTAGATGTTGGGGCAGCCAGCCTCCTGGCAGACGGTGTGCAGCCCCTCGCGCGAGACGAGCCCGCGCAGTTGGGTGTACTCCGGCCCCATCTTGGCCTTGACCTTGATCCATGGCGGTTTGCGCTCGATCGGCGTCTCGGCGTTGCGCGCCTCGATCCGCAGCAGGCGACGCCCCTCGGGGGCGGCCGTTGCGGTGCGCGCTGCCTGGCCGGTCGTCGGCGCGGAGTGCTCGATCGTCACGAAAACGAGCCTACGCCCGACGGCCGTCGTCTATGTGCGTCAGGCGACCGGCATCACGCCGCAGATGTTGTGACGCCGGACACCGCCCTGTCGAAAATGGGCGTCACACCGACGGACGTCGGGTGCTACGGTCACCGCCAACAGCGACGACGGAGCCGAGTAGCGCCCCGACCCGCCAGTGCAGAGAGCCGCCGGTGCTGAGAGGCGGTCTGGCGCCGGTGCGTGAAGACCCTCCCGAGCTGCGGGAAGAACGGTTGCGGGTCGCCCCCGTGCCCAGTAGAGCCCGCCCGGCTGGCCCCGGTCATCAGGCGACGAACGAGGCTCCCGCTCCGGCGGGGGCGAAGGTGTGGTGGCACCGCGAGGTTCCCGCTCGCCCACACCTCCCTGGGGCTGATGCGACGCTTCGCCGCCCGGGAGGTGGCGAAGGCGTCGCGATTGACCGAGGAGCAGCCCACCATGCAACGCGTCCTTTCCCACCACCTGCACCTCCACCTCGGCACGACTGTGCGGATCGCCGGCTGGGTACGCCGCCGCCGGCTGCTGAAGTCGGTGGCCTTCCTGATCGTGCGGGACGCCGCCGGCCTGGCCCAGGTCGTCATCACCGACCCGGCCGTCCGCGCCGACCTGGAGAAACTCACCGAGGAGACGGTCGTCGAGGTCATTGCCACGGTGGTCGCGCGGGACAGTCACGCCGCGCCCACGGCCGATGCGGCTACGACGTCCGCCGGGGTCGAGCTGACCGACCCGACGGTACGCCCGCTCGGCCCGCCCGCCGTGCCGCCACCGTTCGACCTGTACCGGCCGGCGCTCACCGCGAGCCTGCCCACCCAGCTCGACCATGCGCCGACCGCGCTGCGGCACCCCACCCGGTCGGCCGCGCTGCGCGTCTCGGCGGCCGCGGTGGCCGGGTTCCGGGCCGCGCTCGACGCCCGGGACTTCGTGGAGATCCACACTCCGAAGGTGGTCAGCTCGTCGACCGAGAGCGGCGCGAACGTGTTCGCGCTGGACTGGTTCGGCCGGCCCGCGTACCTGGCCCAGTCGCCGCAGTTCTACAAGCAGCTGATGGTCGGCGTCTTCGAACGGGTCTATGAGGTGGGGCCGGTGTTCCGGGCCGAGCCGCACGACACCGTCCGGCACCTCGCGCAGTACACCTCGCTCGACGCGGAGTTGGGCTTCGTGGCCGACCACCGGGACGTGATGCGCGTGTTGCGCGACGTCCTGGCCGGGATGCTGGGTGCGGTGGGCGAGCGGGCCGCGGGTGCGTTGGAGACGCTCGGCGTCGAGGCGCCGGCCGTGCCGGCGGAGATCCCGGCGGTGCACTTCACCGACGCGTTGCAGATCGCCGGCGCACCCGACGACGAGCCGGACCTCGCGCCCGCCCACGAGCGGGCGCTGGGGGAGTGGGCCCGCCGCGAGCACGGGTCGGAGTTTCTCTTCGTCACCGGCTACCCGATGGCGAAGCGACCGTTCTACACCCATCCGGACCCGGGCCGGCCGGCGTACTCCAACGGTTTTGACCTGCTCTTTCGTGGCCTGGAGCTGGTCACCGGCGGGCAGCGGCTGCACCGGCACGCCGACTACCTGGCGGCGCTGGCGGCCCGGGGCGAGCCGGTCGAGCCGTACGCCGGGTATCTGGACGCGTTCCAGCACGGCATGCCGCCGCACGGCGGCTTCGCCATCGGCCTGGAGCGCTTCGTGGCCCGCCTGGTCGGCGCGGCCAACGTCCGGGAGGTCACCGCGTTCCCGCGCGACCTGCACCGCCTGACCCCGTGACAAACAGGGGCCCCTGTCCACGCCTTCGGCGGAACAGGGGCCCCTGGGTCGTCATTCGGACGGATCGAGCCGACGGCATCGCACCGCCGGCCGGGTGCTACACCTCGATCAGGGTGGACAGTCGGCGCTCGACGACCGGGAGCACGTCGGCGACGGTGATCGGGCGGCCCAACTCGGCGGTGAGTGAGGTGACGCCGGCGTCCCGGATGCCGCACGGCACGATCCGGTCGAAGGACGTCAGGTCGCAGTCGCAGTTGATCGAGAAGCCGTGCAGTGTGACGCCCCGGGCGACCCGGATGCCGATGGCGGCCACCTTGCGGGCCGGCCCCCGGTCGTCCTCGGGCACCCAGACACCGCTGCGCCCCTCGACCTGGCCGGCGGCCAGCCCGAACTCGGCGCACACGTCGATCAGCAGTTTCTCGGTGCGGCGCACGTAGGCGACCACGTCCACCGGGTCGGGCAGTCGGAGGATCGGGTAGCCGACGAGCTGCCCCGGCCCGTGCCAGGTGATCTTGCCGCCGCGGTCCACGTCGACGACCGGGGTGCCGTCCGCCGGCCGGTCCCACGGCTCGGTGCGCTTGCCCGCGGTGTAGACGCTCGGGTGCTCCAGCAGCAGCACGGTGTCGCCGCGTTCGCCGGCCACCACCGACTCGTGCAGGCGGCGCTGCTCGTCCCAGGCGGCCTGGTACTCGAGCAGGCCGGCGCGGACGGCCGTCAGGCCGGAGGTCGTCGTTGTCACGCCACCGAGCCTAGTCCGGCCACCGGCTCCGATCCCTGGTGAGCCGCCTCACCACGGCCGGTCAGGCCGGCGGAACGCGCCAGACCCAGACGTCGTCGACCCGTTGCGGTTCACCGAACAGAGCGGTGGCGGTACGCCGGACCGCCTCCTCGTCAACGTCGAACTTCGCGCCGTGCACCCGGTCGGCGAGCACCACCGTCTCGATCCGCCAGTGCCGCAGGTCGGAGCGGACCTCCCGGATGGTGCCGTCGGTGACGATCGGCACCGTTCCGGTGCGGCCCGCCTGGTCCATCAGCGCGCTCAGGGTGCGCGGCACCGGCCCGATCCGGCCGCGTCCGTCCGGGCCGCCGGGGCCGAGGAAGAAGCCGCCCGGGATGGCGAACTCACCCTGCCGGTGCGACAGCGCGTACGCCTGCCAGCGCTGACCGTCCGGGTAGATGTCCACGGTCAGCGGCACCGGGGTGAGCACCCCGCCCGGGGAGACGTACTCCCGCCAGGTCCCGGCCGTGATGAACCGGGGGATGGGCTCCCGCTCGTGGGTCAGCAGCGGGGTGGGCAGGAGCGGCAGCAGGGCCACCGCGAACCCGAGCGACCAGGCCAACTCCGTGGAGCGGTGCCGGGGCGGCGCGGCGCGCAACTGGTCGATGGCGTACGCCAGCAGCACGCCGATCACCGGCGCGACCACCAGGGCCAGCCGGGCGGGCAGCGCGGCGTTCACCACCGGCAACTGCCCGAGCAGGTCGAACGGCATCGGCAGGTCGGTGCGCCGCCCGTCGACCTTCGCCACCGGCCCGAAGGAGAGCACCGTGAAGATCAACGCGGTGGCGCCCAGAGCCCAGAGGGTGGCCCGGCGGCCGGCGTCGGCCCGCCGCCAGAGCGCGACGAAGCAGACCACGGTGAGCACCAGCAGCGGAATGCCGAAGAACGAGTTCTCCTCGGTCGAGTTCGGTGCCAGTGAGGTGCCCAGCCCGGCCTCACCGGCCAGCGAGCGGCGCGGGAAGGCGGCGAACGCGGCGATGTCCTCGGAGTGGGTCACGGGGTCGAAGCCGGTGCCGTGGAACCGCTGCGGTCCGGCGAAGTGCAGCCACAGCGGGTACGACAGCAGCGCGGCGGCCACCACCGCGGTCACTCCGAGCCCGCGCAGGAAGGTGGGCAGCACGGCCCGCGCCTCGGCCCGGTGGGCCGGGTGTACCGCCCAGACGGCGACGAACACTCCGAGCGCGAGCGCGGTGAAGAACAGGCCCTCGGCGGCGATCGAGAAGGCCACCGCGACCAGGACGCCGAGGATCACCCCGTCCCGGAGCCAGTGCCCGGGCCGGCGCAGCGCGAACAGCCGCCAGATCAGCAGCGGCACCAGCCAGCCCGCGGTCCAGTTCAGGTGGGCGTTGGCGTGCGAGACCATGCCGGGGGAGTAGGCGATGAACAGGCCGCCGATCCCGGCGGCCAGCCGGCTGCGGACCAGGTGCCGGGAGAGCAGCCAGTACCAGGCCAGCGCGGTGGCGAGCAGGTTCAGGGTGAGGATCACCAGGAACGTCGCCGGCGGCCCGATCAGGTACGTGAGCGGGGCGAAGACCACCGCGTACACCGTGATCGAGGTGTTGACCGCGAGGTTGACCCCGTCCGGGACGTTGATCAGGTACGTGAAGAGCGGGTTGTCCCCGTGGGTGACCGCGTGCCCGCCGAAGGCCAACAGCCACTCGAAGAGCGCCTGGTCGCTGGAGTTGACGGTGATGGTGCGCAGGTTCGGGTCCCGCCACAGCCCACTGGTCACCCAGACGGCGAGCGCGAGCGCCACCAGCACGACGATCAGGTCGGCCCGGCGGTCCCGCACGGTGTGCGGCGGTGACGCGGGTGCGGGCCCGGTGGCCAGCGACGGGGAGGACGGCACGCAGCGGACGTTACCAACCGGACCTGGACCGGCCGGTCAGACACGGAACCTTCGGGCACACATCGCGTCGCGGGACGGCCGAACCGGGAGCACATCTTGACGTCGGTGAATGTGTGAGTGTGCCCCATGTCATAGCGGCGACACATCGACGTAACGTCTCGGCAATTCGACCGTGACCCAGTTCACATTTCGCCCCGGGAGGCCGCCGTGCGCCGCTCCTCATCCCTCCTCACCCGGCTGACCGGTGTGGTCGCCGGGCTCGTCCTCGCCGCCGCCGGCGTCGTCGCCCTGGCCGCGCCTGCCCAGGCTGCCAGCCTCACCGCGGTCGCCAGCTTCGGTTCCAACCCCGGCAACCTGGCCATGTACGCGTACCGGCCGGACAACCTGCCGGCCAACCCGCCCGCCGTGGTGCTGTTGCACGGCTGCACCCAGAACGCGTCCGGCTACTTCACCAACTCCGGCTGGCGCAAGTACGCCGACCAGTGGGGGTTCGCGCTGATCGTGGCGGAGCAGAAGTCCGGCAACAACGCCAACAGCTGCTTCAACTGGTTCGAGCCGGGGGACACCGCCCGGGGTCAGGGTGAGGCGCTGTCGATCAAGCAGATGGTCGACCACGCGAAGGCGAACTTCGGGGTGGACAGTGCCCGGGTCTTCGTCAGCGGCCTGTCCGCGGGTGCGGCGATGAGCTCGGTCATGCTCGCCACGTATCCGGACGTCTTCGCCGCCGGATCGATCATCGCGGGCATTCCGTACCGCTGCGCCACCAGCATGGTCAACGCGTTCAGCTGCATGAACCCGGGCGCGGACAAGAGCCCGGCGGCCTGGGGCGACCTGGTCCGCGGCGCGTACTCCGGCTACACCGGCCAGCGGCCCAGGGTGGCCATCTGGCACGGCACCTCGGACACGACCGTCGCCCCGCTCAACGGCACTGAGTCGCGCGACCAGTGGACCAACGTGCGGGGCGTCTCGCAGACCCCGAGCAGCACCTCGTCGCTGCCCGCCGGCACCAGCCTGGAGGTGTACGGCAACGACGACGTGCGGCTCTACCGGGTATCCGGAATGGGTCACGGCACCCCGGTCGACCCGGGCTCCGGCGCCGATCAGTGCGGCACCGCCGCCGCGTACTTCCTGGACACCATCTGCTCGACGTACCGCGACGCGCTCTTCTTCGGCCTGAACGGCGGCGGAACCACCCCAACCCCCACCCCGACGGCCACCCCCACCCCCACCCCCACGCCGACCCCCACCACGCCCCCGACCTGCGTGACCGCCAGCAACTACGCGCACGTGGCCGCCGGCCGCGCGTACCACTCCGGTGGCTACGCCTACGCGAACGGCTCCAACCAGCGAATGGGCCTCTACAACACCTTCTACATCAGCGCCCTCAAGCAGACCGCCCCCAACCACTGGGTAATAGGCTGCTAACCCCCCACCCCATCCCACCCCCCGGGGCGCTGACCGCCGTCGATCATGAAGTTGTTGCCACGACACGCCGAGGTGGCTGGCAATAACTTCATGATCGACGGCGGTGGGGTTACTCGGTGAGGGCGGCGTGCAGAGCGGTGCGGAGGTCTGGGTGGTGGTACTGGTAGCCGGCCCGGGTGAGCACGGCGGGTAGGACGCGGGTGCTGGTGAGGGCCTCGTGGGCGAAGCCGCCGAGGACCACCTTGAGCGCCAGCGCGGGGATCGGGATGATCGCCGGCCGGTGCAGTTGCCGGGCCAGCTCCCGGGTGAACTCGGCGTTGGTGACCGGGTTCGGCCCCACCACGTTCACCGGGCCGGCGATGTCGGCGTGGTCCAGCAGGAAGCGGATCGCGTCCAGCCAGTCGGCCATCGAGATCCACGGCAGCCACTGCCGGCCGCTGCCCAGCCGGCCGGCGATGCCCAGCTTGAACGGCAGCAGCTGCGGCTTGAGCAGCCCACCGTCGCGGTGCAGCGGCAGGCCGGTGCGCAGCCGCACCACCCGTACCCCGGCGTCCTCCGCCGGCCGGGTCGCGGCCTCCCAGACCCGGCAGACGTCGGCGAGGAAGCCCTCACCTGCCGGGGCGTCCTCCTCGACGACCCGGTCGCCGGTGTTGCCGTACCAACCCACCGCCGAGGCGTTCAACAGCACCTGCGGCCGGTCGGCGGCCGGCAGCCCGGCGATGGCGGTCGCCAGGGTGCTGGTGCTGTCCACCCGGCTGGTACGGATCAACCGCCGGTAGTCGTCGTTCCAGCGCTTGTCGCCGACCCCCGCGCCGGCCAGGTTGACCACCGCGTCCGACTCGGCGACGGTCGCCGGGTCGAGCTGCCCGGCGGCCGGATCCCACCGCCGCTCCCGCGGGTCGCGCGCGGGCCGGCGAACCAGCCGGGTGACCTGGTGGCCGTCGGCCGAGAGCCGGTCGACCAGCCGGGTGCCGAGGAAGCCGGACGCGCCGGCCAGAAGGATCCGCATGTCCTCATCTTCGCCCAGAACGCCGTCGGTGGATGCGTCGGGCGGCCGACGTCACCGGCTGCGGAGCGACCCGGCGAAGAAATCTGCGCGGATCCACCGGGCGGCGTGGAAAACGCAGGTCAACGGGCGTTCCTGGCGCCGAAAAAGGCTGTCGCGCGCATTCGGCGGTCGGCGTGTTTCCGCAGGTCAGAGCGAACGTGAATGCGATGTTCGCGATTGCTTCCGGCGTCGATCTGACTGACCATGAGCCATCCGAGTGAGCCCCCGAATGGGGGGGTTGGCGCTCCATGCCCGCCGTCGGGCAACCCGTGAGGAGGAACCATGCCGATCCTGGTGACCGGAGCGACCGGGACCGTCGGAGGCAGCCTGGTCCGGCAACTGGTGGCCGCCGGCCACGAGGTACGCGCGTTGACGCGGGACCCCGCCTCGCCGGCGGCTGCCGCCCTGCCCCGCCGGGTGGAGGTGGTGGCGGGTGACTTCGCCAGGCCGCACACGCTGGCCCCGGCGCTGCGCGGCGTGACGCGCATGCACCTGGTCGCGATGGACGGGTACGGGCCGCTGACCACCGGTGCGGAGATCCTGGAGCTGGCTCGGCAGGCCGGCGTCCGCCGGGTCACCCACCTCGGTCACAACGATCCGAGCCGGGCGGACGACGACCCGATCGAGGCACCCCACCGGCCCCTGCACCGGGCCGTCGAGAACTCGGGCCTGGAGTGGACGCACGTCTTCCCCGGCGAGTTCATGGCGAACACCCGGGACTGGGCGGCCGGCATCCGGACCGAGGGGGTGGTGCGGGCGCCGTTCGGGGACTGGAACAGCGCGTTGGTCCACGAGGCGGACATCGCAGCGGTCATCCTGGCCGCGCTCACCGACGATGGCCACGCCGGCCGGGTGTACCAGCCGACCGGGCCGGAGCCGGTCCGCCGCCGGGACGCGGTCCGGATGATCGGCGAGGCGATCGGCCGTCCGGTGCGGTTCGACGAGCTGACCCCGGAGCAGGCCCGGGAGCACTGGAAGGATGACTACCCCGCCGAGGTGATCGAGTGGTTCCTGGAGATGGGGCGGTATCCCGACGGCAACGGCTGGGTCGCCCCGGACGTCGAGCAGGTGACCGGACGCCCCGGGCGCACGTTCCGGCATTGGGCCGCCGAACACGCGGACGACTTCCGCTGACGGCGCCCGGGGCGTGGACCCGGTGGTCAGGCCGCGTGGGCCGGACGCAGGTCGGCGAGCAGTCGCTCCACCTCGGCGTACGCCTCGGCGCTCAGCGGGCCGAGCGCCAGGGTGGCCAGGTTCTCCTCGGCCTGGGCCACCGTGCGCAGGCCGGGGATCGGCACGGTACGCGGGCTGCGCGCCAGCAGCCAGCCGAGCGCCCCCTGGGCCAGGGTGCGCCCGTCGGCGGTGAGCGTCGCCCGGACCTGTTCGACCCGGGCCGCCCAGCGCGGCGTCGGGCGTCCGTCGGTGAACCACTCCAGCCACTCCGGTGCCCGGCCGCGCACGTCGTCCGCGCCGACCGCCCGGGTCGACCCGGTGAGCAGCCCCATCGCCAGCGGCCCACGGTTGAGGCTGGCCAGGTCGTAGCTGTCGCAGACCGCCAGCACCGCCGCGTTGTCCCGCAGCACCGACTCGTCGTGCTGGATGGCGGCGCAGTGCGCGCCCGCCGCCGCGAAAGCCTCCGCCGAGGCCGGGTCGTCGGTGCTCCACCCGTACGCCCGGATCTTGCCCTGGCCGACCAGGTCCTCCAGGGTGCCGACCAGGTCGAGCGCGGCGGGCACCGACAGCTCGTTGATGTGCAGTTGGTAGAGGTCGACGTGGTCGGTGCCGAGCCGGCGCAGCGAGTCCTCCAGGCTGCGTACCGCGAAGGCGGGGCTGGCGTCGGTGCCGAGCGCCCGCCGGGTGGCCTCGTCGCTGACGTTGCCGAACTTGGTGGCGATCACCGCACTGTCCCGCCGCCCGGCCAGAGCCCGGCCGAGGATTCGCTCGCTGTGCCCGGCGCCGTAGTTGCTGGCCGTGTCGAACAGGGTCACCCCGAGGTCGAGCGCGCGGTGGATGGTGCGGATCGACTCGTCGTCGTCCACCTCGCCCCAGCCGAACGGCTGCCCGTCGTCACCCCAGAGCGGGCCGCCGATCGCCCAGCACCCCATCCCGATCGCGCTCACCTCGATGCCGCTGCGTCCCAGCGTCCGTGTCGTCGTCATGCGGACCAGCCTCCAACCTGGAGTGCACTCCAGGTCAAGCACTACCCTCTCGGGACATGAGTGGTTACGCCCCCGCGGAGGCTGCCCGCCGCAGCGGCTTCAGCCTGGACACGCTGCGGTACTACGAGAAGATCGGCCTGCTCGCCGACGTGGGCCGGACGGCGGGCGGCCAGCGGGTCTTCAGCGACGACGACCTGAGCTGGTTGGTGCTGTTCCGCTGCCTGCGCGACACCGGGATGCCGATCGCCCAGATGTGTCGCTACGCGCAGCTGGCCCGGGAGGGTGAGCACACCACCGACGAGCGGCGGGCGCTGCTGGAACGGCACGCGGTGCGGGTCGAGGACCAGATGCGCCTGCTCCAGCGCCAGTACGACCACCTCCGGGAGAAGATCCGCTTCTACGAGCGGCTGCCCGGCCCGGGGCCGGAGGCCGGGCAGCCGACGGCAGCCGCCCGCCCCGGCTCGTAGGCGGCTCGGGCGGCGAACAGCCGTCAGTCGGCGGGTTGCGGCGCGGTCAGGCCGAGGAGTTCCTCGGCGGTCCCGGGTTGGCCGGTGAGCGCGTTCAGCGCGTTGACCAGCCTCTTCTCCTCGTACCGGAAGTGCGACTCCAGTAGCGCGGCCAGCCCGTCCAGCTCGCCGCGCAGTTGGGCCGGCATCGCCGTAACATCGCCCAGCAGGTCCTCGACCCGCTCCAGGATCCCGGCCACCACCTCGTGGTCGGTGATCAGGTTGGCGATGACGGGGCGTAGCTCGGGGACCTGGTCGGCCAGCAGCCGGAAGGCGCCGGCGTCCTCCCCGGTGTGGTGCCGGCCGAGGGCGGCGCAGAAGGTGAGGCAGTGGGCCCGCAGGTCCCGCGATGGGCGGACCTCGCCGGGGGAGGCGGGGTCGAGGCTCGCCCGGAGGCGGGCCAGCTCCGCGCTGAGCCAGAGGTGGATCTCGATCATCTGATTGCCGACGGCGGCGAGCCGGCCGGCCGGTGAACTGGTTGGGTGCACGTTTGTCCCATGCTGTCCCCGCGCCTCCATGCCCACGGCGGCCTTCGTGCCGGGTGCACCGCGACGCTGGGCCGGATCCTATCCCGAGGGGTCAGGGCGTGGTGGGGTCGTCCGGCTCCCTGAGGTCGTGCCAGCGGGCCCGCCAGGCGGCCTCGTTGGCCTCGTGGGTGGTCCGCTCCTGGAAGACGACGGATCGCAGCGCGTGCCGGGAACTGGCCATCACCATCACCTCCACGGCCACCAGTCCGACACAGATCACGGTCGCGAGGGTGAGCGCACCCAGCGCCGGCAGGTGCTGACCGATCGGGAGGGCCAGCGTGAGCACCACGATGACGCCGACGCGGGTCCAGCTGACGGTGTGCAGGGTGCGGAGCTGGAACAGGATGTTGGTGGCGAAGTAGCAGATCAACCCGCCGAAGAGCATCGGCACCGCCGGTCCCTCGACCTTTTCGGCGATCCCGCCGGCCGGGTCAGTGATCTTGTGCAGGACCTGCTCGTTGCCGATGGAGAAGAGGATCACCCCGGCGATCATCGGCAGGTAGAGGTACGCGTACGCGTCGCGGGCCATCGCCACCCGGGGCCCACCCTCCGCCGCGTGCAGGGCGATCCGGGCGGCTGGCCCGATGAAGTCGAAGTGCGCCCACCAGAGGGCAGCGGTGACCACGATGCCGAGCGCGGCGGCCGCCACCGCCGGCCAGGTGACCGGCTTGCCGAGCAGGTTGCCGCCCACCCCGGTGGAGATCACCGATTCGCCCAGAGCGATGATCAGGATGAGGTCGTAGCGCTCTGTCCAGTGCTCGGCGCTGGTCACCCCCCAGCCCCAGGTGCCGACGATGAAGCCGGTGGCGTACTGCACCACCACCACGGCGATCCACAGCCCGTCGCGAACCATGGCGGCCTGGTCGGGGTCGGTGATCTGCGGCGGGATGAGCGCGGCGGCCAGCAGCAGCGCGATGCTCACCGCAAGCTCCGGGGCGAACCGCCGCAGTTGCCGCCGCTCCTGCGGGCTGTCCCGCACCACATGCTGATACAGGATCATGTGAACGGCCCGGACCACGACGTAGCTGATGGCCACCAGCATCGGGCCGGAGGCGCTTCCCTTCGGGTCGCTGAACGCCTGCGGCAGCCCCAGCGCGAACGCGAACAGGGCGACCATCGCGATCACCATGAGCACCGGGACGTAGCCCTCGCCGAGTCGGACCCGGGTGGCGACCAGGCTGTGCACCACCCAGATCCACCAGAGCACGGCGAGGACCAGGCCGGCGTGCAGCAGTTGCCGGCCGGAGATGTTCGCGGCGGTCGCGCGGGTGATGATGAAGAACGAGAAGACGAAGACCAGGTCGAAGAAGACCTCGAACTTGTCCACCCGTGCGCCGGGGGCGATCGGGACGGCCGGCCCCAGTTGCCCATGCCGCCGGAAGCCACCCACGAACCCACTCTGGCAGCGTCCAGCCTGGGCGGAGGCCGGAACGGGTCAGCCCGCTCGTCGGTGCCGCAAGCCGTCCATCAGTAGGTCGAGCAGCCGGTCGGCCTGGGCACGCTCACCGGCGGCCAGGGAGATCCCGCTCAGGCTTACCAGCACGTCGCCGGTTTCCACGTCCGCCCGGACGCTGCCAGCCGCGACGCCCGCGGCCAGCAGCCGGCCCAGCGCCTCCAGCAGCCGGTCCCGGCTCTGCGCGTACGGGTTGGCGCCAGCGGCGATCACCAGGCGCAGGGCGTCGGCCATCCCGCGCTTGGTGGCGAGGTAGTCGATGAACCGGGACATCCAGTTGCGTAGCGCCCGATCCGGCGGCAACCGGTCGAGCAGTTCAGGCGCGGCGTCGCAGAGCTTGCCGAGCTCGTTGCGGTACGCCGCCTCGACCAGCGCCTCGCGGGTGGGGAAGTGGCGGTAGAGGGTGCCGATGCCCACCCCGGCCTCCCGGGCGATGGCGTCGAGCGTTACCTCCGGCCCGGGGCGGGAAAACGCCTGGACCGCGGCCTCCAGCAGCCGCTCCCGGTTGCGCAGCGCGTCTGCCCGTAGCGGGCGGGGGCCGGTCTCCGGCACGTCTCCTCCTTGGCTGGTGCGGCCGACGGGTGCACCCCGCAGTGGTATCCGGAGGAAACTCCGGTTAGTCTCGACCGTAGCGGAGGATCCTCCGCTTCCATCGTAGTGGCGGGCCGGTCGGTCCGCCCCACCCGGACAAGGATGGATCATGACGACGAGCACCCCGATCATCACACCGTTCACCCATGACTCCACCGCCATGGACGTGATCCAGGGCGTGGACCTCGGCGGGCGGCGGGCGATCGTCACCGGCGGGTCGTCGGGCATCGGCGTGGAGACCGCCCGCGCCCTGGCCAGCGCCGGCGCGCAGGTCACCCTGGCCGTCCGCAACACCGACGCCGGGCAGCGCGTCGCCGACGACATCACCGCCACGACCGGCAACGACCGGATCCTGGTCGCCCCGCTCGACCTCGCCGACCAGGACTCGGTCGCCGACTTCGTGGCCAACTGGGACGGCCCGGTGCACATCCTGGTCGACAACGCCGGCATCATGGCCGCGCCGCTGAGCCGGACCTCCCAGGGCTGGGAGATGCAGTTCGCCACCAACCACCTGGGGCACTTCGCGCTCGCCACCGGACTGCGCCCGGCGCTGGCCGCCGCCGACGGGGCCCGGATCGTCTCGGTCAGCTCCGCCGCGCACCTGCGCTCGCCGGTGGTCTTCGAGGACATCCAGTACGACCGCCGGGCGTACGAGCCGTGGCAGGCGTACGGGCAGTCCAAGACGGCCAACGTGCTCTTCGCCGTCGAGGCGACCCGGCGCTGGGCCGACGACGGCATCGTGGCCAACTCGCTGATGCCCGGGGCGATCCGGACCAACCTCCAGCGCTATGTCAGCGACGAGGAACTCGACCGGTTGCGCGCGGGCAACGCGGCGGCCTGGAAGACCCCCGAGCAGGGTGCCGCCACCTCGGTGCTGGTCGCCGCGTCGCCGCTGCTCGACGGGGTCGGCGGGCGGTACTTCGAGGACAGCCAGGAGGCCGGCCCGGCCAAGCCCGGCGATCGTCGCGGCGTCGCGGAGTACGCGCTGGACCCGGAGGCCGCCGAGCGGCTCTGGGAGGTCTCGACCCAGCTGCTCAAGGGCTGAGCCCTCCGGCGCCGGCCCGGTTCCGACCTGGCCGGCGCCCGCCCATTACGAACGACGAAAGGGCGCCCCGGTCGACGACCGGGGCGCCCTTTCGGTTGGCTCGGAATCAGGCCAGGCCCAGCTCCGACTCGAAGTTGCCGGCCTCCAGCCGCTCCTTGACCGCGGCCAGGAAGCGGGCCGCGTCGGCGCCGTCGATCAGCCGGTGGTCGTAGGACAGGGCCAGGTAGACCATCGACCGGACCGCCACGACCTCGCCCAGATCCGGGTCGTTGACCACGACCGGCCGCTTGACCACGGCACCGGTGCCGAGCATCGCCGACTGCGGCGACGGCACGATCGGGGTGTCGAAGAGAGCGCCCCGGCTGCCCGTGTTGGTCAGCGTGAAGGTCGCCCCGGCGATCTCGTCCGGGCTGATCTTGTTGGTCCGGGTCCGCTCGGCCAGGTCCGCGACCCGCTTGGCGATGCCGCCCAGGTTGAGGTCGCCGGCGTTGTGGATGACTGGAACCAGCAGACCCCGCTCGGTGTCCACGGCGATGCCGAGGTGCTCCGCCTCCGGGTAGGTGATCGTGCCGCCCGCCAGGTCCATCCGGGCGTTGACGATCGGGTACGTCTGCAGCGCCTCGACGGCGGCGAGAGCGAAGAACGGCAGGAAGGACAGCTTCACGCCGTGCCGCTGCTGGAAGGAGTCCTTCGCCTGCGTCCGCAGCTTGGCGATCCGGGTGACGTCCACCTCGATCACCGTGGTGAGCTGCGCCATCTCGTGCAGCGACTCCTGCATCCGCGTGGCGATGGCCTTACGGATCCGGGTGAGCTTCTCCGTGGTGCCCCGCTTGCCGCTCGGCTGCGGCTTCGCGACCGGCTTGGCCGGGGCCGCAGCGGCGGCGGCCGGCTGCGGCGCGGCGGGAGCGGCCTTGGCCGCCTTCGCCTTCTCGGCCGCCTCCAGCACGTCCTGCTTGCGGATCCGACCACCCACGCCGGTGCCGTTGAGCGAGGACAGGTCGACGCCGTGCTCGCTGGCCAGCTTGCGCACCAGCGGAGTGACGTAACCGGCGGCCTCCTCGCCGCCACCCTGCGCCGGAGCGGACGGGCGCTGCGGCGTCGGGGTCGGCGCGGACGGCTGCGCGGCCTGCTCGGCCTTCGCCGGCTGCGCCGAGGTCTCGGCCGCCGCGGCCGGCTCGTTGTACGACGTGCCGGGGGTCGGCTCCTCGACCTTCGGCTCGGCCTTGGGCGCCGGCTTGGCCTCCGCCTGGGGCTCGGGCTTCGGCTCCGGCTTCGCCGGCGCGGGGGCCGCACCGGCAACGCCGATGATCGCCAGGTCGGCGCCGACCGCCGCGGTCTCGTCCTCGGGGACCTTGATCTCCAGCACCGTGCCGGCGACCGGCGACGGGATCTCCGTGTCCACCTTGTCGGTGGAGACCTCCAGCAGCGGCTCGTCCACCTCGATGGTGTCGCCGACCTGCTTGAGCCAGCGGGTGACCGTACCCTCGGTGACGCTCTCGCCCAGGGCCGGCATCTTCACCGCGGTGCCCTCGCCCGAAGGCGCGGCGGCCGGAGCCGGCGCCTCGTCCTGGGCCACCTCGGCGGCGGTGCCCTCGGCGGCGGCCGTCGGCTCGGCGGCCGGCTCGGCCGGGGCCTGCTGCTGCTGCTCCTGCGGGGCGGCCTCGCCGCCACCCGCCGACTCGCCCTCACCGGCGATGACGGCCAGCTCGCTGCCGACCTCGGCGGTCTCGTCCTCGCCGACCACGATGCGGCTCAGCACGCCCGCCGCAGGCGACGGGATCTCGGTGTCGACCTTGTCGGTCGAGACCTCGAGCAGGGGCTCGTCGACCTCGACCGTGTCGCCCTCCTGCTTGAGCCAGCGAGTGACGGTGCCCTCGGTGACGCTCTCGCCGAGCCGGGGCATGGTGACCGATACCGGCATTTTCTGAGACTCCTTCATTCCCCTGGTGGGATCTTCGCCCGTCGCCGGACGCCGCGGGTTGTCGTGGTCAGGCGTGCGCGTGCAGCGGCTTGCCGGCGAGGGCCAGGTGCGCCTCGCCCAGGGCCTCGTTCTGGGTCGGGTGGGCGTGCACGAGCTGGGCGACCTCGGCCGGGTAGGCCTCCCAGTTGTAGATGAGCTGCGCCTCGCCGACCAGCTCACCCACCCGGGCGCCGACCATGTGCACGCCGACCACCGGGCCGTCGTCCACCCGGACCAGCTTCACGAAGCCGGCGGTCTTGAGGATCTGGCTCTTGCCGTTGCCACCCAGGTTGTAGTTGTACGTCTTCACCTTGTCGGCGCCGTACTGCTCCTTGGCCTTCGCCTCGGTCAGGCCGACCGACGCCAGCTCCGGGTCGGAGTAGGTGACCCGCGGGATGCCGACCTCGTCGATCACGGCCGGGGTCTGGCCGGCGATCTCCTCGGCGACGAAGATGCCCTGCTGGAAGCCGCGGTGCGCGAGCTGGAGGCCGGGCACGATGTCGCCGACCGCGTAGACGTTCGGCACGCTGGTGCGCAGCCGCTCGTCGGTCAGCACGTAGCCGCGGTCCATCTTGACGCCCTGCTCCTCGTACCCGAGGTTGGCGGTGTTCGGGCCGCGACCGACGGCGACGAGCAGCAGCTCGGCCTCGACGGTCTCGCCGCCCTGGATGGTCAGCTTGACGCCGTTCTCGGTCTTCTCGACCTTCTCGAACGGCTTGCCGACCTTGAAGTTGATCTTCCGCTTGCGGAACGCCCGCTCCAGCGCCTTCGACGACTCCTCGTCCTCGGCGGCCACCAGGCGGGGCAGCGCCTCGACGATCGTCACGTCCACCCCGAAGGACTTCCACACGCTGGCGAACTCGACGCCGATCACACCGCCACCGAGCACGATCGCGGAGGCGGGGATCCGGTCCAGAACCAGGGCGTGGTCACTGGTCAGGATCCGCTCGCCGTCGACCTCCAGGCCGGGCAGGCTCTTGGCGTACGAGCCGGAGGCCAGCACCACGTTGCGGCCGGTGTAGCGCTTGCCGTCCACCTCGACGGTGTTCGGCGCGACCAGCGTGCCGCGCCCCTCGACGATGGTGATCGACTTGTTGCCCTTGAGCATGCCCTGCAGGCCCTTGTACAGGCGGGAGACCACCCCGTCCTTGTACGCGTTGACCCCGGCCATGTCGATCCCGACCAGCTCGGCCTTCACACCGAACTGCTCCGACTCGCGGGTCTGGTCGGCGATCTCCGCCGCGTGCAGCAGCGCCTTGGTCGGAATGCAGCCGTTGTGCAGGCAGGTGCCGCCGAGCTTGCCCTTCTCGACCAGGGCGACCGTCAGGCCCAGTTGGACGGCACGCAGGGCGGTCGCGTAGCCGCCGCTGCCACCTCCGAGGATGACGATGTCGAAGGTTGCGTCGTTCGGCTCGCTCACGTCCAACTCCCAGGTCGCGTCACTGCATCGGGGGTCACAGAGGTGTAACAGGGACACACCCCACCTCGGTCATCTTGTCACCACTGGGCACAGGGTGCGTACCGAGGTGCCCAACGACACGTCGGTGACACGTACCCTTGGCACCGTTATCGATGACAAACGTGGGGGAGAGGTCCGGTGGGATTGTTCCGCCGCCGTAAACAGGCGCGTGTGTCGAGCCACGACCGCGCGGCCGATCGTGGCGACCTCGACCATCTGGAGAACTTTGTCCGGAGCCGGCGCGGCGTCGAGGCGTTCATCGAGCCGCGGACGACGGTGACCGAGACCACGGTCATCCTGATCGCCGACGACGGGGAGTGGACCCGCCGGCGCGTCGACGGCCCGGACGGCGCCCGGCGCTTCGCGTACCGGATGGGCATCCCGGTGTACGACGTCCGGCTGATGGGCTACCCGCAGCGCATGCGCGACTTCAACGAGCGCCGCAAGCGCCGCCCCGAGCGGTACTGAACGCGACCGGGGCGCCCCCGTGTTGGGGCGCCCCGGTCGTCGTCGGTCTTCTGACGGTCAGCCGTTGACGGCGACGTCCTCGACCAGCTGCACCAGGGTGCGGACCGGCACGCCGGTGCCGCCCTTGGTCCAGTAGCCGGTCGGCTCGCCGGAGTGGTAGCCCGGCCCGGCGATGTCGATGTGCGCCCACGCCACGTCGTCGGTCACGAACTCGCGCAGGAACACGCCGCCCTGCAGCATGTGACCGGCCCGGTCCATCCCGGCGTTGACCTGCGAGATGTCCGCCACGTCGGAGTCCATGCCCTTGCGCACGTCGTCCGGCAGCGGCATCGGCCAGGCCGGCTCGCCGACCGCGTCGCCGACCGTCCGGACCCGCTCGCACAGCTCGGGGGTGCCCATCACGCCGGCCATCCGCTTGCCGAGCGCGATGACCTGGCCGCCGGTCAGGGTGGAGGTCTCGAACAGGTAGTCGGTGCCGTCCTCGCAGGCGCGGGCGATCGCGTCGGCCAGGATCATCCGGCCCTCGGCGTCGGTGTTGAGCACCTCCACCTTCTTGCCGCTGTACATGCTGATCACGTCGCCCGGCCGGTAGCTGGTGCCCGACGGCATGTTCTCCGCCATCGGCAGGTAGGCGCTGACCGCCACCGCCGGCTTGAGCCCGGCGATCGCCAGCATGGCGGCGCCCACCGCGGCGGCGCCCGCCATGTCGGACTTCATCTCCCACATGCCCTGCGCCGGCTTGATCGAGATGCCGCCGGTGTCGAACGTGATCCCCTTGCCGACCAGCGCGACCCGCTTGCCGTTGCCGCCATCCTGCGGGGTGTAGGTCAGCTTCACCAGCCGCGGCGGAGCCTCCGAACCCTGCCCGACCGCGACGATGCCGCCGTACCCGCCAGCGACCAGCGCCGCCTCGTCCAGCACCTCGACGCCGAGGCCGGCGGCACGGGCGGCGTCGGCCACGGCGTCGGCGAACGACGGCGGGCGCAGCTCGTTCGGCGCGGTGTTCACCCAGTCCCGGCTGAGCCGGACCGCGCCGGCCACCACCTGCGCCCGGCTGATCTCGGCCTGGGCGCCCTCGTCACCGGCGTCCGGCACCGCGACCAGCACCTCGGCCACCGGCTCCCGCCGGGCCGGCTGCGGCCGGGTCTTGTAGCCGGCGAACCGGTACCCGCCGAGCAGCGCGCCCTCCGCGACCGCGCGCAGGGCGGCCGGCGCGTCGGCGTCGTCCGGCAGCGGCATGGCCAGGGCCACCTTCGGTGCGCCGGCCAGAGCCCGGATCGCCGCACCGGTCGCCCGGCGCAGCGTCTCCGGTGCCGGGGCGGCACCCGAGGGCTCCGGGCCGAGCCCGACCGCGACGACCACCGGGGCGGTGACCGTGCCCAGCGTGGCCAGCTTGATCACCTCGCCCGGGCCACCGGTCGCGCCGAGCAGCGCCAGGGTCTCGGTCAGCTTGCCGTCGAACGCGGCGGCGATGCTTTCCGCGCCGCTGGCGAGCAGCAGGGTGCCGGTGCGGCCGCTGGTGGCGTCCTGCTCTCCGGTCTGGCTGTGCACGCCGATCACGATCGCGTCGACGGCGAGTTCCGCCGGGTCGGTGTCGACCAGGCTCAGGGTGGTGGTGCGGGGTGATGTCACTGAAGCTACTCCGGGCGGGCCGGGCCGGCCGCGTCGTCGCGTACCGGCGATGAAGGTCTCCGGCGGAACCTACCCGCCGGACGTCAGGGCTGTCCCGTCGATGGCGCTGACAGGGTCCCGCCGATGCTAACCAGCGGCGTTGCCCCCGGTAAGTTGCCACCCATGACCGACGTGACCTCCTCCGCCGCCGAGACCCGGCTGCGCCGTTCCCCGCTGCACGAGCGGCACACCGCTCTCGGCGCCAAGTTCGCCCCCTTCGGGGGCTGGGAGATGCCGCTGGAGTACGCCGGCGGCGGGGTGCTCAAGGAGCACGCCGCAGTGCGTACGGCGGTGGGGGTCTTCGACGTGTCGCACCTGGGCAAGGCCCGGGTGAGCGGCCCCGGCGCGGCCGAGTTCGTCAACGCCTGCCTCAGCAACGACCTGGGCCGGATCGGTCCGGGTCGGGCGCAGTACACGCTCTGCTGCGACGACGCGACCGGCGGCGTGGTGGACGACATCATCGCCTACCTGTACGCCGACGACCACGTCTTCCTCATCCCGAACGCCGCGAACACCGCCGAGGTCGTGCGCCGGCTGCGCGCCGCCGCGCCGAAGCAGATCACCGTCACCGACGAGCACCAGGCGTACGCGGTGCTGGCCGTGCAGGGCCCGCGCTCGGCAGAGCTGCTGGCCGCCCTCGGCCTGCCCACCGAGCACGGCTACATGAGCTTCTCCGCCGCCAGCCTGGCCGGGGTGGAGCTGACGGTCTGCCGCACCGGCTACACCGGCGAGCTGGGCTACGAGCTGGTGGTGCCGGCGGAGCACGCGGTCCCGGTCTGGGATGCGCTCTTCGCCGCCGGCGAGAGCTTCGAGCTGCGTGCCTGCGGGTTGGCCGCCCGGGACACGCTGCGTACCGAGATGGGCTACCCGCTGCACGGGCAGGACCTGTCCCTGGAGATCACCCCGGTGCAGGCCCGCTCCGGGTGGGCGGTTGGCTGGGACAAGCCGGCCTTCTGGGGCCGCGACGCCCTGCTCGCCGAGAAGGCCGCCGGCCCTCGCCGTACGCTGCGCGGCCTGGTGGCCGTCGACCGGGCCATTCCGCGGCCCGGGATGACCCTGCACGTCGGCGACGCGCAGGTCGGCACGGTGACCAGCGGCACCTTCTCACCGACCCGCAAGCAGGGCATCGCGCTGGCCCTGCTGGACACCGACGCCAAGCTCGCCGACGGCGACCTCGTCGAGATCGAGATCCGCGGCCGCCGGGCCCCCATGCAGGTGACCCGCCCCCCGTTCGTCAACCCCTCAGTCAAATAACCGCTGCCCCACCTCTGGCCCCGGGAGGGATCAGGGGGTGGGGGTCGGGGGTTCGCCGGAGTCGAGGACGGCCTGGGTCCAGCCGCCCTCGATGACGCCGGTGGCGTCCAGCACCGCCCAGTCGACCACGTCGGTCGCCTCCACCACGACCGGGACGCCGATTCGCACCGAGGGGTCGGTGGCCGCGTCGCTGGCGCTGACGCCCACGATCCGCTCCGGGGCTTCCCACGACGTGACGCCCGCCCAGACGTACTCCGGACCGTCGTCACCGGGCAGGCCGTACTTGACCACCAGCTGTGACTCCGCCGGCAGGTGACCGGCGACGAACCGGGTCCGGGCGTCGCCCAGCGCGGCCCGGGCAGTGGCGACCGCCCGGCTCATCGCGTCGCCGGAGCGCGCGTAGCGCACGTCCGGCTGGATCCCGGCGAACAGCGTCGCGCAGGCGGCCGCGTAGTAGCGCCCGTCCGGACCGGGATGCCCGGGCGGCGGGCGCAGGCTGAGGAACGAGTCGGCCTCCGGGTCGGTCGCCGGGTCCAACTCAAGGCGCAGCAGCACCGGGGCGGTCGCCCCGTGCTGGTCCGGGTTGCCGTACGCCACCGCGATGTCATGCCCGGTCACCGTGGCCAGCACCGGCAACTGCACGAACGCCGGCACCTCCTCGCCGTTGAGCCCGTCGGTCCAGTCCCGCAGCAGCCGTCGCGCCGCCCCGGTCATCACCGCGCCCCAGGCCCGGGTGAGGTGGTCGGGCACCCCCTGGGTCTGCAACTCCAGCAGCCCGAAGCGGCGCAGCCCCTTGGTGGTGAACCACAGACCCTCCACATCCGAGGAGTACGGCACCAGCACCCAGTCCACCAACCGGATCCGGCCCTGCTCATCGGGGAGCGAGCGCAGCGCGGTCGCCGGGTCGAGGAACTGCAGGCCGAAGACGTCCACCACGTCGCCGTCGACGGATTCCGCCACGGCAGCCGCGACCGCGCGGGCCGCCCACTCGTGCGCGGGCGGCCAGCCGGGCCGGTACTCGGCCTGCACCACCACCAGGTGACTCGCCGCGGCGAGCCGCGCCAGTTGCGCCTCGGTGGCGCCGAACGCGGTGAGCAGGTCCGGTGGTAGCTCGGGGAACTCCGCGATCGGCCGGGTGTCCACGCTCATCAGCGGGCTGTCCAGCATCTGCCGGGCCAACCCGTGCACCGGCTCGGCCAGCCGGCCGGTCAGCGCCGCCACAGCGGTCTTCGCGCTGACCTTCGGTAGCCCCGCCATCGGCACCAGGTAGGTCGCGCTGAGCGACTCCGGGACCGGTACGGGCAGGAAGTCGTCCGTGATGAGCATTCTTTGTCCCCCGGTGGCCGCGCCGGTGCTGTCGAGGCGAACGCTACCCGGCCCGCCTCGACGGGTTCAGCCGGACAGCACCAGACCGACGTAGACCAGCGTGGTGACCACCTCGACGGTCGCGCCGAGCACGTCGCCGGTGATCCCGCCGAGCCGGCGTACCACGTGGGTGAGCAGCGGCACCGCGACGGCGAGTGCGACCGCGACGGCCAGCGGCCCCTGCCAGGGCCGGTCCGGCACCGCCGGCACCGCCAGCAGCACGACGGCGACCGCGCCGGCGGCCAGCGCGGCCGGGCCGACCGTCCCGGCCACCATGGCGCCCAGCCCGTCCGGCCGGGCAGCCGGCACGCCCCGCCGGCAGGCCACCGTCACGCCCAGCCGCCCGGCGGCGGTCGCCGCGACCACCGCCGCGAGGCAGGCCGGCCAGGACCGCCCGGCCAGCTCGGCGAGTGCCGCCGCCTGCACCAGCAGGACGACCACCAGGGCGACCACCCCGAACGGGCCGACGTCCGGCTTCTTCATGATCTCCAGCGCGGCCGCGCCCCGCCGGTACGAGCCGAGCGCGTCCACGGTGTCGGCCAGCCCGTCCAGGTGCAGCCCTCGGGTGAGCAGGGCTGCGGCGCCCACGGTCACACCGGCGGCCACCAGCGGGGGAGCGAGCGCGCCGGCCAGCAGCAGTACGCCAGCCAGCAGTACGCCGAGCAGCGCGCCGACCGCCGGGGCGAGCGCCATCGCGGTGCCGGCCACCGGGCGGTCGATCCGCCCGGCCCGTACCGGCAGGGTGGTGAACGTGGTGACCGCCAGCCGGGCCCCCGCGACGAGCCGCGAGTCAGCCGGCACGCCAGCCCGACGCCGGCTGCTCGTCCGCCCCGGTGCTGGCCGGGCCCGGTCCGTCCGGCTCCGGCTCGATGAACTCCGGATCGGTGTACTCCCGGTCGGCGTACTCCGGATCGGTGTACTCCGGCTCCTCGGGGGCCGGCTCCGGCTCTCCGCCGCCGAGCGACGGGTGGACCGGCAGCGCAGCGGCCAGCGCCAGCACCGAACGCAGCAGCGGGAGCGCGACCAGTGCGTTCGCCCCCTCGCCGAGGTCCAGCCGCAGGTCGAGCAGCGGGGTGAGGCCGAGCACGTCGGCGGCCAGCCGCACCGCCGGGTGCCCGCCGTGGTCGGCGAGCAGGCACCAGTGCCGCGCCTGCCCGGCCAGATCGCGGCTGACCATGCCGGCGGCCAGCCCGACCGGCCCGTCCAGCAGCACCGGCACCCGGCGGGCGGTGGCGCCCAGCAGCACGCCGGTGGCCACGGCCACGTCGCCGCCGCCCAGCTCGGCCAGCACGTCCTTGGCGGTACGCGGCGAGCGACGGGTGCGGTGCAGCGCGTCGCGTACCGCCGCGCAGCGGATCATCCAGGCCGCGTCGTCGATCTCGCCGGAGTCGGTGATTACCCGGCTGAGCACGGCCTGCGGCTCCGCGCCCGCGGTGGCCGCCAGCACCGCCGCGGCGGCCGCCTCGGTGCCAGCGCCGCACGCGCCCAGCACGAGCAGCTGTACGCCGGCGTCGGCGGCCTGCTCGGCCAACCTCCAGCCGTAGCGCAGCGCCGACTCCACCTGCTCCGGCGCGAGCGCCGGCTGGTCCTCCATCGGCGCTGCGGCCGGAGTGTCCACCACCTGCAGGCTGGCACCGCTCTCGGCGGCCAGCCGGGCCAACGCGCCCAGGCCGGCGCGGGCCTGCGCGGCCCGGCGTGCCGAATCGCCGGCGACGGTGCCGGCGGACGCCCCGCCAGCGTGGTCGCCGTGCAACAGCAGCACCCGCACCGAGCCCCAGGCGACCGGGGTCGAGGTGCCCTGGGTGGCGGCGGCGAAGCCGACCACCCGGTCCAGCACACCCAGCCCGGCACCGGGAACGTCCAGCGTGGCCAGCCGGTCCACCGCCTGTGGGCCGGTGTACTCGTCGGGCATCGGCAGCTCCATGCCCGGCTGGATGACCAGCCCGGTGGCCACCATCGGCAGCGCCATGGTGGGCGCGGCCCAGGGGTTGCCCGGCTCCTGGTTGGGGGCGACCGGCGGCGCGTGGGTCAGCACGTCCGGAAGCTGCACCTCGGGGGTCGGCTCGGTGTCGGCCAGGCTGACGACGACCGGCGCGGAGACGACCGCCCGGGAGCCGGCCGGCTCGGTCACGGTCGCGGCGCTCGCGGGCTCGGCACCTCCGGTGCTCGCGGGCGCGACGGCCGGCTTCAGCCAGGCCGGCTGACCGGCGACCACCAGCACCACCGCGTCGCAGGCGTCGGCGACCGCGCGGTTGGCCGCGCCGAGCGCGTCGGTGAACGCCCGGCCCAGCGGTGTGGTCGGCACCAGTGACAGCCCCACCTCGGGGCTGACCAGCACCACCCGCGCCGAGCAGGTGCGGATCGCCTCGGCCAGCTCGGCGATCGTCGCCACGTCGTCGGCGGGCTGATGATCCGGGTCGAGCAGCACCGTCACCCAGCCGCCCAGGTCGTCCACCAGCAGCGTCTCGTTGGGCTGTGCGGACGCGAGCACGTCGGCCAGACGCCGTGGCTCGGCCGCCGTCTCCTCGGTGGTCCAGCTGCCCGGCCGCCGGGCGCGGTGCGCGGCGAGCCGGGTCGCCCACTCGGTGTCGTCCGGGTCACCCTCGGGCGCGGTGGCGAGGTAGCGGACCACCGGTGCGTCGGTGACCAGGGACTCGGCGAACTCGGACTTGCCGGACCGGATACCGCCGAGCACCAGGACCGTGTTCCACCCGTCTACGGACATGCCCGTACCTTAAGGCCGCCCGGCGTCCCGCTGCCTGCCGGCCCGGCGCTCGCGGTTGATCAGTCGCAGTGTTCGAACCCGCTGCCGTAGCTGACCCCGCCGGTGGCGCCACCCCATTTCACACACTTCCCGGCGGCGCTGGCCCGCACCGGCCCGGCGTAGTAGTCGAAGGACCCGCTGTCGGTGCTGCGGGCCCGTCCCTGGACCTCCAGGTACGCCGACGCCGCCGACGGCGTGCCGACCGCGGTGTCCTTGAGGGTGACCACGCAGTTGTTGCCGTTGCCCGAGTGGTAGAGCAGGTAGACCCGCCCCCGGCGGCGGCCGTCACCGCCGGTCAGCGTCGCCGAGTCGATCACCTGGTAGCCGCTGCCGCACGCCTGCGCCGCCGTGTACGGGTTGGGCCGGCCCGCCGGGCTGCCGCTGGACGTCGGCTGGCCGCTGGCCCCCCCGGTCGGCGTGGTCCCCGGCGCGGTGGTGCGTGGGGCCGGGGCACCGCTGCCCGGCGCGCCGGGCTGGCCGCTGGCGCCGGTCGGTGCGGCGGTCGCGGTCCGGCTGGCGCCCGGCGTGCCGCTGGGCAGGGGCCCCGGGCTGGTCGCGTCCCCGCTTGGCAGCGGGACCTCCGCGGCCGACACCGATTCGCCGGCCAGTGCCGGCGGACCGTCTGTTCCACCAGGGTCGGAGCCGGGCCGCAGTGCCGCCACGGCCCCGGCGACCAGCGCGACGAGGACGACCGCACCGACCCCGACCAGCAGTGGCCCGCGCCGCCTGGCCGACCCGGTCCGGAACGGGTCCTCCCGGGTCTGCCCGGTCCCCACCGGTTCGGTCCCGAAGGCCGCTCGGGGCCGCGGGTCCGTGGGCGGGGCCGATGGCGTCGGCGCGGGGGTCGGGACGGCCTGCGGGGTGGGTCCCAGGACGGGCGGTGGGGTGGGGCTCGGGACGGGCGGCGCGACGGCCGGCGGGGTGGGGCTCGGGGCGGGCGGCGCGACGGCCGGCGGGGTCGGGCCCGGGACGGATGGGGTGGGGGCGGCCAGCGCCCACGGTGGGCGGGCGGCGAGCGGGATGCTGGCCAGGGTCGCGTCGCGGGCGTCGGCGGCGGCGCCGGCCAGCTCGGCGGCGCTGGTGTAGCGGTCCGCGGGGCGCTTGGCCAGCGCGCGGGCGACCACCGCCGCCACCGCTGGCGGGGTGTCCGACGGAAGCGGCGCTGGTTCCTCCTGGGCGTGCCGCAGCGCCACCGCGAGGGGGTTGTCGCCGTCGAACGGCGGCTGCCCGGCCAGGCAGAAGTACGCCACCGCGCCAAGCGCGTAGACGTCGGTGGCGGGGGAGACCCGCTGCCCGGTGGCCTGCTCGGGGGACATGTACGAGGCGGTGCCGAGCACCATGTTCGCGGCGGTGAGCCCGGCCATGGTGCTCGAGCGGGCGATGCCGAAGTCGACCAGCACCACCCGGCCGTCGGCCTTGACCAGCAGGTTGCCCGGCTTGACGTCCCGGTGCACGATGCCGGCGAGGTGGGCGGTGTGCAGCGCGTCCGCCGCCTGCGCCAGCACCGACATGGTGGTGGCCGGGTCCAGTCGACCCACCCCGCGCACCCGGGCGCTCAACGGCTCGCCCTCGACGTACTCCATCACCAGGTAGTCGACCCGGCTGCCGTCGGCGAGGGCGGTCTGCCCGACGTCGTGCACGGCGACCACGCCGGGATGCCGCAGCGCCGCCAGCATCCGCGCCTCGGCCCGGAACCGGGCGGTGAACTCCGGGTCGGCGACCAGCGACGGCAGCAGCACCTTCACCGCCACCTCGCGCTCCAGCATCACGTCGGTGCCGCGCCAGACCGCGCCCATCCCGCCCGTCGCCACCCGCTCTCCCAGCCGGTACCGGTCGCCGAGCAGCACTCCCCGTGTCAGCACTGGGCCACCGTACCGGCCGGCCCCGACGGGGATCGATCAACCCATGGGTCGCGGTCGAAGGCGAGCGAGCGGTCGTTCCACGCCGGGCCGACTACGCTGGCGAGGGTTCGTCCCACGGGGACTTCAGCGGCGAGGGGAGACGCGGCATGGCGTGGAGCTGGCGGTACGAGGGCACGGACGGCCAGACGGTCGAGGGACCGGCGGAGTCGTTCGGCAGCCAGGCCGACGCCGAATCCTGGATCGGTCAGACCTGGCGGGAGCTCGCGGCGTCCGGCGTCACCTCGGTCGCGCTCGTGGAGGACGACCGGGTGGACTACCGGATGAGCCTGCTGCCCACGGCCGAGTGATGGGCTACGACCGGCCGGGTGGGGAGCGGCTGGTGCTCGGGGTGCCGCGGGAGGCGTTCCGGCCCAGCCCGATTTTCCTCGGCCTGGTCGCCCTCTTCGCGGTCAGCGGGGTGCTGACCTGGAACGGGTACGGCAATGTCCGGTTCGACGTGTTCCTCTTCGTGGTTTCCGGGTGGCTGGTCTCGCTCTGCCTGCACGAGTACGCCCACGCGGTGGTGGCCTACCGCGCCGGCGACCGGGACATCGCCCACCGCGGCTACCTGACGCTCAACCCGTTGAAATACACCAACCCGCTGCTGTCGATCGTGCTGCCGGTGGCGGTGGTGCTGCTCGGCGGCATCGGCCTGCCCGGCGGTGCGGTGTGGGTGGACCGGCACGCCATCCCGGGCCGGCTGCGGCACACCCTGGTCAGCCTCGCCGGCCCGGCGACCAACGTGCTGTTCACGCTGGTGCTGGTGGCGGCGATACGGTTCGGCACCCAGACGGGCGGCCCGGTGGAGTTCTGGGCCGGCGTGGCGCTGCTGGCGTTCCTCCAGCTCACCGCGAGCGTGCTGAACCTGCTGCCGGTCCCCGGCCTGGACGGCGGCAACATGATCCAGCCGTGGCTCAACCCGCAGTGGCGCCGGATGTACGACCTGTTCGCCCCGTTCGGCTTCCTGCTGCTCTTCGCGTTGCTGTGGAACCCGCGCATCGGTGGCTGGTTCTTCGACGCGGTCTTCGCAGTGGGGGACCTGCTCGGCCTGCCCTCCTGGCTCTACGCCACCGGCCTCGAGCTGATCCGCTTCTGGCAGGGCTGATCGTCTCGGGCTGACCGACCCGGTCCGGCCGGCGCGGACCCGCGCCGACCGGACCGGACTGGCGTCAGGGCCGCTGAGCGGGCGACTCGGTCTTCGCCGGGTCGCGCTCGGTGACCGGCTCGACGATCTCGTCGATCGCCTTGAGCAGTTCGGCGTCGAGCTTCACCCCGGCCGCCTTCACGTTGTCGTGCACCTGCTCGGGGCGGGACGCGCCGATGATCGCCGAGGAGACGTTCGGGTTCTGCAACACCCACGCCACGGCGAGCTGGGCCATGCTCAGCCCGGCCTGCTCGGCCAGTGGCTTGAGCTGCTGGACCCGGGTCAGCATCTCGTCGGTCATGAACCGGGAGATGAAGCCGGCACCGGACTTCTCGTCGGTGGCCCGGGAACCGGCCGGCGGCGGTTGCCCCGGCAGGTACTTGCCGGACAGGACGCCCTGCGCCATCGGCGACCAGACGATCTGGCCGATGCCCAGCTCCTCGCTGGCCGGTACGACCTCGGCCTCGATGACCCGCCAGAGCATCGAGTACTGCGGCTGGTTGGAGACCAGCGGGATGTGCAGCTCCCGGGCGAGCGGGTGAGCGGCGCGCAGCTGCTCCGCGCTCCACTCGGAGACGCCGATGTAGTGCGCCTTGCCGGAGTGCACGACGTCGGCGAACGCCTCCATCGTCTCTTCCAGCGGCGTGCTGTGGTCGTACCGGTGGGCCTGGTACAGGTCCACGTAGTCGGTGCGCAGCCGGCGCAGCGAGCCGTTGATCGACTCCATGATGTGCTTGCGGGACAGGCCGCGGTCGTTGCGGCCCGGTCCGGTCGGCCAGTACACCTTGGTGAAGATTTCGAGGCCCTCGCGGCGCTCGTTCTGCAACGCCCGGCCGAGCACGTCCTCGGCCCGGGTGCCGGCGTACACGTCGGCGGTGTCGAAGGTGGTGATGCCCGCGTCGAGGGCGGCCCGGACGCAGGCGAACGCCGCGTCCTCCTCGACCTGCGAACCGTGGGTGATCCAGTTGCCGTACGAGATCTCGCTGACCATCAGGCCGGAGCGGCCCAGGTGTCGGAATTCCATGACTGGACCCTAGCCCTGCTGGTTTACGGGACTCTGAACGGCCGATCAGAGCACCGGGTTGGCGTCGGTGAGCAGCCGGTCGATCTCGGCCAGCACCGCGTCACGATCGCGGTGTACAGGGTCGATCAGCGGCTCGCCACGCCGGTCGAGCGCACCCCACCGCCCGGTGCTGCTGCCGACCAGGAACGCCACCGGGTGGATGACCAGCATCGGGTGCGCCGGCGGGACCAGTACGGTGCCGCTGCGGTCCACCACACCGCGCCTGCCGGCCACGTCGACCACGGCGAGGCCCTCGTCGGTGAAGCCGTCGACCTGCTGGCCGTCGGCCAGCTCGGTGGCGAAGCCGTGGTGCCGGGTCGGCACCACGATCCGGCCGGTCCGGTCGACCGCACCCCACCCCTCGCGCCGTACCGCGGCCACCCCACGGCGGAACGGTCGCACGTCGGCGAAACCGGGCCGAACCTGCACCTCCCCGGTCGCGTCGATCGCCTGCCAGCCGTTCGCGTTGTCCGCCACCCAGGCCAGGCCGTCGCTGAACGGGCGCGCCGCGCGGTAGGTCGGCGGGATCACCGTCGTACCGAGCAGGTTGATCAACGACCACCGGTCGGTGTCCGGCCGGCGGACCCAGGCCAACCCGTCGTGGAACGGCTGCGCCTCGGCGTACCGGGCGGGGATGACCAGGTCACCGTCCGCGTCGGTGTACCCCCACAGCGGTCCGTCCCGCCCCGGCAGCGGGGGCCGGTCACGGTCGAGTACCTCGTCCCGACCCCGGGGGTACGGCCCGAAGCCATCCGTCGCGGCCCGGGTGGTGACCGCGTCGAGGCCCACCCGGATCCGGTCCAGCAGGTCGGCGTCGCCGGCGCCGCGCAGGTCGAGCGCCTGCTCGAAGTGCTGGCAGGCCTCCATCAGCCGACCCTGGTCGTAGCAGGACCGACCGGCGTGTTCGTGCAGCGCGGCCCGCAGCCGGTCGGGCAGTTCGACGGAGTTGGCCTGGGCGAAGAGTTGGTCGGCCTCGGGGAAGTCCCCGCGCCAGCGCAGCACGTGGGCCAGCCGGGCCTGGGCCAGCGCGGTCCGGCGCAGCTCGCCGGTGGCCTCGGCGTAGGTGAGGGCGAGCCGGCCGTCGGCCAGCGCGTCGTCCAGGTCGCCGAGGATCCGGGAGGCCACCGCCCGAAGACTGAGCAGCCGAGCGCGGGACCGGTTGTCGGTGGCCGAGCCCAACTTCTCGGTCAGCCGCCGCCGGATCGCCCGTAGGTCGTCCGGCTCCGTCAGATCCTCGCGCAGGGTGACCGGGTCCAGTCGCCAGCGGTACGCCGCAAGGACCTGCTCCGGGTCGCCCTGGTCGGCCAGCGTCCGGCGGGGTGCCGCTGGCGGCGCCGTGTCGGGTGGCGCGGATACCGGCACGCTCTCCTCGGCTGACCCGTTCCGCGGCTCGGGAACTGCTGCGGCCGGCGGCCCGGAGACTGGCGGCCCGGAGACCGGCGGCGCGGAGACCGGTGTGGCGGACACCGGCGGCGCGGAGATCGGCGGTGCGGACACCGCCGCTGCCGGCGGAGCGGAGACGGATGCTGCGGGCGGTGCCGAGACCGGCGGTGCGGGCAGGTCGGAGACGGGCGGCGCGGAGACGGGCGGCGCCGGAACGGGGTGCTCCGCGTCGTGGTCGGTCGGCGCCGGTCGGGCCGGCGGCGCATCGGCAGCGGCCCAGTCGTCGGGTTGTGAACCGGCCGCCGGTCCGGCGGTGCTCGGACCGCCCGGCGCGTCGGACTGCGGGTCGGGCGGCGCGGCGGTCGCTTCGCCTGCCGGGTCGCGTTCGATCGGGTCGGTGTCCGCTCCGGGGGGTGCGGAGACCGGCCGGTCCACCTGCGCGTCGATCGGCGCCGACGTCGGCCGGTCCAGCGGCTCGGGGTCGGCGAGGCGATCGCCCTCCCAGTCGGCAGGTGTGTCGGACGTGGGCGTGCTCGGCGTGCCGGGGAACTGGTGGTCGGCCTCGGCGGCGGGTTCGGTCTGGAAGTGCCGCGTTCCGTCGCTCAGAGCAGCGGAGACCGGCCGGGAGGCATCGGTCGGTGTCGGCTCGTCGGTTGGCTGTGCGTCGTCGAGCAGGTCGTCCGCCCAGGTGCGGGGTGCACCGGAGACCGGGCGGACCGGCGGTGCCGAAACCGGGTGGACCGGCGGTCCGGAGACCGGGCGGGCCGGTGGCGCGGAAACCGGTCCGGGCGCCTCGGTCGGTATCCACCCGACCGCGGACTCCCGGTCGGCGCCGATGTCGTCGGTCCAGAGGTCACGGTCGCTGGAGACCGGTTCGGCCGGCGGTGCGGAGACCGGTCGCGCGGGCGGTGCGGAGACCGGTTGGGCCTGCGGTGCCGTTGCCGCGATGGCCGGCTCGACCGTCGCATCGGGGCGCGGGTCGGTCGCCCAGCCGTCGGCGGGCGGTTCGGTCACCGGTGTCGACGGGTCGTGCTCCGCTCTGGTGGGTGTCGAGGAGCCGGCCTGGCCGTCCGCAGGCCGATCGTCGGCCGCGTCGGTCGGTCGGCGGTCCGTCGCCGGCTCGTCCTGGTCGGACTCCTCCGCTTGGGCGGGGCTGAACCAGGCGGCCGGTCCACCGGTGACCGGAGCCTGGACCGGCTCCGGAGCGGGCGCCACCGGCGGTTCCGACGACGGCGGGGGTGGCACGTAGCGGCGCGGCCGGCCGGGAGTTATCGGAAGCACCGCATCGGCGTCCGCCGTGGGTGCCGGGTCGGCGGGTGCGGATGCCTGGGCCGTGGGTGCCGGGGTCGGCCGGGTGGCCGGCGGTTCCGGGGCCTGCCAGGTGGGCGGCGGCGCGACCGGCGGGCGCGCGTCCCCCGACGGGGCAGACCGCTCCGGCGGTGTCGGGCGGCGGTCCGTGGTCGGCTTCCCGCCGGGCCGCTGGTCGGCTGGGCGGTCGTCGGTGCCCGGACCGGGGTAACGCGGCGGCGCGGTGGGCCGCGCGCCGGCCGTCGGTGCCGGTTCGGTCGGCGTCCGGTGCTCGGGAGGCAGCGGGCCGGGGCGCTCGTCGGGCAGCGGCGGGTCCACCGGCGCGGGCAGGTACTCCAGCCGCAGCCGGGCGGCCGGCGGACCCGAGACGGGTACGTCCGTCGCCGGGGAGACCGGGGCCGCCGACACCGGCCGGTCCCGATCCGGGCGACCGGGCGGGGTGTGGTCCGCCGGTCGGCGCTCGTGGTCAGTCGGCGCGGGAGAGATCGGGGCGGTCGAGATGGGCCGGTCCCGGCCGGGCGCGGCGGGGGAGACGGGTGCCGGCGACACCGGTCGCTCCGGGGAGAGCGGGGCGGTCCGGCCGGAGGTGGCCGGTGCGGGCGGAGCCGTGGCGGCGGGGCGTGCCGGCCGGTCGTCGTACCGGGACGGCGCGGTCGGAGGCCTCTCGGGCCGGGTGGCCGGCCGCGACGCGAGGCCGGAGTCGGCGGTGCGCTGCGGTTCGGCGGTCTGGTGCGGCTCGGCACGGTAGCCCGCCTCGCGCGTGCGGTCCGGGCGCACCGGACCCGGCGGTGGCCAGGGCAGGCCGCCGTCCGGTCGGTGGCCCGGCTGCGACCGCGGCTCGCGGTAGGCCTCCTCGCGGTAGGCCTCCGGCCGGGTCTCCTCGCGGGGGCGCCGGTCCGGGTACGCCTCGGCGCGGGCCGCCGCATCGCGGGGCTGCTGCCGGTGCGGGTCGGCGTCGGGTCGACGCCGCTCGTCGTCCCGGCGTGGTTGACCAGGCGTCTCCTGTTCGGGCTGGCGGCGGCGTCCACCGTCGGGTGTCTGCGGCGCGCTGACCCGCTCGTCGGGCTGGTACCGCCGCTCGCTGGGCGCGCCGACTCCGGCGTCCGTGCGGGCTCGCGCCGCCGGCCGCGCCTCGTCGGAAGCCCGGTCGGGGCGGCGCGCGTCGTCCGTACTCCGCTCGGGGCGGCGGGCGTCCTCGGCGGCCCGGTCGGGGTACCGGTCGTCGCGGTAGAGCGAGCGACCGTCCACAGGCGCCCACTGGCCGGCCCCGTCGGCGGCCCAGCCGTCGGCCGTCCGGCCGTCGCGGCCCCGGTTGGGCCGGTTGCCGTACCCGTCGTCGGGGTGCCGGTCGTATCCGGCGGCCGGTCGCTCCTGCGTGCCGCGCCGACGTGGCGCCTCCTCCGGCTCCGGCACCCAGCCGGGCTGGGTCCGCGGTGCGGGGGACACCGGTGGCGCCGACGAGTGCCCCGGGTCCCGGTCGGCCGGCTCGTGCCGGGGTCGGCGGGTGTCGTACCGCTCGGCGGGCTGGTCCCGGTGCCAGGCGGCCTCCCGGGCCGGTCCCCGGTCGTCACTGGGGCGCCGGTCGGACCAGGCGGTCCGCCGGTCGGACTCGGGGGAACGGCGATCGTCGCGCCGAGGCGGCTCGGGCAGCGGCCGGCGGTACGGCTCGTGGTCGTAACGCGGGGCCTCCGCCTCGGGCCGGCCGTAGGCGGAGGCGTCGGCCGGCCGCTCGTCGCCCTGGGACCGGCCGAAGGTCGGCGTCTCGGCCGGCTCCTCGTCCGCCCAGGACCGGCCGAGGTAGGTGCCGTCCGGGCGGGTGGGTGCGAGCGGCGGCACCTCGGTACGGCCGACCACGGTCGCCCGGCCGCGCGGCGGCGGGGGCGGCTGGTGGGACAGGCCGATGTCGCCGGGGTAGCGCTGGCCGGGAAACTGGGGATGCCACTCGGTGGTCGGTTCAACCACCCAGGACGGTTCGTTCGGGTCCCGCCACCGGTCGGTGTAGCGGCCGTTCATCCGCCGAACCCGTCGCCAAGCCCGGCCGGTCGGCCGATCTCCAGAGGAGGCGGGCCGTCCGCGTGCGCGCCCCGGTGACCGCGGGGCGTCCGGTCGCCGCCTGCCACGCCCCGGTGGCCGGCTCGCGTCCGCTCGCTCACGGCGTTGTCACCTCGTTGCAAATTGTCGCGCTGGGGCCTCGCGTGCCGGTCAAGTCGCCCATTCCGGCAGGGCGTGGCTGCGGATGGAGGGTAACGGCGTGGGCTCGCTCACCGCCACTGTGGTACTGCCCACGGGCGCAAACGTTATCCTACTGTTTCGGACATTTGGGCCGATAACCGAATCTGGTTTCCGACGATACCCCACCCGCCGGTGGAGCGGCCCGGGCGGGACCGGCCGCGCTCGATCAGGGGTGTTCCATGACGAGTACGGCGAAGGTGCCGGGAACCAACGCCTCGTAGGCGTGCGGGGCGTCGCCGGGGAACGTCGCGTAGTCGCCCGGGCCGAGGTCGACCGTGCCCTCCTTGGGGCCTACCCGCAGGCGGCCGGCGGCGACCACCACGTGCTCGACGCTGCGGGGGGTGTGCCCTTCCGCGGCCCGGACCGCGCCCGGCTCCAACTCGATCAGGTAGATGTCCCGGCGCAGGTGCGCCGCTCCGGCGCTGAGCAGCGTGCCGGTGAAGTCGGCCTGCTCGGAGCGGACCCGTGGCCCGTCTCCGGCCCGGATCACCCGGATGCCGTCGTCGGCCGGCTCAACCAGCCGGCTGAACGGCACGCCGAGCGCCACGCCGAGCGCCCAGAGCGTCTCCACGCTCGGGTTCCCGGTCCCCGACTCCAGTTGGGAGAGGGTGGACTTGGCAACTCCCGCCCGGCGGGCGAGCTCGGTCAGCGAGATGCCGACCCGGTCCCGTTCCCGGCGCAGAGCGGCGGCGATGGTGGCCAGGGGAGCGGCCGGTTCGGGAGGCATGCGTTCGCTCCATCGGATCTACGTTCGGTTTGACGAACACCGGTCATCTGTTCACCATGGTGAACCATGCGTACGGTACAACGAACAGCCGACGCCCGGATGCTTCGCGACGTGCTTGCTCTCGGTGCGGCCATGATCGCGGTGGGTGCCTCGTTCGGGGCGGTGGCGGTCGCCGCCGGGCTACCCGTGTGGGCCACCCTGACCATGTCCGCGGTCCTCTACGCCGGCGGCGCGCAGTTCATGGCGGTCGGCCTGGTGGCCGCCGGCAGCCCACTGGCCGCCGTGCTGGCCGGGCTGCTGCTCAACGCCCGGCACCTGCCGTTCGGCCTCGCCCTCGGTGACAGCCTCGGCCCCCGGCTGCGGCACCGGCTGCTCGGCAGTCACCTGATGACCGACGAGACGACCGCGCTCACCCTGGCCCAACCGGCCGGCCAAGCTCGGCGGCGAGCGTTCTGGCTGGCCGGCACGCTGCTCTTCCTGGCCTGGAACGTCGGCACCCTGCTCGGCGTGCTCGCCGGTGACGCGATCGGCGACCCGGCCGCGCTGGGCCTGGACGCCGCCTTCCCCGCCGGATTGATCGCGCTGCTGCTGCCGTCCCTGCGTGACCGGGACACCCGGCAGGCGGCGTTGGCCGGGGCCGCGCTGGCGGTCGTGGCCACGCCGGTGCTGCCGGCCGGGCTGCCGGTGCTGCTCGCGCTCGCCGGCCCGGCTGCCATCGCCTTCCGCCGTCGGCCGCCTCCGAGCGGCGACGCCAACCCCGCCCCGCCCGCGCCCAGCGGGGTCGAGCAGACCGGGGAGGGGCCGCGCCCGGCCGCGGCCGAACCGGTGGGCGTCGAACAGGCCCGCCCGGCTGCGTCCGCACCTCTCGGCGTGGAGCGCACCGGGGAGGTGCCGTGCTGATCGCGGTGATCCTGGCGTTGGCCGCCGGAACCTATGGCTTCCGGCTGGCCGGTGTGCTGCTGCGGGACCGGCTGGAACTTCCGGAGTGGGCCCGGCGACTGTTGCCGGTGGGTGCCGCCGCGTTGCTGGCCGCGCTGGCCGCCACCGCGGCGCTGACCGAGGCCGGCCGGTTCGCCGGCTGGGCGCGCCCGGCCGGGGTGCTGGTCGGCGTGCTGCTCGCCTGGCGGCGGGTGCCGTTCGTGCTGGTGGTGGTCGGCGCGGCCGCCACCACGGCGGTGCTGCGTCTGCTCGGGGTGGCCTGAGCCGGGGTCAGACCTTGTCGCCGAGCTTGACCTGGGGGGCCGGGGCGCGCATCCGCCGGAAGGTGATCGAGCGCATGACCGCGTAGAGGTAGAGCGAACCCATCCGCTGGCCGGTCTTCGGGAAGCGCGCCCGGACCAGCTTGTTGATCTTGCGGCAGATGAGCACCGAGTCGACGACCACGCCCAGCGCCAGCGCACCCCAGAGCACGTTGGAGATCAGCCGGACCAGCGGAGGCATCGCCGCGTTCGACCCGATCAGCACGATCAGTGCGCCGCCGAAGAACCAGGTGCCGACAGTACGCCGGGAGTCGACCACGTTGCGGGCCAGCAGCCGCTCCGGGCCGCGGTCGCGGGGGCCGCCCTCGCGGCGGAACTCCGACGCGGCCTCGGCACGCAACTGACGGCGGCGCTCCCGCTCCTCCTGCTTGTTCAGGGGGCGGGTGGGGCCGGCCGGGCGACGGCCGACGGTTGGCCGCTTCGGCGTCTCCCGACCCTTGGCCGGGGTGTAGCCCCGGGACCGCTCGGCGGTTTCCTCGGGGGTCACCGAGGTGACGGCCTCGTCGACGAGGTCGGTGGACTTGCGGCGAAAGAGCGACGGCACGCGGCAAGGGTAGCCAACGGTTCGCGCCCGGTGCACATCGCGGTGCACCGGGCGCGAACGGAAGGTGTTCGAGGTTACGGACGCTCGGCGTGCGCGCCCAGGTCGGCGAGCTTCGCCTCGAAGTCCTCGTAGCCCCGGTTGATCAGGTCGACGCCGTACACCCGGGAGGTGCCCTCGGCCGCGAGCGCCGCGATCAGGTGGCTGAAGCCGGCCCGCAGGTCCGGGATGACCAGGTCGGCGGCGTGCAGCTTGCTCGGCCCGGCGATGACCGCCGAGTGCTTGAAGTTGCGCCGGCCGAAGCGGCACGGGGTGCCGCCGAGGCAATCCCGGTAGACCTGGATGTTGGCACCCATCGAGTTCAGCGCCTCGGTGTAGCCCAACCGCTGCTCGTAGACCGTCTCGTGGACGATCGACAGCCCGCGGGCCTGGGTGAGCGCCACGACCAACGGCTGCTGCCAGTCGGTCATGAAGCCGGGGTGCACGTCGGTCTCCAGCGCCACCGCGTTCAGCTCGCCGCCCGGGTGCCAGAACCGGATGCCACCCTCCTGGCCGAGATCGCCCAGCTTCGGCGGCCGGGCGTCGGTGACCTCGTACTCGCCACCGACCGACCGGAAGATGTTCAGGAAGGTCATCATGTCGGCCTGCTGCGCGCCGAGCACCTCGACGTGACCGCGGGTGGCCAGAGCCGCCGCAGCCCAGCTAGCCGCCTCGATCCGGTCCGGGATCGGCCGGTGGGTGTAGCCGTGCAGCTTCGGCACGCCCTGGATCTCGATCACCCGGTCGGTGTGCACCTTGATGATCGCGCCCATCTTCTGCAGGATGCAGATGAGGTCGATGATCTCCGGCTCCACCGCGGCGTTGCGCAGCTCGGTCACGCCCTCGGCCATCACCGCGGTCAGCAGCACCTGCTCGGTGGCGCCGACACTCGGGTACGGCAGGGCGAACTTCGTCCCGTGCAGTCCGTTCGGCGCGGACAGGTGCAGCCCTTCGGGCCGCTTGTCGACCGTGGCGCCGAACTCGCGCAGCGCCTGCAGGTGGAAGTCGATCGGGCGCGGGCCGATGTGGCAGCCGCCAAGGTCCGGGATGAACGCGTGCCCGAGCCGGTGCAGCAGCGGGCCGCAGAACAGGATCGGGATCCGGCTGGAGCCGGCGTGCACGTTGATCTGGTCGGTGCTGGCGCTCTCCACGTTCGCGGGATCGAAGACGAGCTCGCCGTCCTCGTCGCCGTCGGTCACCTTGACGCCGTGCAGGCCGAGCAGACCCCGGACCACCTCGACGTCACGGATCTTCGGCACGTCGAACAGCCGGCTCGGGCTGTCGCCGAGCAGCGCGGCGACCATCGCCTTCGAAACCAGGTTTTTCGCGCCTCGCACGCGGATCCGCCCTTCAAGCGGAGTGCCTCCGTGCACGACCAGGACGTCGTCGGTCAACGCAACCTCCAGCATGTCGGTGCTGCCGTGTTGATGGTGGGGAGTCTGAACACTGTCGCTACCCCGGATGCGGCCATATCGAAATGGCCCGCTTGCGTCGTCGCTCCGGCAGCATAGCCCTCGGTGACGAAAAACGACTCGGTCACATCGGCGTGTGTGGCATTAATCGGTGATCAGGCACTTTTGCGTACCAACGACGCTACGGATAGTGATCAGCTCGCGGTCGGCGGCGGGGTGTCCGCGCCGGGCAGGGCGAGCATTTGATCCAGCGCCACCCGCGCGTGGTACGCGGTGTCGGGGTCCACCGTGATCTGGTTGGCCACCCGGCCCGCGACCAGCTCCTCCAGCGCCCAGACCAGGTGCGGCAGGTCGATCCGGTTCATCGTCGAGCAGTAGCAGACGGCCTTGTCCAGGAACATGATCTGCTTGTCCGGGTGCGCCAGCGCCAGCCGGCGGACCAGGTTCAGCTCGGTGCCGAGCGCCCACGCCGAGCCGGTCGGAGCCGCCTCGATGGTCTTGATGATGTACTCGGTCGAGCCGACGTAGTCGGCGGCCGTGACCACCTCGTGCCGGCACTCCGGGTGGACCAGCACGTTGACCCCGGGCACCCGCTCCCGTACGTCGTTGACGCTCTCCAGGGTGAAGCGGCCGTGCACCGAGCAGTGCCCCCGCCAGAGGATCATCTTGGCGTCCCGCAGCTGCTCGGCGGTGAGCCCGCCGCCCGGCTTGTGCGGGTCGTAGAGGACGCAGTCGTCCAGCGACAGGCCCATCTCCAGCACCGCCGTGTTGCGGCCCAGGTGCTGGTCGGGCAGGAAGAGCACCTTCGACCCCTGCTCGTACGCCCAGTCCAGGGCGCGCTTGGCGTTGGAGGAGGTGCAGACCACGCCACCGTTTCGGCCGACGAAGCCCTTGATGTCGGCCGAGGAGTTCATGTACGTCACCGGCACGGTCTCGCCGGCGATGCCCAGTTCGGTCAGCGTGTCCCAGGCGGCCTCGACCTGGCCCAGCACGGCCATGTCCGCCATCGAGCAGCCCGCCGCCAGGTCGGGCAGGATCACCCGCTGGGCGTCGGTGGTGAGGATGTCGGCGCTCTCGGCCATGAAGTGCACACCGCAGAACACGATGTACTCCGCGTCCGGACGGGCCGCGGCCTCCCGGGCCAGCTTGAACGAGTCGCCGGTCACGTCCGCGAACTGGATCACCTCGTCGCGCTGGTAGTGGTGCCCCAGCACGAAGACCTTGCTGCCCAGCTTCGCCTTCGCCGCCGTGGCGCGGGCCACCAGATCGGGGTCGCTGGGCGCCGGCAGGTCGCCCGGACACTCGACGCCGCGCTCGGTGTCGGGGTCGCTGCCCCGACCGAGCAGCAGCAGAGCCGTCGCCGTGTTGGAGGGTTCCACCCAGGTCGAAGTCACGTGGTCCATGGTCCCACAGCGCGAGCGCGACGCGGCTTCCGTCGGTGTGGGCTGCCACACTGCTCGGCATGCGTGTGCTGCTCTGTCCGGACAAGTTCGCCGGCACCCTGCCCGCACCGGAGGTGGCCGCCGCGGTGGCCGCCGGCTGGCGCACCGTCGCCGCCGGCGACGACCTGCTGATCCGGCCACTCGCCGACGGTGGGCCGGGCTTCGTGGAGGTGCTCGCCGAGGCCATCGGTGGCCGGCGGGTGCCGGTGCGGACGGTCGACCCACTGGGCCGGCCGGCGGCCGGTGAGATCCTGCTCACCGCCGACGGCGCGACCGCCTACCTGGAGAGCGCCCAGGCGTGCGGGCTGCACCTGCTCGCCACCGCCGAACGTGACCCGAAGGCCACCACGTCGTACGGCCTGGGCCTGCTGGTGGCCGCTGCGGTGGAGAGCGGCGCCCGGACGGTGGTGATCGGGCTGGGCGGCTCCGGCACCAACGACGGCGGCGCCGGGATGCTCACGGCGCTCGGCGTCACCCCGCTGGACGAGGCGGGCCGCGCCCTGCCGTACGGCGGAGCGGCGCTGGCCGCGGTCGCCGCGCTGGACGGCGCGCCCCGGCTGCGCGGCACCCGGTTGATCGCCGCCACCGACGTGGACAACCCGCTGCTCGGCCTGCACGGCGCCAGCAGCGTGTTCGGCCCGCAGAAGGGTGCCGACCGGGCCGATGTGCTGCTGCTCGACGCCGCCCTGGAGCGCTTCGCGGCGGTGCTGGAGCGGGACCTGCCCGGCTGCCCGCCGGGGCTCGGCGGACTGCCCGGTGGCGGAGCCGCCGGCGGCATCGGCGCGGCCCTGCTCGCCCTGGGCGGTGGCTGCGAGTCGGGCATCGGCCTGGTCACCAGGGCCACCGGGCTGGACGCCGCACTGGACACCGCCGACCTCGTGATCACCGGTGAGGGGTCCTTCGACCACCAGTCGCTGCGCGGGAAGGTGGTCGCCGGGGTGGCGGGCGCCGCCCGGGACCGGGGGGTCCCCTGCGTGGTGGTGGCCGGGCAGGTGAGCACCGGCCGGCGGGAGGCCGCCTCGGCGGGGGTGACCGACGCGTACAGCCTGGTCGACCACTTCGGCGGGGAGGAGGGCGGCGGGCTGGCCGCCGCGATGAGCCGGCCCACCGACGGGCTGCGCGAGCTGGGTGCCCGACTGGCCCGGCAGTGGAGCCGCTGAGCGCTCAGGCCGCGCGCCCGACCCGGCTGCGACCGGGACTACCTGCGGCGGGGGTCACGCCACGCGGGTGAGTCCGGCCGGCGCGGCGTACGATCGGAAAAGGACCACAACCGGGAATCACTGGACGGCGTGCGGCGTTGGCCAGTGCGTCCGGACCCATACCGCGCAGGGAGACTTCCACGTGACCACGCCAGCGCAGACCGAGTCGACCGAGGCCCAGGCCGCCCCTACTTCCGTCGTCCTCACCGACGTCGCGGCGCAGAAGGTCAAGGCCCTGATCGAGCAGGAGGGCCGCGACGACCTGCGGCTCCGGGTCGCGGTGCAGCCGGGCGGCTGCTCCGGCCTGCGGTACCAGCTCTTCTTCGACGAGCGTTCGCTCGACGGTGACGTCGTCACCGATTTCGGTGGTGTTGAGGTCGTCGTCGACCGGATGAGCGCCCCGTACCTTTCCGGCGCGACGATCGACTTCGCTGACCGGATCGACGCCCAGGGCTTCACCATCGACAACCCCAACGCGGGCAACTCCTGCGCCTGCGGCGACTCGTTCAACTGAGTCGCGCCATACGCACCAACACGACGGGGCCGTCCTTCGGGACGGCCCCGTCGTCGTTCTGGGAGTGGTGACCGGCGGGGGTGGGAGCGGTCTCGGGACGGCGCCCGCCGGGCGGTTACCGGGCGGTTGCCGTTGTCCGACCGAGCGGACACCGCCGGATGGCCGGGCCGGTAGGCTGACCGCGCCCTGCTCCCGACCCCGAGGGTTGACATGAAGATCGCCGTCACTGGCTCGATCGCCACCGATCACCTGATGAGCTTCCCCGGTCGCTTCGCCGACCAGCTCATCGCCGATCAACTGCACAAGGTTTCCCTCTCCTTCCTGGTGGATGACCTGGTGCTCCGCCGCGGCGGCGTGGCGGCGAACATCTCCTTCGGCATGGGACAGCTCGGGCTGCGCCCGGTGCTGCTCGGCGCGGTGGGCGCCGACTTCGCCGACTACCGCTCCTGGCTGGAACGGCACGGAGTGGACTGCGACTCCGTGCACATCAGCGAGGTGGCCCACACCGCACGGTTCGTCTGCACCACCGACACCGACATGTGCCAGATCGCGTCGTTCTACGCCGGCGCGATGAGTGAGGCACGCAACATCGAGCTGTCCCCGGTTGCCGACCGGCTCGGCGGACTGGACCTGGTGCTGGTCAGCGCCAACGACCCGGAGGCGATGCTGCGCCACTCGGCCGAGTGCCGCACCCGCGGGTACGCGTTCGCCGCCGACCCCTCCCAGCAGCTCGCCCGGATGCCCGGCGAGGACGTGGTGGCGCTGATCGAGGGCGCCGAGTACCTGATGACCAACGACTACGAGAAGTCGCTGCTGCAGAGCAAGGCCGGGCTGAGCGACGACCAGCTGCTCGACCTGGTCAAGGTGCGGGTCACCACGCTGGGCAAGCACGGCGTGGAGATCGCCGGGCGCGGCATCGACCCGATCCACGTGCCGATCGCGCGGGAGATCCGGGCGGTCGACCCGACCGGGGTGGGCGACGGCTTCCGCGCCGGCTTCTTCACCGCGCTCTCCTGGGGGCTCGGCCTTGAGCGGGCCGCCCAGGTCGGCTCGCTGCTGGCCACGCTGGTCCTGGAGACCGTCGGCACCCAGGAGTACGAGGTCCGCCGCGACCTGTTCGTGAAGCGCCTCGCCGAGTCCTACGGCGACACCGCCGCCGACGAGATCCGCCCCCACCTCCTGCCCTGACCCGTACCCCCGCACTCCGTGGTCTTGCACGTTGTGACGCCGATCCGCGCTTCAGGTGCGTTTCGCCGGGCGGAACTGCGAGATCGCGGGGTGCGGCGGGTCAGTGGGCGCGGCGGATGTCGTAGGCGGGGCCGTCGGGGCCGGTGATGGCGGCGAGGAACTCCTGACCGCGCATCCGGCACCAGGCGGGGATGTCCACCGCGGCGGCTGGATCGTCGGCGAGCACCCGGACGACCGTGCCGACCGGCACCTGGGGCATCCGTCGGGCCGCCGCGATCACCGGCAGCGGACAGCGCTGGCCCCGGCAGTCGAGGATCTCGTCCGGCATCGTCACCGCCCCATTCTCCCGTTCCCACGCCGTGCCGTCCCGCCCGTAGCCGTCCCGCCCGTGGCCCGCCCGCGCGGCGCCGGGGGAGCGGTAGCGGTCACAGCCCCACCACCCCGGCCTCGGCGCGCAGGTCGGCGACGATCCCGGGCAGTTCGGCGAGGAACCTCTCGACGTCCGCCTCGGTCGTCTCCCGGTGCAGGCTGACCCGGACGTTGCCGTGCGAGAGCACCCCCATCGCCTCCAGCACGTGCGACGGGCGCAGCGTGGACGAGGTGCAGGACGAGCCGGACGACACGGCGAAGCCGCGCCGGTCCAGCGCGTGCAGCAGCGCCTCGCCGTCGACGTACAGGCAGGAGAAGGTCACCAGGTGAGGGAGCCGGAGCACCGGGTCACCGACCACCTCGACGTCGGGCACCTCCGCCGGCACCCGCGCCCGGATCCGATCCACCAGCGCCGCCAGCCGGCTCTCCTCGGCCGCGGCGTCGGCCGCCGCCGCGCGCAGGCTCGCCGCCGCCGCCACCACCGCGGGCAGGTTCACCGAGCCGGGGGTACGTCCGCCCTCCCGCTCGTCGGCCGGCCAGGGTGACTCCCAGCGGGTGCCCTTGCGGACCGCCAGCAACCCCACCCCGGGCGGGCCGCCCCACTTGTGTGCGCTGGCGCTGAGCACCGACCAGCCCGCCGGCAGGGGTACCCGGCCGACCGACTGCGCGGCGTCGACGTACAGCGGCACCCCGGCGTCGGCGCACGCGGCGGCCGCCTCGGCCACCGGTTGTACGGTGCCCACCTCGTGACTGGCGGTGATCAGTGCGGCCAGCGCGACGCCGGGGGCCTGGACCGCGTCCGACCAGGCGGTCAGGTCCAGCCGGCCCAGCCGGTCGACCGGCACCGGGTTGGCGCTGCCGCCAGCTGCCACGTGCCGCTCCGCGGCGTGCAGCACGGCGGAGTGCTCGATCGCCGAGTGCACCAGCGTGGACCCGACCCGGTGCCGCCCGGCCAGGCCACCGAGCACAGCGCCGTGGGCGGCCGTCGTACCGCTGGGGGTGAAGGACAGTTCGTCGGCGCGGACGCCGAGCGTCTGCGCGGTGGCCTCGCGGGCGGCGTCGAGCAGTTGCCGGGCCCGACGGGCCTGGGTGTAGAGCTTGCCGGGGTCGGCCCAGCCGTCGTCGAGGGCGGCCATCAGCGCCTGCCGGGCGACCGGGTGCAGCGGCGCGGCGGTCGCCGCGTCCAGGTAGACCGAGGGTGCACTCACTGATCCGCCTTTTGTTCGCGACTGTGGGGCTCGCAACCCCGGCTCACTCCTCGCACTCACGGATCCAAACGCTATCGCGGCGGTATGCCCAGGATCCCCCCGATGGGGGCGGACAGTGACCCCACCACGGTCGAGTCCGTCATGGTCGAGTAATCTGCGACCGTCGGTGACGCCTTTGCCGCCGGTGCTGAGGAAAGACGCACCGCGGCGCGCTAGGGAGGCAGGACCAGGTGGTCGCAAGGAGTTCGGAGGTACGGCCGTCGGCCGTACGGCACAGCGCTTCCCGAGGGGTCGGTGGACGCCGACGGCGTGGTGCTGGTCGGGTGGCCGGGCTCGGTCTCGGTGGCGTCGCGCTACTGGTCCTGCTCACGGGCTGTGACGTTGGCAGGGCGTTCGACGGCTTCGGCTGGCCGCAGGGCGGCATCTCGGCCGAGTCCCGGCGGATGTACGACCTGTGGATAGCCTCCTGCATCGCAGCCCTCGCGGTCGGCATCTTCGTGTGGGGCCTGATCTTCTGGTGTGTTGTGCGCTACCGCAAGCGTGGCAACGCGCTGCCGGTGCAGACCCGCTACAACATGCCGATGGAGTTCCTCTACACCATCGCGCCGATCCTGATCGTCTCCGTGCTCTTCTACTACACGGCGATCGTGCAGACCGACGTGGACAAGTTGACGAAGAACCCCGACGTCACGGTCGAGGTCGTCGCCTTCAAGTGGAACTGGCAGTTCAACTACCGCGACGGGCAGGGCCCGGACGCCAAGACCACCGCGTCGACGCTCGGCACCAGCGAGGTCATCCCGGTGTTGGTGCTCCCGACCAACCGGTCCATCCGGTTCGAGGAGACCAGCCGCGACGTCATCCACTCCTTCTGGGTGCCGGAGCTGCTGTTCAAGCGGGACGTCATGCCGGGCAAGATCCGCAACGTGTTCGAGGTCTCCAGCCTGGAGACCGAGGGCGCCTACGTCGGCCGCTGCGCCGAGCTGTGCGGCAGCTACCACGCGTTCATGAACTTCGAGCTGCGGGTGGTTTCGCCCGAGCAGTACGACCAGTTCCTGGCGGCCAAGCAGGGCGGCAAGTCCACCCAGGACGCACTGATCCAGATCGGTGAGAAGCCGTACGCGGAGACCACCGAGCCGTTCGACACCCGGCGGACGCACAGCAACTTCAACCCGGACAACGCTCCGGCCGGCACGGGAAGCTGAGGCAGCGGGATGAAGACCGAGTGGCGCATCTTCCTGATCATTGCCACGTTCCTGGGCGGCGCGACCATCCTCTACGGCGCCTGGACGGCCGGTGAGGCCGGTGGCGTCGAGTGGGTGGGCACGGTGGCCCTGCTGCTGTCCTTCCTGCTCTGCACGATGTGCGGTGGCTTCTTCTGGTTCGTTTCCCGCCGGATCGACCTGCGCCCCGAGGACCGGCCGGACGCCGAGATCGCTGACGGCGCCGGTGAGGTCGGCTTCTTCAGCCCGGGCAGCTACTGGCCGTTCGGCCTGGCGCTGGCCGCCGCGACGGCAGGCATGGGCCTGGTGTTCTGGCAGTTCTGGCTGGTCGGTGCCGGTCTGCTGGCGGTCATCTTCGCCGCCTGCGGGCTGCTGTTCGAGTACTACACCGGCACCCGGCGTACCGCCGAGCACTGATTCACCCGGTCGCCGTAGCAGCGACCCGTACTGCCATGAAGGCCCGTTCCCCGGTGGGGGAGCGGGCCTTCGTCGTGCTCGAGCCCGGCGGGCTCGGGTGATCAACTCCACGTACCCGATCCGGGGGTGAGAGCGCTGCCGGATACCGCACCCACGCCGACACCGAGTCGATCGAGCCGTGGCGGGGTCAGGCGGCGTGGCGGGTGGGCTGGCGGTGTCGGCGGTCGGCCAGCCGGGTGACGCGGAAGGTGAAGGTGGCGATCACCACAGCGGTGCCGCAGCGGGTGCAGATCAGCTCGGGACAGTCGGTGCCGTGGCCGTCGACGCAGGGCGGCACCTCGAACGGCGCCACGCCCTCGCAGACGCCGCAGTAGAGCTCGCGGTCCGACGACACGGGCGTCTCCTCTCACTTCGGGCGGCTCGCCCCCGGCGCGACAGCAACGCACAAACGGAAGCGGAGAACTACTCGGCTGTAGTTTCCCACGCGGGTCCGACAAATCCCCACTGCGGGGCGAGTCAGGCGGTGGTGGCGGTCTCGATCCACCGGTCGAGGGTGGCGGCCGCCGCGCCGGAGTCGATCGACTCGGCCGCGCGGTCCAGGCCGGCGCGCAGCGCCTCGGTCAGGTCGCCGTCGAGCGGGCCCTGAGTGGCCAGCGCCGCCGCCGCGTTGACCAGCACCGCGTCCCGGACCGGGCCGGTCTCGCCGGCCAGCAGGCGACGGGCCACGCCGGCGTTGTACGGGGCGTCACCACCGCGCAGATCCGCGAGGGTGGACCGGGGTACCCCCAGGTCCGTCGCGTCCAGCACGGCCTCGCGTACGGTGCCGCCCTGGGCCGCCCAGACCCGGGTCGGTGCGGCAGTGGTGAACTCGTCCAGCCCGTCCTCGCCGCGCATCACCAGCACCGAGTCGCCGCGAGCGGCGAACACGCCGGCCATCACCGGGGCCATCCGCGGGTCGAAGCAGCCGACAGCGCCGGCGCGGGGCCGGGCCGGGTTGGTCAGCGGGCCGAGGAAGTTGAACACGGTGGGCACGCCCAGCTCTCGCCGGATCGGCCCGGTGTGCCGCATGCCCGGGTGGAACCGGGCCGCGAAGCAGAACCCGATGCCCGCCTCGGTGACGCAGCGGACAATCGCGTCCGGGTCGAGGTCGAGCGGAACGCCGAGGAACTCCAGCAGGTCGGCGGTGCCGCAGGAGGACGACGCGGCACGGTTGCCGTGCTTGACCACCCGGACGCCGGCGCCTGCCACCACCAGCGCTGCCATGGTGGAGATGTTGACCGTGTGGGCGAGGTCACCGCCGGTGCCCACCACGTCCAGTGCGGTGGAACGCAGCTCCTCGGGAAGGTCGACCGGGACCGCACGGCTCAGCATCGTCTCGACCAGCCCGGCCAGCTCGGCCGAGGTCTCGCCCTTGGCCCGCAGCGCCACCGCGAAGCCGGCGACCTGCGCGGCGCCCGCCGAGCCGGCCATGATCTCGCCCATCGCCCAGGCGGTGTCGGCGGTGGACAGCTCGTCGCCGCGCAGCAGCGCGTTGAGCAGGTGCGGCCAGGTCCGATCGCCCATGGCGGGCCTCCCGAGCATGCGAAGTGCGGGTGGGCTGGAACCGGCGCCGATTCTTCCGGCGCCGTGGCGGTGCCGGAGAGCGGGGACGTCAGGCGGGTGCGTGCGTCCGCAGCAGCTCAGCCACCGTGCTGCCGGTGGTCACCGGGTCGAGCGGGTGCACCAGCGTCGCGTCGACCTCGGCGTACGCGGCGAGCCATCGGTCGGCGGCGCGGGCGATCACCAGGCAGGTCGGGGGCGCGTCGTCCCGGTCGTCCTTGATCTGTCGGGCGATGCCCATACCGCCGCCCGGGCTCGCCTCACCGTCGAGCAGCAGGAGGTCGATCTCGTAGTCATCGACGAGCCGGATGGTCTCGGCGTAGGTCGACGCGTCGACGAACTCGATCTGCAGCCCGGGTGCGGGCCGGGTGCCGACGGCCATCCGCATCCGATCACGGACCTGCGGGTCGTCGCTGTAGAGCAGGACGGTGCAAAGACGATCGCTCATGGCTGGACTGGCTCCCACCTCGTAGCTGCCCGCCGATCGTACCGGTCCACGTGACGCAGTCGACATCCCGCCCGTCGCCGGCCGTCTGGCGTACCGTCGCCGCAGCTCAGGCCGGGGTGCCGGCGGTGCAAGCTCAGGCCGGGGTGCCGGCGGCGCGTTCGCGGGCCTCCTGGCGGTCCAGGTCGCGGTCGATCCGGCGGGCCTCGCGTTCGGACTGCTTGACCCACTGCACCACCAGGACCGCGAGCATGGTGACGCTGACGAACTCACCGCCGGCCCACAGGATGCCGCCGGCGACCACCTGGTCGTCCCAGGGGTCGGACCAGCTCAGGTTGAGCGACGGGTACCAGTCGCCGCCGAAGAGCGTGCTGCTCTGCATGATGGTGAGCCCGAGCACGGTGTGGAACGGCACGGAGAGCAGCATCAGCAGCGCCCGTGCCGGGTACGGCCAGCGGCCCGGCAGCGGGTCGAGGCCGAGCAGCGGCCAGAAGAACACGCAGCCGGTCAGGATGAAGTGCGCGTGCACCAGCTCGTGCGCCCAGGCGTGTTCGAGGGTGAAGCGGTACAGGTCGCTGAAGTACAGCGCGAACGGGTTGACCACGAAGATGGCGAACGCCACCAGCGGGAAGCTGTAGACCCGGGCGACGCGGCTGTGCACGATCGCCAGCAGGCGCTTGCGCGCCCCGACCGGCAGGGTCCGCAGCGCCAGCGTCATCGGTGCGCCGAGTGCCAGGAAGATCGGCGCCACCATGGACAGCACCATGTGCTGGACCATGTGCACCGACAGCAGGGCGGTGTCGTACGCGTGCAGCCCGCTGACCGTGACCAGCGCGATGCCGCCCAGGCCGGGGCCGAGGAAGAAGACGGTACGGGAGACCGGCCAGCGGTCGCCGCGGATGCGCAGCCGGTGCACCCCATAGAGGTAGAGGCCGGCGGCGAGCACCAGGCCGAGCGCCAGCCAGCTGTCCAACCGGGTCTCGGTCAGCACCGTGCCGACGGTGAACGGGGGAGGGGTCGCCTCGCCCCCGGCGGCCAGCGCCGGGCCCGCCGGGGTGGCCGCGAGCACTGCGGCCGGGACGGCCGAGGTGGCGGCGAAGATCGGATCGACGTGCAGCACGCTTTTCAGGCTAGGCCAGGCGAACCGGACCCCGACGCTCGGGCCACGGAAGGCGTGGGTTTGCCACCCCGCTGATCGCCGGCCCCGGTCAGGGGCAATAATGACGGCGTGACTGCGGCCCCAGCCATTGACAAGAGCCGGATCCACTCTCTGACCCGACCGAACATGGTCAGCGTCGGGACGATCGTGTGGCTCTCCAGCGAACTTATGTTCTTCGCGGCGCTGTTCGCGATGTACTTCTCGATCCGCGCGGCTGCGCCGGAGCAGTGGGAGAAGCACACCGAGCACCTCAACATCCCGTACGCGACCACGTTCACGGTGATCCTGGTGCTCTCGTCGGTGACCTGCCAGCTCGGCGTCTTCGCGGCGGAAAAGGGTGACGTGCACGCGCTGCGGCGCTGGTTCACCGTCACCTTCGTGATGGGTCTGATCTTCGTGCTCGGCCAGCTGAACGAGTACCGCGAGCTGGTGCACGAGGGCGTCAAGATCAACGGAGACGGCTACGGCTCGGTGTTCTACCTGACCACCGGCTTCCACGGCCTGCACGTGACCGGCGGCCTGATCGCCTTCATCATCTTCATGGTCCGTACGACCATGGGCCGGTTCACACCGGCGCAGGCGACCTCGGCGATCGTCGTGTCGTACTACTGGCACTTCGTCGACGTCGTGTGGATCGGGCTGTACGCCATGATCTACTGGCTTCAGTGATCTTGGCGCGTCACGAACCGCGCCGCTGCTCCGTCCCCTGAGACAAGGTCCAACCGGTTAAGGACACAGCTCATGACTTCTGACAACGACCGCCGACGCGGTCTGCTCGCGCGCCTGCGCGGGCGGCCCGCCGCGCGCAGCAGGGGCCGCCGCCGGCTGGGTGCCGCGGTTCGGCTGTTCGCCGCGCTGATGCTCGCCGGCGGCGCCTACACCGTCTTCGCCCCCGGTGTGCAGGCGCAGGACAACCCGCCGATGACCGGCGCCGCCGCCGAGGGCAAGGCGCTGTTCGACGTGAGCTGTGTGACCTGCCACGGACGCAACGCCCAGGGCGTCGAGGGCCGCGGACCGAGCCTGGTCGGCGTCGGCGCCGCCTCGGTCGAGTTCCAGGTCAGCTCCGGCCGGATGCCGATGGCCCGGCAGGAGGCCCAGGCACACCGCAAGCCCCCGCTCTTCACCGACGAGCAGACCCGCCAGCTGGCTCAGTACATCCAGGAGCTCGGTGGCGGCCCGATCGTGCCGGAGGGTGACCTCGCCCAGGACGCCAACGTCGCGGCCGGTGGTGAGCTGTTCCGGATCAACTGCTCGCAGTGCCACGCCTTCGGCGGCGGCGGTGGCGCGCTCTCCTCGGGCAAGTTCGCTCCGAGCCTGCACCCGGCGACCGACCGGCAGATCTACGCGGCGATGCTGAGCGGCCCGCAGAACATGCCGGTGTTCGGTGACAACCAGCTCCGCCCGGAGCAGAAGGCCGACATCATCGCCTACATCCAGGAGACGCTGAAGCACGACCAGGACCCGGGTGGGTTCAACCTCGGCCGGTACGGGCCGTCCACCGAGGGCCTGGCGATCTTCCTGGTTGGCATCGTGGCGCTCGTCTTCGCTAGCCTGTGGATTGCGGGCAAGTCGTGACCGAGCGGATCATCCGATTCAGTGCTGTGGTGCCGCTCGGCGCCACCCGTAGCGAGGTGACGGCATGAGCACGCACACCGAGCACCAGGCCCCGCAGGGCCAGGAGCCGCTCGACCTGAACGCGCCCGGGGTGACCCGGTTCGACGTCGTCCGTGAGGGCGCGCGCCGGGACGACATCGAGATCGTCCACTACGAGCCGCAGGTACTGCCCGGCACCAAGGCCGAGCGCCGGCTGACCCGGGTGGTGGCAGGGTTCTTCCTGATCACCGGCCTGGCGGCGACCGCGTTCCTGGCCATCTACATCTGGTGGCCGTGGCAGTACGAGCCGGGCCGTGGCGGCGACAAGTTCTACACCCCGCTGCTCGGCGCCACCCTCGGCGTGGCCCTGCTCGCCGTCGGCTTCGGCATCCTGACCTGGGGCAAGAAGTTGCTGCCCAAGGAGGTCTCGATCCAGGACCGGCACGAGGGCGCGGTGGACGAGGAGAGCCGCACCATCACCGGCCAGACCATGCTCTACATGGCCGACGAGTTGGGCGTGAAGCGTCGCCCGCTGCTCGGCATCTCGCTGCTGGCCGGTCTCGCGCCGGTCGGCGCGGTGGTCGCGGCGCCGCTGGTCGGCGGTCTGATCTCCCAGCCGCACAAGAACAACCAGATGTTCACCACCGGGTTCGCCGCGGCCGAAGGTGGCCAGCGGATCCGGCTGGTTCGCGAGGACGGCCGGCCGATCCGCCCGGCCGACATCAGCGTCGGTGGTCAGCTGACCGTCTTCCCGGGCATTGACCACGGCGTGAGCAACAAGCACGCCGACTCGCCGACGCTGCTGATCCACCTGCGGGACTCCGACGCGATGACCTCGCGCCAGGCCAACGAGCGGGTCGGCCACGGCGACTACATGTGGGGCAACTACGCGGCGTTCTCCAAGATCTGCACGCACGCCGGTTGCCCGGCCAGCCTGTACGAGCAGCAGACCAACCGGCTGCTCTGCCCGTGCCACCAGTCCCAGTTCCTCATCACCGACAACGCCCGGCCCGTCTTCGGCCCCGCCAGCCGGCGGCTGCCGCAGTTGCCGATCGAGGTGGACTCCGAGGGCTTCTTCGTGGCGAAGTCCGACTACACCGAGACCGTCGGGCCTGATTTCTGGGAGCGGCCATGAAGCGTCGAAAGCTTGACCTTGCGGCGACGCCGGGCAAGGCCGCGGTGGGAGTGGATGACCGCTTCCAGGTGGCCACCCCGCTTCGCCGGCTGCTGAACAAGGTCTTCCCGGACCACTGGTCCTTCCTCCTCGGCGAGATCGCGCTGTTCTCGTTCGTGGTGCTGCTGCTGACCGGTGTGTTCCTGACCTTCTTCTTCGAGCCGGCGATGACCGAGGTGGTCTACGACGGCAGCTACGCCCCGTTGCAGGGCACGCCGATGTCCGCCGCGTACGCCTCCAGCCTGGACATCTCGTTCGACGTCCGTGGCGGTCTGGTGATGCGGCAGATGCACCACTGGGCGGCGCTGCTGTTCATGGCCGCGATCGTCGTGCACATGCTGCGGGTCTTCTTCACCGGTGCCTTCCGCAAGCCGCGGGAGACCAACTGGATCATCGGCTCGCTGCTGTTCTGGGTCGGCTTCCTGGCCGGCTTCACCGGCTACTCGCTGCCGGACGACGGCCTGTCCGGCACCGGCCTGCGGATCGCCTCGGCGATCATGCTGTCGATCCCGGTGATCGGCTCCTGGGTCACCTCGTCGATCTTCGGCGGGGAGTTCCCCGGCACGATCATCATCAGCCGGTTCTTCATCGCCCACGTGCTGCTCATCCCGGGTCTGCTGGTCGCTCTGATCAGCGTCCACCTGGGCCTGGTCTTCAAGCAGAAGCACACCCAGTGGCCCGGCCCCGGTCGGACCAACGGCAACGTGGTCGGCGAGCGGATGTTCCCGCGGTACGCGCTGAAGCAGGGCGGCTTCTTCATGGTCGTCTTCGGGGTCATCGCGCTGATGGGCGGTCTGTTCCAGATCAACCCGATCTGGCTGTTCGGCCCGTACGAGGCGTGGGTGGTCTCGGCCGCCAGCCAGCCCGACTGGTACGTCATGTTCCTCGACGGCTCGACGCGGCTCATGCCAGCGTGGGAGATCAACATCCCGCTCGGTGACGGGTACGTCATTCCGCCGCTGTTCTGGCCGACGGTGGTGCTGCCCGGCATCCTGGTGGGCCTGTCGACGATGTACCCGTTCCTGGAGGCGCGGCACCTCAAGGACCGCAAGAGCCACAACCTGCTCCAGCGGCCCCGTGACGTTCCGGCCCGGACCGCGGTCGGCGCCATGGCGGTGTCGTTCTACATCGTGCTGACGCTCTCCGGCGCCAACGACGTTATCGCCGACAAGTTCCAGATCAGCCTGAACGCGATGACCTGGGCGGGCCGGGTCGGCCTGCTGCTGGTCCCGCCGGTGGCGTACTACGTCACCTACCGGCTCTGCCTGGGTCTACAGCAGCACGACCGGGAGGTGCTCGCGCACGGCGTGGAGACCGGCATCATCCGGCGTTTGCCGGACGGCCGGTTCGTCGAGGTGCACCAGCCGCTCAGTGCGGCGGACGGGCACGACGGCCACGGCGAGCTGGAGTACGTCGGCTGGGTGGTGCCCAAGAAGATGAACCGGCTCGGGGCCCTCGGCCCGGCGATCCGGGGCTTCTTCTACCCGATCGAGAAGCCGGTCGAGGCGCCGGTCTCGCCGGGGCACCCGCCGGTCGAGGCCCGACCCGAGCGCGAGGAGATCAGCAGCGGCGAGAGCCGCCGCTGACCCCCCGACCGCAGCGTTACGTGGCGCCCGCCGGAATTCCGGCGGGCGCCACGCCGTATCGGCGTCCACCACCCATCCGGTCAGGAGTCGGACGGCCACGGCGGGACCGGTCGACCCCGCGCTACGGGCGATCGCAGGAATAACCCCGGTGAGCCGGGTATCCGTGCGGTCCAACGTCTCAAGGGGGGGAAGCATGTTGGGTATCAAACGCCTCGGCCTGTTGGCCGCGCTGGTACTGGTCGGCGTAGCGCCGGCAGCGGCCGCGCAGGCCGCGGCACAGCCGTCGACGCAGGACACCCAGTATCTGCAGGCGGTGCACCAGGTCAACCTGTTCGAAATCACCGCCGGTGACCTGGCCCAGCAGAAGGGCCAGGACCAGGGGGTCAAGGACCTGGGCGCGATGTTGAAGACCGACCACACCCAGCTGGACCAGACGGTGCAGCAGACCGCGTCCCAGCTCGGGGTGGAACTGCCGAACGAGCCCAGCGCCGATCAGCAGGCCGTCATCGACCAGCTGAACAACGCCAGCGGCGCGGAGTTCGACCGGCTCTGGGTGACCAGTGAGCTGGCCGGTCACGTCCAGGCCATCCAGGCCACCCAGACGGAGATTTCGCAGGGCTCCGAGCAGTCGGTGGTCCAGTTGGCCCAGACCGCCCTGCCGATCCTGCAGACGCACTACGACGAGTTGGTCCAGCTCGCCAACCAGCTGGGCATTCCGGTCCCGCAAACCAGCGCCAGCGGTACGCCCAGCCCGGGCGGCACCGGCACTGAGTCGCCGGCTCCGGGCGGCACGGGCACCGAGTCCCCGGCTCCGGGCGGCACGACCGAGTCGCCGGCTCCGGGCGGTGGCACCACCGAGACGCCGGCTCCGAGCGAGAGCTGACGTAACGGCAGCAGACGGCCGGTCCACCCGCGGGGTGGACCGGCCGCCGTGCGTCCGGCGTGGCCGACACGGCGGTCGGCGTGGCCGGCGCGGTCAGTCGGCGCTGGCCAGGCCGATGGCGAACGCCTCCTCCAGGTCATGCTGGGAGTACGCCCGGAACGCGATGTGCGACTCGGTGTTGAGCACGCCCGGCACCTTGGAGATGCTGCCCGCGATGACCTGGGCGATCTGGTCGAACTCGCGGACCCGGACGATGGCGATGAGGTCGACGTGCCCGGCCACCGAGTAGACCTCGCTGACGCCGGGGAGGTTGGCCAGGTTCTCCGCCACCTCGGGGATCGCGTCGGTGGCGCAGTCGATCAGCACGATCGCGGTGATCACGGGGCATTTCTCCGTTCGTCGGCGTCGTCGCCCATGCTAGATGTTTCCGCCCGGGCCTGGAGGCGGGAGCCGTCGGGGCTCAGCCCTGCGCGCCGGCCGGCACGGTGCAGCCGTCCCCGGCCCGGATCGCGTCGCGTAGTCGTTCGTCGGCGCGTACCGTCGCGCCCGGCCAGACCACCGTGCGCCGTACGTCGCCGTGCACCCGTGCACCGGCGCCGACCACCGACTCCACGCAACGGCCGGTCACCGTGGCCGACGGGTCGACCAGGGTGCCGCCCGCCGCCGCGTGCAGGTTGGCGGCCAGGTAGTCGGCGGGGGTGCCGGTGTCGTAGAAGGTGCCCGGGTAGGGCACCACCTCCAGCGCGCCGGCCGCCTCGGCTGGCCGCCAGACCGCGCGTACGAGGTCGGAGAAGACCACCGGCAGGTCGCGGACAAGCCGCCAGGGCAGCAGCGAGAAGCCGGTGAAGCAGTGCCCGGCGAAGGTGCCCGGCTCCGTCGGGTTCGCGGCGGGCTGACCGAGCAGGCGTACCCGGTGCCCGTCCCAGCCGTCGAGCAGGGCGGCCACGTCCGTGCCCGGTGGAGCCGCCGGGTCGGCGAGGTACGCGTCGGCGTTGCCGACCAGCACCGGCCGGCCGTCGATCCAGTCCCGCAGGTTGGCCACCCCGCCCGCCGTGCCGAGCGGGTCGCCGGGCTCCACCGACAGGTGAGCACGGTCGCCGACGTGCGCGACCACCTGGTCGGCGAGGTAGCAGGCGTTCACCGCGACCCGTCCGGGACCGGTCAGGCCGAGCCCGGCCAGCCGGGCCAGCGCCCGGTCCAGCAGCGGCACGTTGCCCACCGGGCAGAGCGCCTTGGGCACCCGCTCGGTGAGCGGTCGCAGCCGGGTGCCCTCGCCCGCGGCCAGCACCACGGCGCACACCTCCGCCCGCCGGTCGCCCGGCCGGCCGTCGGTCGCCGGCACGCCGGCCGCTGCGGTCACGGCATCGTGTCGGGTACCGGTGGCGGGAACTGCCCGGCCAGCGGCCCGATGTCGTAGTAGGCGAGCAGCCGGGCCGTCGGCCAGGTCAGCTTGGGCAGATCGTCGAGCGGGTGCCAGGCGGCCTCGAAGACCTCGCCGCCGTCGACCACCAGCTCGGTGTCGGAGGCCGGCACCTCCGTCTCGAAGACCACGTCCACCCAGCCCTTGGCGTGCACGACCGCGTTCGGCACCGCGGGGCGCAGCCGGGACGGTGGGAGCCGGATGCCGCTCTCCTCGAACAGCTCGCGGGCCGCGCCCACCACCGGGGCCTCGCCCCGATCCAGCAGGCCGGCGGGCAACGACCAACCCTTGCCGGGCGGCTGGCGCAGCAGCAGCAACCGCCCCGCACCCGTCGTCTCGGCGTCGCGGACCAGGGTGACCGCGCCGACGATGTACTTGGGCACGGCCAGCCGGACCAGGCGGCGGCGCACCGGCAGAGGCAGCCGGTAGAAAGCCTGGTAGAAGATGGCCCGACCGGTGGCGCGGGAGCGGGGGATCATGACTCCAGGCTAGTGGTCACGAATGTCGTTCGGACGCGCTGGGGCCCGGCGGGTCACTGCCGATGGTCGACCAGGTCGATGAGCTGGCGGACCACGGTGTCCGGTTCGATCACCCGGTCGAAGACCGCGACCAGCAGGGTCTCCAGGTCGGGGTAGCCCAGCTCCTCGGAGAGGCGCAGCAGCGGCAGGTCACTGGCGAGGCCACGGTTGTGCTGGCGCAGGGCGAGCCCGATGGTGGCCCGGCCGAGGCGGACCTTGTCGCTGATCGTGATGCCCGGCTCGGTGTGCTCCGCGAACCACCGGTTGATCTGCATCTGCGCGTGCGGCGACTTGACGAAGTCGAGCCACTCCCGGCGTGGGCCGCGCGGCGCCACCCCGGCCTCGAAGCCGTTGTCCCCGTCGTTCTCGGTGAAGATCTCGACCACGTCGCCCTCGTCCAGCTCGGAGCTCAGCGGCGCGAGCCGGCCGTTGATCCGGGCGGCGAGGCAGTGGTCGCCCCGCTGGCTGCCCAGCTCGTAGGCGAGGTCGACGGGCGTGGCACCGGCCGGCAGCACGACCTGCCGCCCGTCAGAGAAGACCTGGATCTGCCCCTCGGCGAGGTCGCAGCGCAGCGACTCGAGGAACTGCGCCGGGTCGGCGGCGTCCGGCTCCCAGTCGAGCACCCGCCGCAGCCAGTCCAACTGCTCGGCGCGGGCCGCCGCGCTGCCGCTGCTCGTGCGTGGAAAGCGGAAGTCGGCGGCGATGCCGTACTCGGCCGAGCGGTGCATCTCCTCGGTGCGGATCAGCACCTCCACCGTGCGGTCCTGCGGGCCGCAGACGCTGGTGTGCAGCGAGCGGTAGAGGTTGTTCTTCGGCGAGGCGATGAAGTCCTTGAATCGGCCGGGGACCGGTCGCCAGGTGCCGTGGATGGCGCCGAGCGCGGCGTAACAGTCGGTGGCCGGGCCGTCGACCACCACAGAGATGCGCGGCAGGTCGTACGGCGCGGCGTGGCCGCCGGCGATGGTGTCCTTCCAGATCGAGTAGAGGTGCCGGGGCCGGGGGCTCACCTCGGCGTCGACCCGGCTGCGACGCAACGCCACCCGGGCACGGGTGACCACCGACTCGAGGTACGCGTCCCAACCCGGCCGGTCGTGCACGTGCCGGGCCAGCCGGGCGTGCTCGTCGGGCTCCAGGTGCAGCAGCACCACGTCGTCCAGCTCGCGCTTGAGGGTCTGGATGCCCAGCCGGTCGCAGAGCGGGACCAGCACCTCCTGGGTCTTGCGGGCGATCCGTTCCCGCGACGCCGCGGAGCGCACACCGAGGGTGCGCATGTTGTGCAGCCGGTCGGCCAGCTTGATGATCAGCACCCGGACGTCCTTGGCAGCCGCCACGATCATCTTGCGGATCGTCTCCGCCTCGGCGGCCTTGCCGTAGAACGCCTTGTCGAACTTGGTCACCCCGTCGACCAGGTGGGCCACCTCGCCACCGAAGTCCTCGGAGAGCGCCTGGAGCGTGTAGCGGGTGTCCTCCACCGTGTCGTGCAGCAGCGCCGCCACCAGGGTGATGGTGTCCATCCCCAGCTCGGCGCAGATCTGCGCCACCGCGAGGGGGTGGGTGATGTAGGGCTCACCGCTCTTGCGGAACTGCCCGCGGTGCATGTTTTCCGCGATGGTGTACGCCCGGCGAAGCACCGCGGGATCGGTGCCGGCGTGGATGCCCCGATGGGTCCGGACAAGCTGCGTGACCGGGTCGGAGTCGGCGGTCGGCCAGGTGAGCAGCGACCGCAGCCGGCGGGCCAGCGGCAGCTCACCCGACTGGGTCGGCAGGGCGCCCCCCAGGGCGGCGCCGTGTCCGGCGTCGACGTCCACGAGGGACACCTCCTCACCCCGGCTCCGCGGCCGCCGAAACCCGGCGGTCGGGAGCAGGCCCACGAATCGGGCAGGACTGCACTTCTCCAACAGCCTAAGGGAGTCGACGTAGTCCGATCGGTCACTTGGTCATGAGCGTTCGGTCGAGAGTTGGTGGGACCCTCCGTTTTCGGCCTTCGCCAGGAGGTCGCGGAACCGGCCCGCACCACCAACCGGCGAGGACCAACCGGAGGACATTTCCACCAGCCGGGTCTCCGGTCGTTCCAACCAGGACAGGATGCGCTCGGACTCCTCGGCGGTGGCCGCCGGCACCGGCCCGTGCCCGCCCGGCACCGTCTCGGCGGTCGCCCGGATGGCGTTCAGCGTGGGTCGCGGGTGGACGCTCGGCGGGGACACCCCCGCGCCGGCCAGCCGGCCGTGCCGGACCAGGGCCAGCTCCCAGCCGCCACGGGCGGCCGGCCGGGCCGCGGCCAGCTCGACGATCCCGGTCAGCGCGGCCAGCCGCTGCATCCGCACGGTGGCGCGCAGGACCGCGGCCAGCCGGGACCGCACCACCGCGGCCTCCTCGTAGCGCTGGTCGCGGGAGAGCACGTCGATCCGGGCCAGCAGCGCGTCCACCACCGGCTGCGGGTCGCTGGCGGTGGCGGTGCGGAACGGCGCGGCGGCGCGGTCGTCGTACTCCTCGGGGGTGATCTTGTGCTCGCAGGGTGCCGGGCAGCGACCCAGCTCGGCCAGCGCGCAGGCCGGCGTGACGGTCCGCAGCGAGAGCCGGTGCGTGCACTGGCGCAGCGGCACGGCGTCGTGGAAGCCCGCGGCGGCCAGCTCCGCGGCCCGTCGGGAGGTGAACGGCCCGAGGTAGGCGGTGTCGGTGGGGGAGAGGCCGCGGACCACCGACAACCGGGGGTACGGGCCGTCGGTCAGCTTGAGCCAGACCATCCGCTCCGGGTATTTCGACCGCCGGTTGTACGGCGGGGCGTGCGCGGCGATCAGCCGCAGCTCGCGCACCTCGGCCTCGAGCGAGTGCGCGCACTCGACCGCCTCGACCCGCTCGGCCGCCGCCAGCATCTCGGAGATCCGGGCCCGCTTCTCCCCGGCGGTGAAGTAGCTGCGCACCCGGGTGGCGATGTCGCCGGAGGTGCCGACGTAGAGCGGCCGGTCGTCGGCGGCCCGGAAGATGTAGACCCCGGGGACCTTGGGCAGCCCCTCGGCCAGGTGCCGCTTGCGGCGCTGGGTCGGGGTGACCGCCCGGGCGAACTCGATGGCGTCGCCGACGGTGTCCACCCGGTGCCCGCCGAGCCGGCCGATCAGCCCGTGCAGCACGTCGACGGTGGCCTTCGCGTCGTCCAGCGCCCGGTGGGTGGGCTGGGTGGCGGTGCGGAAGTAGGCGGCCAGGGTGCCCAGCTTGCGGTTGGGCACCTCGTCGCGGGTCAGCACCCGGCGGGCCAGCGCCGCGGTGTCCAGCACCCGCGGGTTGGGCCACCGGTAGCCGTGCTTGGCGCAGGCGGCCTTGAGGAAGCCCACGTCGTAGGGGGCGTTGTGGGCCACCAGCACCGCGTCGGCGATGAACTCCAGGAAGCTCGGCAGCACCTGCTCGATCGGCGGCGCCGGCACCAGCATGGCCTGGGTGATCCCGGTCAGCACGGTGATGAACGGCGGGATCGGCTGCCCCGGGTTGACGAGGGTGGCCAGCACGCCGAGCTGCTCACCGCCGCGCACCTTGACCGCGCCGATCTCGGTGATGCCGCCGCCGTCCGGTGCGCCGCCGGTGGTCTCGAGGTCGACCACCACGAAGGTGGTCGCGTAGAGCGGCAGCGCCGGGTCCACCCCGCCCATCGCCGGGTCGAGACCGGCCAGTGACTCCTGGACGTACTCCGACTGTGCCATCGGCGGCACGCTAGCGCCCCGGTCCGACACTCCCGTCACAACGGTCCCATGAGTTACCACGGGGGCTAGGATGAGAGATCGGCTCACTCACCGGGCGGTGGGCCCGGTCGCGGTGGGAGACTTGTTACATGCCCCTCACCGAGCCGTCCGACGACCACCTCCCGCAGGAGGATCCGGTCGCGCTCGACGGGGCCCTGGGCAACCCGGACGACAACGTAGTCAGCGAGACATCCGGCGCATCCGGCCCGACGGCGGCGGGCGACGGGCCGGTTGTCGAGCCGGAGCCGACCCTGCCCGAGCCGGTCCGGCAGCGGATCGTGGCGCTGACCGCCGCGGTGCTGCCCGTGCTGCCCTCCGACGAGGTGCCGGTACCGCTGCGCCGGGTGGCCAAGTTCGCCCCGAACCGGCGGGCCCGGCTCGGCGCGCCGGCCATCGCCGCCCAGCTCACCGGCGACCCGCTGTTCCGGCAGCGGGTCACCGCCCGGGTGCTGGCCGACGCCGGTGACCTTGGCGCAGCCGTGGTCGAGGGCACCGCGCCAGCCGCCGCCGACCCGGTCGAGGTGGCCGCGCTGGCCTACCTGGCCCGGCCGCGTGGCTGGCGCGAGCTGATCGACGCCAGCGGCGCGGCGGTCCGCGCCGAGGCCGACAGCGCGGTCGTCGCCGAGTTGGTTCGCGAGGCCGAGCAGCGGGCCACCCGGGCCGAGCACGACCGGGCGGTGGCTCGGGTGGAGGCGGAGAAGCTCCGCGACGAGCTGGCCCGGGTCCGGGAGGAGTTGGGCCAGCTCCGCGAGGAGTCCCGCCAGTTGGCCCGTACGCTGCGGGAGACCCAGGCCCGCGAGCGCAAGGCCACCGAGGTGCTGGCCACCGAGCGTGGCCGGGCCGCGCGGGCGAGCGCCGACGTGGACGCCGAGCTGCGTCGGGCCCGCGCCCGGCTGGCCGAGGCGGAGGCCGCGGCCGGCGTGGCCCGGGCCAGCGCCAAGGAAGCCCGCTCGGTCGACGACGCCCGGCTCTGGCTGCTGCTGGAGACCATCGGTCAGGCCGCCGTCGGGCTGCGCCGGGAGCTGGCGCTCGACCCGGTGGACAAACTCCCCGCCGACTTCGTGGCCGACGCGTTCGCCGAGCAGCCGGGCACCGCGCCGGCCGGCCCGTCCGCCCGCGCCCGGGACACCGACGACCCGGCCCGACTGGACCAACTGCTCGCCCTGCCCCGGGCACACCTGGTGGTGGACGGCTACAACGTCACCAAGCGCGGCTTCGGCGAGATGTCGCTGGAGCAGCAGCGCAAGCGCCTCATCACCGGGCTGGGCGGGATCGCCGCGCAGACCGGCGACGAGGTCACCGTGGTCTTCGACGGCGCGGAGCGGATGCACGGGCTGCCGCCGGCGCCGCGCGGCGTACGGGTGCTCTTCTCCCGCAAGGGCGAGACCGCCGACGAGCTGATCCGGCGGCTGGTCCGCGCCGAGCCGGCGGGGCGTCCGGTGGTCGTGGTCTCGTCCGACCGCGAGGTCGCCGACGGCGTACGCCGACACGGGGCCTACCCGCTCGGGGCCGACTCGCTACTGCGGCGGCTGGCCCGCTCCTGACCGCATCGGCCGGCGGCCAATCTCTGCGTGATCGACACGAGGTCGGTGATGTTGGGGTGTCCGGCGGTCGGGATACCCCGATATCGCTGACCTGGAGTCGATCTCGCCCCCAAACGGCCGGTCGAGGTGGTTGTCCGGGTTTCTGTCATACCCGGTGGCTAGCGTCGATGTGACCGACGGTGCTCGGGTGGCGACGACAGTGCGCCCGGCCGCGCATCGCGAGCCGATCAGGAGGCGTGATGCTCATCGACTGCGAGGGGTGCCCGACCCAGGGGGGCGGTTGTTCCGGCTGCCTGGTGGCCGCCCTGTTCGACGAGTCGTCCCCGGCGGCCGGGCTGGCCGCCGCAGAGGTCCAGGCGATCGAGGTGTTCGCCCGGGCCGGCTTCGACGTGGAGGTGCTGGCGGCGCCCGCGCGTCCCGGCACTGTTCGTCGCCGCGCCTCCCGCCAGGTCGCCTGACCGCCACACCGCGCCCGGAGCGGGCTTTTCGCGGACCATAGGATGGGCGGTCACGGCGGGAGGAGCGGCGGGATGAGCGGGGTACGACGCGACGACGGCGGGCCCGCCGGCAGCGGCGAGAAAGTCCGCCGCGCGGTGCGTACGGTGGTGCGCCGGTGAGCCCGCGCGGCTGGGCGCTGCTGACCCTGGCCGGGTTGACCGTCGCGCTGGTGGTGACCGCCGCGCTGCTCATACCGTGGCACCGACCGCCGGCGCCCCGGGCCGACCAGCTCGCGGCGCTGCGTGACCTGCCGGCCGACCAGGTGGCCCGGGGGCGGGAGTTCCGCGCCGCGCTGCGCCCCGGTGGTTACTCCGCGCTCGCCGTCGGGCTGCTGGTCGCCCTCGCACTCGGGCTCACTCCGCTGGGCAGCCGCCTGGTCGAGCTGGTGGGCCGGCCGTTCGGCGGGCACTGGGCCGCGCAGGCGGTGCTCGGCGGGCTGGCCGTGGTGCTCGTCGCCGACCTGCTCACCCTTCCGTTCTCCGCCTGGCGGCAGAGCGTGCTCACCCGCTACGGACTGAGCACCAACGGCTGGAGCGGCTGGGCGGTCGACCTGCTCAAGTCGTACGCCGTCAGTGCGGTGATCGGCGCGGTGGCGCTGTTCGGCTTCTACGCGGTCATCCGGCTCGCCCCGCGCTGGTGGTGGGCTTTCGGCGCGGCCGGTGCGGCCCTGCTGGTGGTGCTGCTGTCGTTCGTGCTGCCGGTGCTGGTGGAGCCGGTGTTCAACCGGTTCACCCCGCTGGAGCAGGGCCCGCTGCGCACCGAGCTGGTCAGCATGGCGGCCCGCGACGGGGTGCCGGTACGCGACGTGCTGGTGGCCGACGCCTCCCGGCGCACCAAGGCGGTCAACGCGTACGTCTCCGGTCTCGGGCCGACCCGGCGGGTGGTCGTCTACGACACGCTGCTGCGCGAGGCGACCCCGGCCGAGGTGACCGCCGTGGTGGCGCACGAGCTGGGGCACGCGAAGGACCGGGACGTGGCGGTCGGCACGCTGACCGGCGCGCTGGGCGCTGCCGCCGCAGTGGTGGCGCTCTACCTGCTCGGCTCGTGGGGGCCGCTGCTGCGGCTGGCCGGTGTCGACTCGGTCGCCCAACCGAGCGCGTTCCCGTTACTGGTCGCCCTGGTCACGGTGGTGGGGCTGCTCGCCGCGCCGGTGCAGGCGCTGATGTCCCGGCGGGTGGAGGCGCGGGCCGACGCGCACGCGCTCGCGCTGACCGGTGACCCGGCTGCCTTCGAGTCGATGCAGCGCCGGCTCGGCTCGGTCAACCTCGGCGACCCTGACCCGCCGCGCTGGGAATACCTCTACTCGGCCACACATCCGTCCACCGTGGAGCGGATGGCCGCTGCCCGCGCGTACGCCCGGGAGGCCGGCCGATGAGCCGCACGCTGCTGATCACCAACGACTTCCCGCCCCGTCCCGGTGGGATCCAGTCCTTCGTGCACAACCTCGCGGTGCGTCAGCCGGCCGGCTCGGTGGTGGTGTACGCGTCGAGCTGGCGCGGGGCGGCGAAGTTCGACGCCGACCAGCCGTTCGAGGTGATCCGGGAACGCACCCGGGTGCTGCTGCCCACCCCGCTGATCGCCCGCCGGGCTGCGCGGCTGGCCCGCGCGTACGACTGCGACACGGTGTGGTTCGGCGCGGCAGCCCCGCTCGGGCTGCTCGCCGCGGGCCTGCGCCGACGGGCCGGGGTGCGCCGGGTGGTGGCGCAGACCCACGGCCACGAGGTCGGTTGGGCGGCGCTGCCCGCCGCACGGCCGGCGTTGCGGCGCATCGGTCGAGGCGTCGACGTCACCACCTACCTCGGCGAGTACACCCGTAGCCGGCTGGCCCGGGTGCTGGACGGGGTGACCGAGCTGCGTCGGCTGGCGCCCGGGGTAGACGTGGACACCTACCACCCGACTGTGGACGGCGAGCCGGTGCGGGCTCGGCTGGGGCTGGCCGACCGGCCGGTGGTGGTCTGCGTGTCCCGGCTGGTGCCGCGCAAGGGGCAGGACATGCTGATCCGGGCGCTGCCGGAGATCCGCCGTCGGGTGCCCGACGCGGCGCTGCTGATCGTTGGCGGTGGCCCGTACCGGGCGACCCTGGAGAAGCTGGCCCGGCAGGCCGGCGTGGAGCGGGACGTGGTCTTCACCGGCTCGGTGCCGGCGGCCGAACTGCCGGCGCACTACGCGGCCGGCGACGTCTACGCGATGCCCTGCCGCACCCGCAACCGGGGGCTGGACGTGGAGGGGCTGGGCATCGTCTACCTGGAGGCGTCCGCGACCGGCCTGCCGGTGGTGGCCGGCGACTCCGGGGGCGCGCCGGACGCGGTCCGCGAGGGCGAGACCGGCTACGTGGTGCGGGGCCGGGACGTCGCCCAGCTTGCCGACCGGGTGGCCCGGTTGCTCGCCGACCGGGACCTGGCCCGCCAGTTGGGCGCGGCCGGCCGGGCGTGGGTGGAGCGGGAGTGGCGCTGGGAGGCGCAGGCGCAGCGGATGGCAGCCCTGCTCGCCGGCTGACCGCCACCCGCGCTCAGCTGGGGCTCGACCGGGGCGGTGCGTAGCGGGGCACGTACTCCTGGCCGGTGAGCCGCTGGATCGCCGCCATCACCTCGTCGGTGACCGTCCGGATGTCGCGTGGCCCGTTGATCCGGCCGGCGACCGGGATCGGCGGGCCGAACCGCAGGGTGATCGGGTGTCGGCGGGGCAGCCGCGCGTCGACCGGCAGCACCTCGGCGGTGCCGAGCACGCCGACCGGGATGATCGGCACCTCGGCGTCGCGGGCCAGCCGGGTCATTCCGACGCGGCCCCGGTAGAGCCGCCCGTCCGGGGAGCGGGTGCCCTCCGGGTAGACGGCGACCAGGCCGCCGGAGCGCAGCACCGGCACGGCGGCGTCGAGGGCGCTGAGGGCGGCCCGGCCGCCGCCGCGCTCCACCCGGATGGCGCCCATGCCGGCGACGATCTGCCGGTTGAGCCAGCCGCCCGGGCCGCGGCCGGTGAAGTACTCGGCCTTCGCCCAGAAGGTGACGTGCCGGGGCGTCGCGCAGACCAGGAACAGCTCGTCGGCGACGGAGAGGTGGTTGCCGGCGAGGATCGCGCCACCGTGCCGGGGCAGGTGCTCCAGCCCTTCCACGCGTGGCCGCCAGCCCAGCCGCAGCGTCGTGCCGACGGTCAGCTTGGTGAGGTCGTACAGCAGGGGCACGTGTCCTCCGGGGTGCGGGGGCGGATGGTTCAGGCGGGGGCAGGGCCGAGGTGGGCGTCCAGCGTGGCGCGCAGCAGGGCCTCGTCATCGGTGGCGCCGGTGGCCAGCGGCAGGCTGCCCCAGGCCCAGAGTTGGGCGATGCCGTGCAGGTTGGCCCAGAGCGCGCCGGCCAGCACCGGGGCTGGCGCGTCGGTCGGCCGGCGCAGTTGGGCCACCAGGTCGGTCACGACGGCGAACAGGGGGAGGCTCGTCTCGCGTAGCCGGAGCCGGCCGCTGCCCAGCAGGTCGTGCCGGAACATCAGCTCGAACATGCCGCCGTGGGCCGCCGCGAAGTCCAGGTACGTCCGGCTCAGCGCGGTCAGCCGGGCCCGCGGGTCGGGGCCGGCGTCGCGCGTCGTCTCCTCGACCCGGGCTGCGAGGTCGGCGAAGCCCTCGCGGGCGATGGCGGAGAGCAGGTCGACATGGGTGGGGAAGTAGCGGCGTGGTGCGCCGTGCGACACCCCGGCCTGGCGGGCGATCTCCCGTAGTGACACCGCCGACTGGCCCTCGCGCAGCACCAGGTCCACCCCGGCGGCCACCAGCCGCGCCCGGACACTCGCCTCCTCGCTCATAGACAGTGTCTACCAGCCGGACGTAGACGCTGTCTACCCAGCCCTCGCTGCCCACTCTCTGCGGCATGAGACGAGGGCCGTGTCCGGCCGTGGCCACCGGCGAGCCCGAGGGCGGCCTCGCCGCATCGAGCGTGATACCTCAGAGTCATAAAAATACCTCTGAGGTATCGCCGTCCACGCAGTCCGCGCGCCGTCGAGTGACGCGCCATCCACGCAGTCCGCGCGCCGTCGAGTGACGCGCCATCCGCGCAGTCCGCGCACCGTCGAGTGGCGCGGCATCCGCGCCGTTGAGTGGCGCGCCGGGCGGTCAGCGGATGCGGGCCAGGATCCGGTCGGCGGGGGCCGGCCGGCCGAAGTGCCAGCCCTGGGCGGCGTCGCAGCCGATCGCCCGCAGCCGCTCGGCCTGTCCGGCGGTCTCCACACCCTCGGCGGTCACCGTCAGGTCCAGCGCGTGCGCCAGCGAGACCAGCGAGGCGAGGATCCGCTCGTCGGTGCGTCCGACCGCCGGCGACTGCAACCCCGCCACGAACTCCCCGGCAACCTTCAGCTCGGTCACCGGCAGGTCCCGCAGGTACGCCAGGTTGCTGTAGCCGGTGCCGAAGTCGTCGATGGCGATCCGCACCCCGAGGTCGGCCAGCACCCGCAGGGCGCGTACCGGCTCCTCGGCGGTGCTCATCATCGTGCTCTCGGTGATCTCCAACTGGAGTCGCTCCGGCGGCAGGCCGGTCTGCCCCAGCAGGGCGCGGACCTCCTGCACCAGCCCGGGCCGGTGCACCTGGCGGACCGCCAGGTTGACGCTCACGAACGGTGCCGCCGCGCCACCGGCCGACCAGGCCTTCGCCTCCCGGCACGCCTCGGCCAGCACCCACCCGCCCAGTTGCACGATCAGGCCGGTCTCCTCGGCCAGCCCGATGAAGCTGTCCGGCCGCAGCACCCCCAGCTCCGGGTGGCGCCAGCGGACCAACGCCTCCACGCCGATCAGCCGGCCGTCGCGCAGCGAGGTCAGAGGCTGGTAGTCGAGGTAGAACTCGCCCCGCTCCAAGGCGGCCGGGATGGCCGCGGAAAGCGCGTACCGGGCCAGCTCGCGCCGGTTGCGCTCGGCGTCGTAGAGCGCCCAGCGCGCACCACCGGCCGACTTCGCCCAGTGCAGGGTGCTGTCGGCGGCCCGCATCAGGTCACTGGGGTTGGCACCGGCCACCTGCCGCTCGACGATGCCCAGGCTCGCCGAGACCTGAAGCTCGTGCCCGTCGACCAGCGCCGGTGTCCGGACCGCCTCCAGCGCGGCCTCGGCCACCTTCACCATGTCGTCAGTGCCAGCGGTGTGTTCCACCAGGATGACGAACTCATCCCCACCGAGCCGGGCCACCAGGTGCTCACCCAGGGCCTGGCACAGCCGCTCGGCCACCGTGGACAGCAGCCGGTCGCCGATCTGGTGCCCGAGGGTGTCGTTGACGACCTTGAACCGGTCCAGGTCGAGGAAGCACACCCCGACCCGCTGCGCGCCCCGGCCCGGCTCGTTCAGCGCGGCGGTGAGCCGCTCGGTGAACAGCGTCCGGTTGGGCAGGCCGGTGAGCGGGTCGTGGGTGGCCTGGTGGCGGAACCGCGCCTCACTGGCCCGCAACGCCCGCTCGGCGTGCGTCCGGGCCATCATGGCGGCCCGGCGGATCGACTCCTGCTCGTCGAGCGTCCGGTCCCGCAGCGCGCGGGCGTACCCGGTTGCCACGGCGGCCAGCAGCCGCGCCATCCGGTCCTCGACGTCCTCGGCAACCAGCCCCAGGTCGCGCACCAGCCGGAGCTGGATGACCTCGACGGTACGGCCCAGCCCCTCCGCGGAGGCGATGTGCGCCGCGACCAGTTCGGCGCCGACCCGGTGCCCGGTGCGCACGTCGAACGGCTCGGCGAGCAGTGCACCGGCCAGTTGCCCGGTGAGCCGGTGCAGCAGGGTCTCGAGCTGGGCCTGGGTCATCGGCAGATAGCTGGTGCCGGAGACCGCCTTGGCCCAGGCCCGGGCGAAGCTGCCCGGGTAGGAGGTCGCCTCTGGCGACTCAGGCACCGAGCCGCCCGACGCCGCCAATGAAGACCGCGCGTTCGGCGTCCTCCGCGCTCTCCGGGGTGTCCGGCCGCCACCCTGGCACCCAGACCACGCCCGGGTCGACCAGCTCGAACCCGTCGAAGAGCGCGGTCAGCTCATCCCGGCTGCGGACCCAGAGCGGGTTGTCGGTACGCCGGTAGACCCGTTCCGCCTCGGCCCGTTCGTCCCGGCTGCGCCCGTCGTCGCTGGCCTGTGACAGCACCAGGTAGCTGCCGGGGGCCAGCGCGTCGCGCAGGGTCCGCAGCAGCTCCGCCGGTCGGTCGTCATCGGGGACGAAGTGCAGCACGGCCACGATCATCACGGCCACCGGTTGCCCGAAATCGAGCAGCCCTCGCACGCTCGGGTGGGCCAGGATCTTCTCCGGGTGCCGCAGGTCCTCCTGCACCACCACCGCGCGGTCGTTGCCGGCCAGGATCTCGCGGCTGTGCGCCACCGCCACCGGGTCGACGTCCACATAGACCACCCGCGACTCCGGGTCGATCCGCTGGGCGATCTCGTGCACGTTGCCGACGGTCGGGATCCCCGAGCCGATGTCCAGGAACTGCCGGACCCCGGCTTCGGCGAGGTGGTGCACCGCTCGGCGTAGGAACGCTCGGTTGGCCTGGGCCATCAGCGGCGCCTCCGGCACCGCCGACACCATCGCCTGGGCCGCGGCCCGGTCGGCGGCGAAGTTGTGCGAGCCGCCGAGGTAGTAGTCGTACATCCGCGCGACGCTTGGGCGCTCGATGTCGATGGTGTCGGGTGCCCAGTCCGGCCGCTGCATGCGCTTCACCCCTAGTCCGCGACGCGGGCGTCGTCGCCCGCGCGGGTATTGTGCCCCCGCTGTGCCCGCCAGACCATAGCGTGCCGCCCATGTTGCCGCCGACCTCGGTCGATACGCGAAGGTCCGCGCCTGCCGGGGAGGCTGGCGCGGACCTTCGGTCACGGCGTCCCGCTCGGCGAGCGGGGGCAGATCAGAACTTCGGGGCGTCCGGCGCCTCGAGCAGGCCGAGCCGGAGCGCGGTCATCAGCGCCTGCGCCCGGTTGGCAGCCCCGAGCTTCTCGTAGAGCTTGGAGATGTGGGTCTTGGCCGTGGACTCGCTGACGAACAGCTGCTTGGCGATGCCGGCCACGCTCATCCCGTCGGCGAGCAACCGCAGCACCTGACCCTCCCGGGGGGAGAGCTGCGGACCGGACGGGGCGAGCCGGCGCTTCATCGCCTCGGCAAGGTCGGCCGCGGTGAACGCGCTGGGGGAGGAGGCGGCGTGCCGGGCGGCGGCCACCACCTCGTCGGCCGGGGCGGTCTTCGGCACGAAGGCACTGGCGCCAGCCTCCAGAGCGCCGAAGAGCTGATCGTCGCCGGCGTACATGGTCAGTACCACGATGCCCATCGACGCGCTGGACTTGCGCAGCGCGCGGGTGGCCTCCAGGCCGCTGCCGTCGGGCAGCCGCAGATCCATGATCACCACGTCCGGCTGAAGGGCGCCCGCCTGACGTACCCCCTCCGCCGCCGTGGCGGCCTCACCGACGACCTCGAACTGACGGTCGCGCTCGAAGGCGTGTCGCAGGCCCTTGCGAATAAGGTCGTGATCGTCGACAAGGAGGACCTTGGTACGGGTGGCCGGTGTCGGACTTGTGGTCATCCTCGGGTTACTCCCCTTCTGGTGCTGCGCTACCGCGCACGTTATCGCGCCGGGACGAGGTGCCGAGAACTACCGCCACGGTCGTGCCGCTCGGTTGCCGCGGCCTGATCTCCAACCGGCCCCGGATACGTTCCGCCCTCTCGGCCATGATCGCAAGACCGTACCGCCCGTCGGGGCGCTGGTCAGCCATCCCCTGACCGTCATCCGACACTTCAATTTGCGCGTACGGGGGGTCCACCTCGCAGGTGACCCAGAGATTCGAGGCTCCAGCGTGCTTGCGCGCGTTGGTCACCGCCTCCTGCGCGATGCGCAGCAACTCGGCCTCGGTGGCCGCCGGCAGCCGTGCGGTGGACTCGTCCAACGACAGGTGCACCCGCAGCCCGCCGGACGCGCCCACGGTCCGCGCGTACTCGGCGATCGCCGCGGCCAGCCCGCCCTGCCGGTCCACCTCGCTGCGCAGCTCGAAGAGGCTCAGCCGCAGCTCCTGAATCACCCGGGTCACCTCGCCGCGCAGCGTACGCAGCGCCTCGGCGGTCTCGTCGGCGTCGTCGAAGACGGTGGCCAGGGCGTTGTCGATGCCGTAGCCGACCATCACCAGCTCCTGCGCCACCCCGTCGTGGATCTCCCGGGCCAGCCGCTGCCGTTCCTCGTTGGTGGCCAGCGAGCGGACCTCGTCGAAGAGCAGCGCCGCCTCCAGCCGCAGCGCGGCCGGCCGGGTCAGCGCGGTCACCCGGGACACCACGGGCGGCGGGTACGCGTGTGCGGCGTCCGCCTCCAGCACCACCAGCCCCACCGTGCGCACACCGGCGACCAGCGGGACGATCAGCGCGGAGACGTCGCCGCCGCGGTGTGAGCGGGACTGTGAGCGGGCAGCGGTCTGCGCCTGCTGGCTGGCCCAGGCGTCGGCGATCGCCGAGTCCGCGTCCAGCGTCGTCTCCCAGTCCACCCGGTCCACCCCGGCCTGGGCGAGCACCACGAGCCGGCCGCCGCCGCTGGCCGACAGCACCGCCGCCCGGTCGGCTCGCGCCACCGTACGCAGCTCGTCCAGCAGGTGCTCGGAGATGCCGCCCGGGTCCAGGGTCGCCCCGGGCAGTTGGCGGGCCACCGTGCGCAGCTGGGTCAGCAGCCGGGTCGCCTCGGCGTACGGCTGGGGCTTGCCCTCACCGCGTACCGCCATCACCCGGTGCAGGGTGCTGGCGGCGTAGAGCCCCAGCGCGGCCAGGATCAGCCACTGCGCGCAGACCGCCAGGTAGCCCGGCTGGCCGAGCTGACGCCCTCCGCCGACCTCGGTCAGCGCGCCGCTGACCAGGAGGGTGGCGGCGGTGACCGCGAGCAGGGCGGCACCCTCCCGGAACCGGCGGCGCAGCGCGGTGACGGTCACCGGCACCGCCAGGTAGGGCAGCATCGCCGAGGCGCCGAGCCCGTCCACCGTCCCGCCGATCGACGCGACCGTGGCCACCTGGCTCGCGGCCAGCCCCAGCACGACCACCTCGGCCACCCTGCTGAGCGGGCCGATCAGCCGGTGCTGGGGGGCCAGCGACGCGGGCAGCCCGGCGACCGCCAGCAGCGCGATCCACCACAGCTGGCTGACGTCGTGGGTGGCGAACAGGGTCAGGACGGCGACCAGCGCCAGCATCACCAGGCGGGCGGCCGCGGCGAGGGGATGCGGGTGCGGTGCGACGGATGTGGATACGGGCACGTGACGGATGGTAGTCAGCCCCGGTAGATATCGGCGATCTCCGCCGCGTACGTCTTGTGGACGACCTGGCGCTTGACCTTGAGCGACGGGGTCAACTCGCCGGTGGCCTCGGTGAAGTCGCGGGGCAGGACGCGGAACACCTTGATCGCCTCAGCCTTGGAGACGGCCTGGTTCGCGGTGTCGATCGCGGACTGGATCTCCGCGCGCAGGCCCTCGTGCCCGCGCAGCTCCTCGACCCGGGTGTCGGCGGGCAACTCGGCGCTCTCCAGCCACTTCGGCAGCGCCTCCTCGTCAACGGTGACCAGCGCCGCGATGAACGGCTGCCGGTCGCCGACGACGACGCACTGGCTGATCAACGGGTGTGCCCGGACCAGGTCCTCCAGCACCGCCGGGGCGACGTTCTTGCCGGCGGCGGTGACGATCAGCTCCTTCTTCCGGCCGGTGATGCTGAGGTAGCCGTCGTTGTCGAGCTGGCCCAGGTCGCCGGTGCGGAACCAGCCGTCGGCGCCGAGGACCTCGGCGGTCGCCGACTCGTTGTGCCAGTAGCCCTGGAAGATCAGGTCGCCGGAGAGCAGGATCTCGCCGTCGTCGTCGATCCGCACGGTCACGCCGGGCAGCGGGCGGCCGACGGTGCCGATCCGGGTGCCGGTGGGCAGGTTCGCCGCGGCGGCGGGCGAGGTCTCGGTCAGGCCGTAGCCCTCCAGGATCGTCACCCCGATGCCGCGGAAGAAGTGACCGAGCCGGGCACCGAGCGGTGCACCGCCGGAGATGGCGTCCCGGCACCGGCCGCCGAGCGCGGCGCGCAGCTTGCGGTAGACCAGCCGGTCGAAGAGGGCGTGCTGCGCGCGGAGCGCCAGGCTGGGCCCCCGCGAGGTCTCCAGCGACTCGCTGTACGCGATGGCGACCTGCTCGGCGCGGGCGAAGATGGCGCCCTTGCCGTCGGCCTCGGCCTTCTGCTTCGCCGCGTTGTAGACCTTCTCGAACACCCGGGGTACGGAGAGCACGAAGGTCGGTTTGAACCCCTGCAGCTCGGCGACCAGGTTCTTGGTGTCCGCGCAGTGGCCCATGGTGGCCCGGGCCTGCACCACGCCGATCTGGATCAGCCGGGCGAAGGCGTGCGCCAGCGGCAGGAAGAGCAGGGTGGCCGCGCCGGCGTTGAACAGGTTCGGCAGCACCGGCACCGCGTTGGCGATGTCGGCGTACATGTTGCGGTGGGTCAGCATGCAGCCCTTGGGCCGGCCGGTGGTGCCACTGGTGTAGATGATGGTGGCCAGGTCGCCGGAGCGGACCCCCTCGCGTCGCCGGTCCACCTCGGTCAGCTCGACCGCGGCACCGGTGGTGACCAGCTCATCGACCGCGCCGAGGTCGAACTGCCAGACCTGGTTCAGCTCGGGCAGCCGGTCCCGGACGCCGGCCACCAGGGCGGCGTGGTCGGCGGTCTCCACCACCGCGGCGACCGCGCCAGAGTCGGAGAGGATCCAGGCGGCCTGCTCGGCGCTGGAGGTCTCGTAGATCGGCACGGTGACCGCGCCGGCCGTCCAGATCGCGTAGTCCAGCAGCGTCCACTCGTAGCGGGTCCGGCTCATCAGGGCGACCCGCTCGCCCGGCTGGATCCCGGCGGCGATCAGGCCGCGGGCCACCGCGACCACCTCGTCACGGAACTGAAGGCAGGTCACGTCGGACCAGCTGGTGCCGGTGCCGTCGGCGGCCGGGGTGGCGCGGGCAAACTGGACGGCGTCCGGCGCGACCTCGGCGTTTTTCCAGACCGGATCGGTGAGGTTGGCCGCGTCGCCGACGGTGACGATCGGCGGAACGGAGAACTCGCGCACCTGCACTCCCTCGTGCTCACACTGGCCGGACCGGCCGCCACCGTGGGCGTCGGCTTTGTCGAAACCTACCCGGCCGCCGGGGCGGGTGTAGTAGGCAGGCTGCCCAGTACGGTCGTGGCGCGGTGGTCCGGCGCGCGGCGGGGGCGGCGCGGCGCGTGCGCGATGCCCGCCGGGTAGCCTCCCCCCATGGCGGACTCCTCCACCCAGTCGATCATCATCGGCGCCGCACCGGACCGGGTGGCGGCGGTCATCTGCGACTTCGCCCGGTACCCGGAGTGGACCGAGGCGGTGCGCCACGCTGAGGTCATCGAGGAGTACGAGGACGGCTACGCCAGCCAGGTGCGGTTCACCATCGACGCTAGCGTGATGGCCGACGAGTACGTGCTCGCCTACGAATACGCCGAGGACCTGTCCCGGATCGAGTGGCACCTGGTCGCCCCCTCGAAGATGCAGAAGAGCCAGCGCGGTTCGTACGACCTGGTGGGTAACGCGGACGGCGGCACCACGGTGACCTACACCCTGGAGGTCGAGCTGTCCGTGGGAATGCTCGGCATGTTTCGGCGCAAAGCCGAGAAGATGATCATGGACACCGCGTTGAAGCAGCTCAAGCGCCGGGTAGAAGCACCCGGTGCGGCGCACTGACGCGTCCGGCGGCACGGTAGAGGAGCCGACCATGGGCGGAACGGATCCGGGTTCTGCCCGGGAAGAGGCGGAGCGGCTGGTCGCCACCCTGCTCGCGGGGGCGCGGCTGGCCTCGGCCGGGTCGGCGGGCGGCGCGTGGGGCCCGCTGGGCGGGATGGTGGCCGGTGTCCTCGGTCACAGTGCCGCCCCGGACGGTCGGTCCGGTGCCGGCGGCGGTTTCGCCACCGGCACGGCTGAATGCTGCATCTGCCCGGTCTGTCGGGGCATCGCCGCATTGCGTGACCCGAGTCCGGAATTCGCCGAACGGCTGGCCACCGGCGCCGGTGACCTCGCGGCGGGCGTCGCCAGTCTGCTGCGCGCGTTCGCCCCGGCCGAGCCGCCCGCCGCCAGCCCACCGGCGCCACCCGCCCCACCCCGGCCGGCGCCCGACCCGACCGCCGGCCCGAGCACCGGCACCGAGGTCCCGGAGCCCGCCCCGGCCGACCGTTCCGCCGGAGCCGACGACGATCACGTGTGGCGCGATGCCACCCGCACCGGGCATGATTCTCAGCCGGCGCCGGAGCGGGATGTCTGGTCGGCCGCCACCCGGACGGCGGACCCATCCGCCCCGGCCGCCGCACCACCCGTCGACGAGGCCGGGCCGGTGTCCGCACCGGCACCGACCAATCGACCCGTGGTGCCCGCCTCGCGGGTGCCCGACGACACCGACGCACACGAGCCGGGCGACCGCGCCTGAGCGCGGGAACCTACGACCCGGACCGGCGTGCCGTCGGTGCGCGGGCCGGACAGCACAGCAGAGGGGAGCGGCAGCGGTGACGCTGACCATCGGAGTCGACGTCGGTGGCACGAAGGTGGCCGGCGGTGTCGTGGACGACACCGGCGAGGTCCTCGTGCAGACCCGACGGGACACTCCCGCCGATGACGTCGGCAAGACCCGTGACGTCATCATCGAGCTGGTCGGCGAGCTGGCTGCCGGGCGGACGATCGAGGCGGTCGGCATCGGCGCGGCCGGCTGGATCGACGCCACCCGCTCGACGGTGCTCTTCGCCCCCAACCTGGCCTGGCGGGACGAGCCGCTGCGCGAGTACGTCAGCGCGGCGGTCGGCCTGCCGGTGATCGTGGAGAACGACGCCAACGTGGCCGCCTGGGCCGAGTTCCGGTACGGCGCTGCCCGGGCCGCCGACGACTCGATGATCATGTTCACCATCGGCACCGGCGTCGGTGGCGGCATCGTGCTCGGCGGCGAGCTGATGCGCGGCGCGCACGGCGTCGCCGCGGAGCTGGGCCACATGCTGGCCGTGCCGGACGGACACCAGTGCGGCTGCGGTCGGCTGGGCTGCATCGAGCAGTACGCCAGCGGCAGCGCTCTCGTCCGCTTCGCCCGGGCCGGCGCCCGGCAGGAACCGCACCGGGCCACCGCGCTGCTGGAGCTGGCCGGCGGGGAGGCCGAGGCGATCACCGGCCCGATGGTGACCACCGCCGCGCAGGGCGGTGACCCGGTCTCCGCCGAGGCGTTCGCGCAGATCGGCCGGTGGCTGGGCACCAGCCTCGCCGACATGGCGCAGATCCTCGACCCGCAGACCCTGGTGGTCGGGGGTGGCGTGATCGACGCCGGTGACCTGCTGCTCGGCCCGACGCGCCGCTCGTACCTCGACGCGCTCTCCCAGCGGGGACGGCTGCCGGTGGCCGACGTGCTCCCGGCTGAGTTGGGCAACAGCGCCGGGGTGATCGGCGCCGCCGACCTGGCCCGACGGATCTGAGGCGGGTCGGGATGGGCCAGGGTGCCGGCGTACCGCTGCGCGTGGTGTCGTACAACATCCACAGCCAGCGCGACGACACCGCCGCGCTGGCGGCGGTGGTCCGGGCCGCGACACCGGACGTGGTGATCGTGCAGGAAGGGCCGCGCCGGTTCCGGTGGCGGCAGAAGTCCGCCACGCTGGCCGAGTCCTTCGGCCTGGTGGTGGCCGCCGGCGGGCTGCCCGCGCTGGGCAACCTGGTGCTGACGAGCCTGCGGGTCCAGGTGCGGGGCACCCGTTGCCAGCGCTTCCCGCTCACCCCGGGCCGGCACCTGCGCGGCGCCGCGTACGCCGACTGCCGGGTCGGCGACGCCCGGTTCACCCTCGCCGGCTCGCACCTGTCCACCGACCCGGCCGAGCGTCCCGGGCAGGCCGCCGAGTTCAAGCGTGGGCTGGATGCGGCGAGCGGCCCGGTGGTGGCCGGAGCCGACCTCAACGAGGGCCCGGACGGGCCGGCCTGGGCCACCGTGGCGAGCGGGCTGACCGACGCCGCGGTGGCGGCCGACCAGGCGGACCGGCTCACCTACTCCTGCGCCGACCCGCGCCGCCGCATCGACGCGCTCTTCGTCGACCCGCGGATCACCGTGGTCGACTACGACGTGGTGGACACCCCCCAGACCCGGCGGGCCAGCGACCACTTCCCGGTCCTGGTCGACCTGCTGTTGCCCACCACCGACTGACCCCGCACCGGCCCGACCCGTCGATCCGGCCCGCGCCGGGGCTGGACATCCGGCTCCGTTGTGGAGAGGATTTCGCGGCGACCGGCACGTGTGCCGCACAAAAGGAGATGTCCCGGTGTCCACCTCCACCGACCATGGCCGGCTCGACCCGGAGGCGACCCCGTCCGCGCTGAGCCGCGACGATCGCCCGGTCTCCGACCGGGGCGACACGGTCTGCGTCATCGGCGCCGGGGCCAGCGGCCTGACCGCCATCAAGAATCTGCGCGAGCACGGGTTCGGCGTGGACTGCTACGAGCGCGAGACCGGCATCGGCGGCGCCTGGAACTGGCGGCACGACCGCAGCCCGGTGTACGCCAGCACCCACCTGCTGTCGTCGAAGCCGTTCACCCAGTTCCCCGACTTCCCGATGCCGGACTCCTGGCCGGACTACCCGCACCACAGTGAGCTGCTCTCGTACTTCGAGCGGTATGCCGACCACTTCGACCTGCGCTCGCACATCTGGTTCGGCACCGAGGTGATCCGGGTCGAGCCGGCTGCGGGGGACCGCTGGAACGTGACCACCCGCTCCACCGGCGGGTACGGGCCGGAGCGCACCTCCCAGTACGCCGCCGTGGTGATCGCCAACGGCCACAACTGGTCACCCAAGCTGCCCCGCTACGAGGGGCTGGAGCAGTTCCGGGGCGAGATCATGCACGCCTCGTCCTACAAGGACCCGGCGCAGCTGCGCGGCAAGCGGGTGCTGGTGGTCGGCGCCGGCAACACCGGCTGCGACATCGCCGTCGAGGCCGCCCAGCAGGCGTCGCGCTGCTGGCACTCCACCCGGCGCGGCTACTGGTACGCGCCGAAGTACGTGCTCGGCCGCCCCGCCGACCAGGTCAACGACACCCTGCTGGCGCTGCGGGTGCCGCTGCGGGTGCGCCAGTGGCTCTACCACTGGACGCTGCGGCTGACCGTCGGCGACCTGACCCGCTTCGGCCTGCCCAAGCCCGACCACCGGGTGTACGAGACGCACCCGATCGCGAACAGCCAGCTCGTCTACTACGTGGGCCACGGCGCGATCGGCCCGGTGCCCGACGTCGCACGGTTCCACCCGTACGCCGTGGAGCTGGCCGACGGCCGTGAGATCGACCCTGAGCTGGTCATCTTCGCCACCGGCTACCTGCCGCGCTTCGAGTTCCTCGACGCGTCGGTGTTCGGCGACAGCGCCGGCGCCGGCCGGCCGACGCTGTGGCTCAACGCGTTCACCCCCGGGCATCCGACGCTGGCGGTTGCTGGCCTGGTCCAACCGGACTCCGGGATGTTCACCCTGTCGCACTGGCAGACGGTGCTCTTCGCCCGGCTGCTCCAGGCCCGCCGGGACCGCCCGGAGCGGGCCGCGGCGTTCGCGCAGCGGGTGCGCGACCGGGCCGGGGAGCGCTACTCCGGCCAGGTCAAGGAGAGCAGCCGGCACTGGTTCGAGGTTGGTCACGCCGACTACCTGCGCGCCGTCGAGCGCGCCCTCCACGACCTGGAGGGCAAATGAGCGCGAGGAGTGAGCTTGCGAGCCCCGCAGTCGCGAACGAAAGGTCGGCCCGATGAGTGAGCTGCGGATCATGCGGGGCCGGGAGTGGTCCCGTCCGGTTCGGCCGGCCCGGCGCGAGGTGCTCAGCGCTACTCCCGAGCTGGAGGAGGGGCGCCCGCCGCTGCTCTTCGTCCCCGGGTTCGGGCACGGCGCGTGGGCGTTCGCCGAGCACTGGCTGGGGCACGCGGCGTCGCGGGGGTTCCCGGCGTACGCGATGAGCCTGCGCGGGCACGGCGGCAGCGAGCCGGCGCCGGAGGCGACGCTGCGCGCGTACGCCCATGATGTGGTCCAGGTGGCCGCGGGCCTGCCGCGCCAGGCGGTGCTGGTGGGGCACGGCGCCGGGGCGCTGGTGGTGGCGCACGCGTTGGCCCGCTACCCGGCGCGGGGCGCGGTGCTGGTGGCGCCGGTCTTCGGCGGCTGGGGATTGCTGGGCGCTGCACTGCGCCGCAATCCGGCCGGCACGCTGCCGGCGGTGTTCGGCGGCCCGCTGCGGCTCAGCCGCGGCCAGTTGTTCAGCCGCGAGCTCCCCGACGAGGAGGCCCGGCGGCACGTCGCCCGGCTCGGTCGGGCCGGGCGGCGGGCGCAGTGGGCGCTGCTGGGTGCGCCGGACGCCGAGCCGGCCGTGGGTGCGCCACCGGTGCTGGTGTTGGGCAGCCCGGATGACCGGGTGGTGCCGACGTCGGCGTTGACCGGGGTGGCAAGGCGCCACGGGTCGGCCCCGTTGCTCTTCCCGGGGATGGGGCATGACCTGATGCTGGACGCGCGCTGGGCGGAGCCGATCGACGCGATCCTGGACTGGTTGGAGAAGGAGCCCGCGGCGCACTGAGCGACCCGACGGCTGGGCAGGCGCGCGCCGGTCAGCCGCCGGCGTGGTGCGTGGCCGGGGTGACCCGGCTCGTCGGCAGCGGCACCCGGGCGGCCTCGGCCGGGTTGCCGTCGGTGCTGGTCAGGCGGCCGACCACGGCACCTTTTTCGTCCAGTGCGCTGAGGTAGGAGCGGGCCCAGGCCCGGATGTCGTGCTGGTGCAGGTAGGCGCGCATGGCGCGCATCCGTTCCGTGACGTCGGCCGGGCTGGCCCGCAGTGCCGCGCACAGTCCCTGCTTGAGCCCTTCCAGGTCGTGTGGGTTGACCAGGTACGCCTGGGGCAGCTCGGCGGCGGTGCCGGCGAACTCGCTGAGCAGCAGCGCGCCGGAGTCGTCCACCCGGGCGGCGACGTACTCCTTGGCGACCAGGTTCATCCCGTCGCGCAGCGGGGTCACCGCCATCACGTCGGCGACCCGGTAGAGCGCGGCCAGCTCGGCCCGGTCGAAGGGCTGGGTGAGGTAGTGGATGGCCGGCTCGCCGACCCGACCGAACTCGCCGTTGATCCGGCCCACCTCGCGCTCGATCCGTTCGCGCAGGATCTGGTACTGGCCGACGCGTTCCCGGCTCGGCATGGCGACCTGCACCAGCACCGTGTCGCGGACCTTGACGTCGCCGCTGGCGAGCAGCTCGCTGTATGCCTTGAGTCGCTGCTCGATGCCCTTGGTGTAGTCCATCCGGTCCACGCTGAGGATGACCTGCCGGGGGTCGCCGAGGTCCTGGCGCAGCCGGCGGGCACGGGCGGCCACGTCGGGGCGGGCGGCGAGCGCGGCCATCTCGGCGGTGTCGATCGAGACCGGGAACGCGCCGATGCGCACCACCCGGTCGTCGACTCCGATCCGCCGGTCGGTGGCCGGCAGCTCCAGCACCTTCGTGACCAGCTGGGCGAAGTTGTGCGCCGCCTGGGCGCGCTGGAAGCCGACCAGGTCGGCGCCGAGCATGCCGCGCAGCAGCTCGGCCCGGCGGGGCAGCTGCATGAACAACTCCGGCGGCGGGAACGGCACGTGCAGGAAGAACCCGATGCGCAGGTCCGGTCGGAGCGCGCGGAGCGCGCCGGGGACCAGTTGCAGGTGGTAGTCCTGCACCCAGACCACCGCGCCCTGCTCGGCCACCCCGGCGGTGGCCTCGGCGAAGCGCTGGTTGACCCGCTGGTACGCCTCCCACCAGCGGCGGTGGTGCTGTGGCTGCTCGACGGCGTCGTGGTAGAGCGGCCAGAGGGTGGCGTTGGCGAACCCCTCGTAGTGGTCGCGCAGGTCCTCGTGGCTGAGCGCGACGCTGTGCATCCGGACGCCGTCCACGTCCGGTAGTGCGGGGGCCGGCCCGGTGCCGCCGGCCCAGCCGACCCACGTCGCCGGTGTGTGCCGTAGCAGGGGGTGCAGCGCGCTGACCAGCCCTCCCGGGCTGCGCCGCCATTCGCAGGCCCCGTCGGGCGCCACGCTGTCGTCGATGGGGAGGCGGTTGGCCACCACCACGAGGGAACTCTGTCGCATCTCGGGCATTCCGATCAGCAGAGGGCTGACCGCCGCGAGCAAGGAAAAACCGGTCAGTCAGCGGGGGAAGTGACGTACAGCGGTATTCCTACTGACAGTAAGTTACACCACTGTTACGCCCGGGGCGGGGCGTCGTCGTCCCGGGATGCGGTCGGCGGTGGCCCGCCGGAGTCAGACGACCGCGCCGTTGTCCGGGTCGTCGTCGTCCTCGTCACCGGGGCGCAGCCGCCAGATCAGGGTGACGAAACCGGCCAGGATGCCGGTGAACCCGAACAGCGTGACCGCCGAGCGGTCCACCGGGAGCAGCGACGGGAAGAGGAAGAGCACGAACCCGACGACCACCGCGAGCACGCCGACCACCGCGTACTTGGAGAACCGGGGCAGCGGCGGCGGCGGGGGCGGGTGGTAACCCTCGTCCTCGTCCTCGTCGTCGGGCAGGTCGGCACCGAAGGTGTCCAGCCCGTCCAGCAGCGACGGCTCGTCCGGGCGGGTGCCACGCCCGATCGAGATCCCGGAGATGTCGGTGGCGGACGGCAGCCGGCGGACGTCGGTCGCGGTCGGGCCGGCCTCGTCGGTGCCGGAACGGGCCAGCGGACCGGCGGCGGGCTCGTCCCGCTCCTCCACGTCCTCCGCGGCTGGCCACGGGCGCTCGCCGACCGTGGCGGTGCTGTGGAAGCCGGCCACGATCCGGGTCCACTCGGCGTCGATGTCCGGCTCGTCGCGGGCCGGCGGCTGCTCGGGGGCGGTCTCGTCGGAGAGCTGGGTGAGGTAGTCGCGTGCGGTGGTCAGGTGCGAGCGGTCGACGTAGAGCCGGTCGACCGGGCGGGCCGGCACGGTGGTGGTGCGGGTGACCGGGTTGAGGTCGGCGGAGGGTTGCAGGTAGGCGGCGATCCCACCGGCGGCCAGCACGTCGAGCAGGTGCTCACCGACGCGCGGATCGACGTCGCCCACGACGGCGTACTCACTCGCGTCGAGCCCGTTGTCCCGCCGTCCCCGGCGGGCCCCACCCGCTGACACCCGGACATCCTCCCTCAACGCGCCTTCGGCGCGGCCGCCCCAGCCCCCTCGACGTCCGTCCGCACGCCGTGCTCTGAATCGTGACACGTCCGGGGCCGGTTCCGGGAGTGCGTTGTGTCGCGTCTTCCAAAGTCAGAGCCGGTGCTGCAGGTCGCGGCAGGGCTCTTTGTCCGTTCTTGCTCAACAAGTGCTAACAGGGGTTTACCCGATGGAGCTGTCCAGCACCTCGCCGGCAGGAGTCGACCCGTCGGCGTCGCCGAGCGTACGGGCGCCGTGGCGGCTGTGCCGCGATTCCATGGCGTACCGTCTGGAACCCCCCGGATCCAGACGGGCGGTGCCCATTCAGCGACTGGAGAGGTACACGTGGCTGGTGGTGACTACGAGGAACTGGACGTCCCGCCGCAGCTCCAGACCTTCGCGGACCGTCATCACCTCGAATACCGGCAGACGCCACCCGGGATCACGCTCTATCTGGGCCTGGGCTCGACCCTTCTGGGGTTGCTGTTCAGCACAGCCCCGAAGGTCCCCGACGACCGGATCATCGGCTACCTGATGCTGGGCGGCGGTGCCGTGCTCCTCATCGCCTCCCGGGTGCTGCACAAGCGCAAGCGAAGGCGGGAAGAGAGGCTGTACCGCCACTACCTACAGTGGAAGCGGGAGCAGGGCGAGTAGCTGGCCCATCGCCGGTCACGGATTTGCATCGAGGGGTCGGGATGGATCTGGCGATGAGGGTCACCCGCTGGCTGGCCGGCCCCGTCGCCAGAGTGCTCGACGTCGACGGCGAGACACCCGAGGAGCGGCGTGCCGAGGTGATCGAGGCCGCAGGCCTGCCGGGGGACGAGGTGGAGGACCTCGGCCTGCGGCACGTGACCCGGGCGGTGGCCTGGTTCATCCTGAGCGGTGTGGCGTTCGCCGCCACCATGGTGGTCGTGATTCCGGTATCCGTCTTCGCCAGCGAGCGGGTGAAGGACCTGGCGTTCGACATCGGCGACTGGGTGATCTTCTTCCCGCTCTTCACGGCGGCTGTGCACGTTGTGAAGATGGTGGTGGTCTGGTACCTGCCGGAGCGCCGGTGGAACCCGCAGAGCCGGCTGTGGCGGGCGGTGATGCTGGCCCAGACACCGGACTACGCGCTCGCCACCCTGCTGACCGCGGCCAACGCGCTGTGGTGAGGGCCCGGCCCCGGTCCGGTGCGTCAGCGCCGACCTTCGTCCGTTGTGGTCAGGGCCCGCGCTTCGTAGGCTCGTCGGCGACGGCGGCGTTCCCGGGCTTGGCGCTGTCGCGGGCACATCACGGGAAAGGACGCCGGTGCTCTACTGGCTGCTGAAGTACGTCATCCTCGGTCCGCTGCTCAAGCTGATCTTCCGCCCGCAGGTGGAGGGCCTGCACAACGTGCCGGCGACCGGTCCGGTGATCCTGGCCAGCAACCACCTCTCCTTCTCCGACTCGATCTTCACGCCGCTGATCACCTCGCGGAAGGTCACCTTCGTGGCCAAGGCCGAGTACTTCACCGGCAAGGGGATCAAGGGCTGGCTGACCAAGATGTTCTTCGTCGGCACCGGCACCATCCCGGTCGACCGTTCCGGCGGCCGGGCCGCCCGCGCCGCGCTGGACACCCAGTTGCAGGTGCTGCGGGCCGGGGGAGTGGCCGGCATCTACCCGGAGGGGACCCGCTCCCCGGACGGGCGGCTCTACCGGGGCAAGACCGGCGTGGCCCGGCTCGCGCTGGAGAGCGGCGCGGTGGTGGTGCCGGTGGTGATGCTCAACGCCGACGAGATCCAGCCGCCGGGCAAGCTCATCCCCAAGGTCGCCCGGGTGAAGATCCGCTTCGGTGCCCCGCTGGACTTCTCCCGCTACGCCGGTCTGTCCGGTGACCGGTTCGTCGAGCGCGCGGTCACCGACGAGATCATGTACGAGCTGATGGAGCTCTCCGGCCGGGAGTACGTCGACATCTACGCGCAGAAGCTCAAGCAGCCCGTCCCCGCACCGGTCGCCGCCTGACCCGGCCTCAGCAGGCCACCGCGGGCCCGGTCGGGCTGATCGGTCGGCCGGCGAGCGCGAGCAGCCCGGGGGCGTCGTTGCGCAGCGCGAAGGTGCGTACCTCGGCGCGCGGCACCCGGGCGGCCGCCGGGTCGCCGGCCCGGGTCAGCTCCGCCGCCGCGAACGCCAGCGCCAGCACCCGGTCGCTGGCGTCCGGGATCCGGCCGTAGGTCTCGGCGGCGGCCAGGTGCAGCTCGGCCGAGCGCCGGTGATCGCCGTCGGCCGCGGCCAGGGCGGCCGTCACGGTCCGAAGCGCCGCCTCCGACCACGGGGTACGGTGGCCGACCCGGTCGAGCATCGCCCGGACCCGCACCGCGGCGGTCCGGCCGGCCAGGGCGGCGGCGTACGCGGCAGCGGCGATCCACTCCCCGCTGGCCAGCGCCGGCACCGCCGACCAGGACCGGTCCAACTCCTCGATCAGCTCCGCCGCCTCGTCGGCGCGGTCCTGCAGCGCCCGGCACAGCGCGGCCATGCCCAGCATCGTCCAGTGCAGGCGGTGGAACCCACTGCGCCGTGCGGTGTCCAGGGCGGCGGCCACGTCGTCCGGGTCCTCGTCGTCGCGCAGCACCAGCAGGCAGCAACGCAGCCCCCGTACCTGCATGTCCCAGCTGCCGGTCGGAGTGTCCACGAATGCTTCCGCCGCGGCGAGCAGCCGGCCGAAGTCGCCGTCGAACCAGGCGAGCATCGCCTCCGCCGAGTAGCTGGTGGTCAGGGTCTGGCCGCTGGCGGTGCGGGCCGGCGCGGCCGAGAGCAGGGCGTTGGAGCGCAGCCAGTCGCCCTCCTCCCTGATCGCCCAGGCGAGGTTCTGGGTGGCCCGGGGCAGCGCGAGCAGTTGGTTGGCGCGGCTGAACTCGACGATCGCGTGCAACTCGTCCAGGCCCACCCGGTCGCCGGACTGGTAGCGGGCGGTGGCCGCGGTGATCCGGGCGTTGGTGCGGGTCTCGGTCAGGCCCAGCCGCTCGGCGATCTCGGCCGCGGTGTCCGCCGCAGCCACGGCCGGGTCCCGCTCGTAGTTGAGCATGTGCAACCGGGCCAGCTCGGCGTACGCGTCGGCCTTCTGTGGGGTGTCCGGCAGCGGCTCGAACAGCTGCACCGCGCGGTCCAGGCAGGCCAGCGCGTCGCTCCGGTCGGCGCGCAGCCAGGCGGCCTGGCCGAGCAGCGTCCACGCTCGGGCGGCGCACGCGTCGTCGCCGTGCGCCAGCAGCCGGTCGGCGAGCGCGTGCACCTGCTCCGGCCCACCGCCGGAGAGGAACCCGTTGCCGTCCCGGTAGAACGAGATCTCGGTGCTCAGCAGCTCCAGCTGGAGCCGGCCCAGCGGGTCACTGTCGTCGGCCAGGCCCAGCGCCCGGCCCGCGTGGCTGGCCGCCGCGTCCAACCCGTGCAGCGCGTACGCCCGGCGGGCCGCCCGGTGCAGCGCCTGCCGCGCCGGCCCGGCGTACCGGCGGACCTGCATGCCGAGCGAGCGGGCGATCTCGTGGGCCGCCCAGCGGTGGTGGGCGAGCACCTCGGCCAGGTCGGTGTCGCGGCTGTGCGACAGCGCGTCGAGCCAGTCCGCGGCCCGCTCGTGCCGGGCCACCCGCTCGGTGCGCGGCAGCCGCTGGTAGCAGACGTCGCGCACCAGCACGTGCCGGAACCGGAACTCCGCCTGCCCGGCCATCGTCGACGCCGCCTGCTCGTGCACGAAGTCGCGCTGCTCCAGCCGACGCAGCGAGCGTTCGACCGACTCGACCGGCTGCCCCAGCGCGGCGGCCACCGCGCCAGGCCAGAACTGCACCCCGACCACCGAGGCGGCCAGCAGCACGGCGCGGTCCTTGGCGTCCAGCAGGTCCACCCGGTTGGCGATCACCGCGTGCACGCTCTCCGGCATGGTCAGTTCGAGCTGCTTGTCCAGCGACCAGCCCCGTCCGGACTGGCGCAGCGCGCCCTGCTCGATCAGCATCCGGACGTACTCGTGGGCGTAGAGCGGGTTGCCTCCGGCCACCTCGATGAGCGGGCTCAGCATGTCGGCGGAGAACGCCGCCTGGCCGAACATGTGCGCGTACAGCGCGGCGATGCCGGTGTCGCGCAGCGGCGGCAGGGTGATGGTCACCGAGCCGGTGATGGTGCCGGCCCAGCTCGGGTCCCGGTCGACCAGCTCCGGCCGGGCGGTGCAGAGCAGCAGCAGCGGCACCTCGCGGGCCGCCGCGCCGAGCAGCTCCACGAAGCGCAGCATCGCGTCGTCGGCCCAGTGCAGGTCCTCGAAGACCAGCACGGTGGGGCGGCGGGCGGCCAACGCCAGCAGGAAGCGCCGCCACGCCGACTCCGCCTCCTCGGCCGGCAACGGTGTGCCGGGCAGCCCGACCAGCGGTCGCAGCGCGTCCACCACCCGGCCCCGTTCGCCCGGGCCGATCAGCTCGCCGACCGCCGCGGTCAGCCGCTGCGCCGCGCTGCTGGCCGGGTCGGTGTCCAGGATGCCGGCCTCGGACTTCACGATGTCGGCCAGCGCGGCGAACGTGACGTTCTCCCCGAACGGTGGGCAGCGCCCCGTCCGCCAGGTCAGCGGCTCGTCGACCAGCCGACCGGTGTGCCGGTAGAGCTCCCGCAGCAGCCGGCTCTTGCCGATGCCGGCCCGGCCGAAGATGGTCACCACCTGCGGCAGTCTGTCGCGCAGTGACCGGTGCAGGGCGTTGACCAGCATGCCCAGCTCGTGTTCCCGGTCGACCAGCGGCGTGGTGTCCGGCTCCCGGTCGGTGGGCTGGCGGCGCAGCGGGGACAGGGCGAGCCACACCTCGGTCGGCGACGACCGCCCGCGCAGCGTGACCGGGGGCTGCTCCTCGTAGCGGATCGCGTCCTTGGTCAGCGCGTGCGTGCTGCCGCAGACCAGCACCCCGCCCGGTGGCGCGACCGACTGCATCCGGGAGGCCGTGTTGACCACGTCGCCGGCCACGATCGCCTGCCCGCCGTCGCGGGCGGCGGCCACGTCGACCAGCGCCTCGCCGGTGGCCACCCCGACCCGGAACCGCAGCTCCGTGCTGCCGGTGGGGGCGAACCGGGTGAGCACCCGTTGCAGCTCCAGCCCGGCCCGTACGCAGCGCAACGCGTCGGTCTCGGTGGCGATCGGTGCGCCGAAGAGCGCCATCACCGCGTCGCCGATGTACTTCTCCACCACCCCGCCGTACTGGCCGACGACCCGGCGGGCGGCGGAGAAGAACCCGGTCTGCATGCCGCGGACCTGCTCCGGGTCGGCCCGTTCGACGTACGGGGTGAAGTCGATCAGGTCGACGAAGAGCACGCTCACCCGGCGGCGGTCCTCCTGCGGGGTGACCGCGGCCGGTCGGTCCGCGCCCGGCCTGGGCGACCCGCACGAGGTGCAGAAGGTGACGTCCGAGGCGAGCGGACGCAGACAGTGCGGGCAGACGGCGCCCAGTTCGGCACCGCAGCCACCGCAGAAGCGGTCGCCGTCGGCGGCCGTGCGTCCACAGCGCCCACACTGCGCGGCGATGACATCCTCCACTGACGAACAGGCGGACGCGCACCGCGTCCCGTCAGTGGAAGTATCACCGCCGACGCGGCTGTCGGGTACCGGCCTGTTGGCTTGTGGACAGTCCACCCGGGCATTCACGGACTAGATTCAGGCAGCCACATGTCGTTCAGCGAGCACAGGGGGACAGGTCAATGGTGTACGTCAAGTTGGAGAGCGACTGGACCGACGGCAACGGGGTCAGCCACTCCGCGGGTGAGTCGGTGGACGTCGACGCCGCCACCCTCGCCACCCTGCAGGCCGAGGGCATCGTCATCGAGCAGTCCCACGGGGCGGGCGGCGACGGCAAGGGCCCGGACAAGTGGGCCGGTCCCGGCAGCTCCGGGGTCTGACTCAGCGCTGGTGAAGCGACGACGCGGCCGGGTCACCCACGGGTGGCCCGGCCGCGTCGTGTCCGTTTCGGTGCGTCGCCCGTTGTGCGGGATCAGCGGTCGTTCATGCCGGCGCGTCGACGCAGCGCGGCCACGTCGGTCACCACGATCCGGCGCCCCTCGGTGCGCAGCCAACCACGACTGGCGAACGACCCGATCGCCTGGTTGACGCTCTGCCGGGAGCCGCCGGCCATCTCGGCCAACTGGCTCTGGTTGAGCTCGATGGTGATCATCGGCGCCTGGCTCTCGCCGGCCAGCCGGACCAGCGTCTTGGCCACCCGACCGGGCAGGTCGAGGAAGACGTGGTCGGCGTTCTGCTCGGTGAGCCGGCGGATCAGCCCGCCCAGCGAGCGCATCACCGCGTCCAGGATGCGCGGGTTGGAGTGCACCAGCTCCATGAACGCCCCCCGGGACAGCGCGAGCGCCGCACAGTCCTCAATGGCCTCGGCCGAGGCCGACCGGGTGGAGGCGTCGAGCAGGGAGACCTCGCCGAGCACGTCCGGTGGACGGATCACCGACAGCACGGCCCGCTCGCCGGTGGGTGCGGTGCGGAAGACGGCCACCGCGCCCCGGCGGAGCACGATCAACGACTCGCCCGGGTCGTTCTCCACGAAGAGCAACTGACCCTTGCGGTAGGTGCGCGGGACGGCGGCGGCGATGACCCGCTGCCGCACCTCGGGCTCCAGCCCGGCGAACATCTCGACACCCGTGAGCGCGTCACCCGGCTCCGGCAGGCGAACCTCCACGGGCCAACCCCTCCCCGGTAAAGGACCACAACTCGCTCACCGGGCGAACCTGATGGCCCCGACAAGGTGAACTGACACCGGTTCGGCGTCCGGTAGCGGTACACATCAGATCATGACGGTCCGGTCGCTTGCTGTACACCCCTCGAAGCACTTCCGTGACCGTCCCGAGCTGCGGCGCACCGCTTTCTGGGGTGCAGATCCAGGCCGGCGGCACGGGTCATCGCCGGCGCGGCCAGCGGCCGTCCGCCGGCCCCGCCGGTCAGCGCCGCGTGGCGGTGGGCGAGGATGGCCGGAATGGTCTACCGCTACTTCTACGACTGCGAGTTCATCGAGGACGGCCAGACCGTCGACCTCGTCTCGATCGGTGTCGTCGACGAGTACGGCCGCGAGTTCTATGCGGTCTCCACTGAGTTCGACGACTCCCGCGCCGTGCCCTGGGTGCGGCGCAACGTGCTGGACAAGCTGCCGTCGCCGGCCGACCGGGCCTGGCGCTCGCGGGAGCGCATCCGCGACGACCTGTACGACTTCCTGGTCGAACCGGTCCGGGACCGGCCGGGGGAGCAGCTGGAGCTGTGGGCCTGGTTCGCCGCGTACGACCACGTGGTGCTCGCCCAGCTCTGGGGTGCGATGCCGGCGTTGCCCCGGGAGATCCCCCGGTTCACCAAGGAGTTGCGGCAGCTCTGGGACGACCGTGGCCGGCCAACCCTGCCGGACGCGGACGCGGCCCGGCACGACGCCCTGGTCGACGCCCGGCACAACCTGGCCCGCTGGCGGGCGATGACGGCCCGCTGAGCGGCGACCGGCGACGGCCGTACCGGCGGAGGTTTGACCGGTTCTGTCCAGGGCACCGGTTCGACGAGTCGAGCCGAGGGAGAGTGCCATGAGCAACGAGTCGACCAGCGCCGCCGAGGCCCGGGCCCGAGTCACCGAGCTGGCCCGGGCCGCGCGGGTCTGCATGCTCACCACGATCGCCCTGGACGGGCGGCAGGTGAGCCGGCCGATGGGCCTGCAGGAGGCCGAGTTCGACGGCGACCTGTGGTTCTTCGCCTCCGCGGACTCAGCCAAGGTCCGCCAGATCCGGGTGAACCCGGAGGTCAACGTCGCCTTCACCGACCAGAAGCACAACGCCTGGGTGTCCATCTCCGGCACCGCCAACGAGGGATTCGACCGGTCCCGCGCGGACCGGCTCTGGAGCCCGGTGCTCAAAGCCTGGTTTCCGGACGGGCTGGACACCCCCGGCCTGACGATGATCAAGGTGCACGCCAGCTCCGCCGAGTACTGGGACTCGCCCAGCAGCACCGTGGTCAACCTGCTCGGCTTCGCCAGGGCCGCCGTCACGGGCCGGCCGCCGGAGGCCGGCGAGAACCACGAGGTGACGTTCTGACCCGCGAGAGGCGGCCCGGTCGACCCGGGGCGCGCTGTCACCGCACAGGCAGGCCGACTACAGTGCGCAGTGACGGCCCGCCCCGGGCCGGCAACGGCGCCGATGGTCTGACCTGACACATATCCTGGGGCATATCGGGCTTTACCTGATGCTCCAGGAGGATGAGCGGATCATGCGTATCGGCGTGCTCACCGGCGGCGGCGACTGCCCAGGTCTCAACGCGGTCATCCGGGCGGTCGTCCGCAAGGGCGTCGCCACTTACGGTCACGAGTTCGTAGGCTTCCGGGACGGCTGGAAGGGCCCGCTAGAGGGTCTGTCCCGGCCGCTCGACATCGCCGACGTCCGCGGCATCCTGCCCCGCGGTGGCACCATCCTCGGCTCGTCCCGGACCAACCCGTTCAAGATCGAGAACGGCGTCGAGCGGATCAAGGACAACCTCGCGGAGCAGGGCGTGGACGCCCTGATCGCGATCGGCGGCGAGGACACCCTCGGCGTGGCCACCAAGCTCTACGAGCTGGGCGTGCACGTGGTCGGCGTACCGAAGACGATCGACAACGACCTGGGCGCCACCGACTACACCTTCGGCTTCGACACCGCGGTCAACATCGCGATGGAGGCCATCGACCGGCTGCACACCACCGCGGAGAGCCACCACCGCACCCTGGTCGTCGAGGTGATGGGCCGGCACGCCGGCTGGATCGCCCTGCACGCAGGCCTGGCCGGTGGCGCCAACGTGATCCTGCTGCCGGAGCGGCAGTTCGACGTCGAGCAGGTGGCCGGCTACGTCGAGAAGCGCTTCCAGCACCAGTACGCCCCGATCGTGGTGGTCGCCGAGGGCGCCCAGCCGCTGGACGGCCAGATGGTGCTGGCCAACCAGGAGCTGGACTCGTTCGGTCACGTCCGCCTCGGCGGCATCGGCCAGTGGCTGGCCGAGCAGTTGGAGGCCAAGACCGGCAAGGAGGCCCGCACCGTGGTGCTGGGCCACATCCAGCGCGGTGGCACCCCAACCGCCTTCGACCGGGTGCTCGCCACCCGGCTCGGCCTGCAGGCCATCGACGCGGTGCACGAGGGTGACTGGGGCAAGATGGTCGCGATGCAGAGCACCGACATTGTCCGGGTGCCGCTGGCCGAGGCCACCCGAGAGCTGAAGACCGTGCCGCTGGAGCGGTACGCCGAGGCTGAGGTCTTCTTCGGCAGCTGATCGACGGTCGACGGCGCGGCGGGCCTGCGGGTCCGCCGCGCCGCGACTCGACACGAGGGGGTACGACCGAGATGTCCGCCGGGGTGCACACGGTCGCGGTGATCGGCGCGGGCAAGATCGGTGAGCTGATGCTCTCCGGGTTGCTGCGCTCGGGATGGCCGGTCGACCGGCTGTTGGCCACCGCCCGCCGACCGGCACGCGCCGAGGAGTTGACCGCCCGCTACGGCGTCCGAGTGGTCGACAACCTGGCCGCGGTGGACGAGGCGGCGGTGCTCGCGGTCTCGGTCAAGCCGCAGGACGCCGCCGCGCTGCTGGACGAGATCGGCCCCAAGGTGCCCGCCGACAAGCTGGTCATCTCGCTCTGCGCCGGTCTGCCCACCAGCTTCTTCAACCGCCGGCTGCCCGAGGGCACCCCGGTGGTCCGGGTGATGACCAACACGCCGGCACTGGTCGACGAGGCGATGACGGCGATCTCGGCGGGCGCGTACGCCACCGGGACGCACCTGGCCCTCGCGGAGGAGATGTTCAAGCCCCTCGGCCAGACGATCCGGGTGCCCGAGTCGCAGCAGGACGCGGTCACCGCGCTCTCCGGCTCCGGTCCGGCTTACTTCTACCTGCTGGTCGAGGCCATGATCGACGCCGGGATCCTGCTCGGGCTGCCCCGGCAGGTGGCGCACGAGCTGATCGTGCAGACCGCGATCGGCTCCGCGGTGATGCTGCGCGACTCCGGCGAGCACCCGGTCAAGCTGCGCGAGGCGGTCACCTCGCCGGCCGGCACCACCATCTCCGCCATCCGTGAGCTGGAGAAGCACGGCGTCCGGGCGGCCATGCTGGCGGCGCTGGAGGCTGCCCGGGACCGCGCCCGCGAGCTGGCCGTCCAGGCCGACTGAGACTGTCGCCCGTCGCGGGGCCCTGCACGCCCCGGTGGGTGCCGCATACTGGCCCGGTGTTCACACTCGCCCAGGCCCGGCACCTGGTGGCCACCCTGCAGCCGCGTGTCGACGAGTTGATCCGGCTCCGGGCCGACCTGGCCGAGCTGCGCGCCGACCTCACCGACCACGGCGTCAGCGCGCTCGGCGGGTTGGCCGAGGTGAAGGGGCTGGAGGCCCGGCTGCACGGCGTCGTCGACGAGCTGCACCAGCACGGCATCCAGGTCAAGGGCATCGCACCGGTGCTGCTCGACTTCCCCGGCGAGCGGGCCGGCCGCGCCGTGCTCTGGTGCTGGCTGGAGGGGGACTCCGACGTGCGCTGGTACCACCGGGCCGAGTGCGGCTTCGCCGGCCGACGCCCGGTCTGAGTGCGCTCTGGCCAGGGCCGGCGACCGAGTGCTCAACCCGCGGCGGAGCCCGGCAGCACCGGGCCAGCGGCGTCGGTCACCGCGAACACCACCACGTTGTCCCGGTAGTGCCCGCGCCGCCGGTCGAAGTCGCCGCCGCAGGTGACCAGGCGTAGCTCCGCGCCGGGCGTCGGGCCGTAGACCACGGCGGTGGGGAGCTGCTCCTTGCGCGTGCGCAGCGACCCGGTCACCCGGAACGACAGTCGCTGCCCGCCACGCCACACCTCCACCCGGTCGCCTGGACGCAGCTCGCCGAGCCGGGCGAAGACCGCCGGGCCGCGCCGCGAGTCCAGGTGGCCGGCGAGCACGGCCGGGCCGGTGTCGCCAGGGGCCGGGCCGCCGCCGTACCAGCCGGCGGTCTCGAAGTCGGTCGGCGGGATCAGCGCGCCGGCGCGGTCCAGGCCCAGCACGGTGAGCGCCGAGTCGACGCCGATCCGCGGCACGCGTACCCGGGTGGGTGGGCCCTGCGGCGCGGGCACGGCGGCGGGCGACGGGCAGTCGTCGGCGCAGCCCGGCTGCCAGCTCGCCGACGGCGGCGGCAGCGCCGGGGCGGTCGTGGCGAGCCCGACCCCGGTGCCGGCGGCCAGGCAGAGCGCCGCGCCGGCCGCGACCAGCGCGGCCAGCGGCACCCGGCGGTCGCGGTGCCGTCGGATCGCGAGGTCGGGCCCGGTGCTCACCAGGTCGTGCGCCGCCGCCGGCGCCACAGCAGCAGGCTCACCGCGACGGCCGCCGCGGCCAGCCCGCCGGCCACCAGGGGGTACGCGCCACGCCCGGTCCCGGCGGTGCCGCCGGCGCCGGTGTCCACGCCACCGGCCGGTACGACGGTGCCGCCCTCAGCGTCGCGGCGCAGCTCGGCGGTGAGCCCGCCCTGCTTCGCGTCGAGCACCAGCAGCGAGTAGACCGCGCCTCGGGTCAGCTGCACCTCGGTGTCGGTGCTCGGGCCACCGGCGCCGGTCAGCTTCAGCCGCCAGCTACCCGGCTCGACCTGCTGGTAGGCGGTGGTGGTGGCGAACTGGACGCCGTTGGCGATCATCGGACCGTCGGCGGCGGCCACATCGAGTACCGGAGTCCGCACCGACGCCTGCACGACGCGCACCTTGGCCCGGCCCTGGGCGGGCGCGCTGAGGTCGTCGTTGAGCACCCGCAGCCCCAGGTCGGCGTGCCGACCGACGCCGGCCACCGTGAACGCGTCGCCACTGGTCACCGCGACCTCGGTGGTGAGCACCGGGGGATCGCTGGCGGGGGCGCCGGCCTCGCGCATCGCCACCGCGTACCGGCCGGGCGCCAGCTCCAGGTAGTCGGAGACCACGCCATAGCCGACCCCGGGGAAGACCTGCGGCTTCGCGGCGTCGGGGGCGGCCAGGTAGACGTCCACCGCCGGGGTGTCGGGGGAGAGATGGGCGAGCCGGACGTATCCGACGGTGGCCGCGCCGGTCGCGGCGCTGGCCGGCATCGGCGTGCCGGCGGCGGCGAGGGTGGTGCCGAGCAGCAGCGCGCCAGCGCCGGCCAGCAGCCGGCGGGGCACGGTACGGAGCGTGTGCATGTCGCCTCCGGGGCACGTTCGGTGAGCGGGCGGCAACCCACGGACAGAGTCCCGTGTACGGGACCATCACGCAAGTTGTCCCGGGGATGTCGCCGGATTTTTGTCACCCGTGCCGAGTGCGTGACGGGCCGGTCAGTCCTTGACGGCGAGGAAAGCGAGCAGATCCGGGACGCCACCCGGGCCAGCCTCGGCGATCCGGACCAGCCGTAGGCCGGCGGCCACGGTTGCGTTGAGCAGGTCGGCGAGTGGCACGTGCCAGGCGCCCACCCGCACCCGGACACCGCTGGTGTTCCAACTGGCGAAGCTGCGTGACCGGTCGGCGTACCGCTCGTCCACGACGACGCTCGGCCGCTGGCTCCAGTCCGCGAACGCCCCCACGAAGCAGGGGTGCACGCCCACATGCACGAACCGCCCGCCAGGGCGTAGCACCCGGGCGACCTCGCGCAGCACGGCCGGGTAGTCGGGTACGTCCGTGCTGGACAGCACGCACATCGCCGCGGGCAGCGACGCGTCGGCGATCGGCAGCGCGACAGCGTCGGCCCGGGTCACCGGCAGCCGCCCGGAGGCGTGCCGCAACTGCCCGCCGGACAGGTCCACGCCCACCGGTGTCCAACCCAGACTCGCCGGCACGGCGGCGTGCGCGCCGGTGCCGCAGCAGATGTCCAGGCAGGGACCTTCGCCCGCGCCCAGCAGGTCCGCCACCGTCGTGTGCACCCGCCGGAGATATCCACCCCCGGCCGAGATGAAGTCCTCGTACCAGTCCGCGTGGGCGTCGTACGCGGGTGTGCTCGTCGCTCCCATCAGCCGATGCTAGGGATCGGGACGCGCCGCGCGGCATCCGTTCTCCCGAGGGCAGATGCGGCGCTGGCGGGCCTCCGCCGGTCGTCGCGGTCCCTTATTCTCGGTCGATGCGGGATCGCCGGGTGGCGCTGGCGTGGGCGGCCTTCGTGGTCGTCGCGCTGCTGTCCTGCGTGCTCGTGCTGCGGCGCGAGGACCGCCTCTCCGACCTGCACATCTACTACGGGGCGCTGTCCGACCTGCACTCCGGCCGGCCGCTGTACGGGTACAAGGCGGAGAACGGCGGCCCGTTCACCTATCCGCCGTTCGCCGCGCTCGTGCTGGGGCCGATCACCGCCGTCAGCGAGGGCGTACTGCAGGGGATCTGGCTGGTCGCGACGTGCGCGGCGGTCGTCGCCATCGCCGGGACGGTCGGCGTCGCGCTGACCGCCCGACGGTCCCGGCGCCCGCTCGTCGTGGCGGTGGCGGCCGCGGTGCTGATGCTCTCCGCGCCGGTGCAGAGCAACCTGCGCTTCGGCCAGGTCAGCATCTTCATCGTGCTGATGGCCCTGCTCGACGGGATGGGCGTCGTCCCACCCCGACTGCGCGGGGTGCTGGTCGGGATGGCCGCGGCGATCAAGCTGACCCCGCTGCTGTTCGTGGTGTACTTCCTCGCCACCGGCCGCTACCGCGACGCCGGCCGTGCGGCGGCGACGTTCGTGGCCTGCGCCGGGCTCGCCGCGATCGTGCTACCCCGGGAGAGTTGGACCTACTGGACCGAGTCCGTGCGGCAGACCTCCCGGATCGGCAACCTGGCGTCGCTGGGCAACCAGTCCCTGCACGGGATGCTGCTGCGCGTCGGGGTCGACGAGGCGTCCCTGCCCGTGCTCTGGGCCGGCCTGGTGGCGGTCATCTGCGCGGCGGCGCTGCTGCGGGCCCGGCAGTTGACGGCGCAGGGCCGTGCCGCACACGGCGCGGTGCTCGTCGGCTGCGCCACCGTGGCCGCGTCCCCGGTGTCCTGGACCCACCACCAGGTGTGGCCGGTGCTCGCCGCGATGCTGTTGATCGGCGCGTCCGGCGTCACCCAGCGGGCCGCTGGCGCCGCGCTGCTCGGCACGATGGTCGTCTCGTTGGGTGCGGCCCTCAGCCCGGTGTCGACGCGGCCGGGCGTGCAGTTCCTGTTCGAGAACGCCCGCGCCGTCGGGGTGTGCCTGCTGTGCCTGGCCGGCTTCGGGGGCGTCGCGGTCGCCGCCGCCCGCACGAACCGGCGGCCGGCCACCGGGCGAGCCTGGTGGCGGGTGGGCATCGCGGCCACGGTGGCTGTCGCGTTCTTCGCCGTCCAACCCCTGCCCGCGGGAGCGGACCCGACCTTCAAGGCGTACAACCTCGACGACGTGGTCAACCCGCGGTACTTCTTCGTCTGTCGGGGCCCGGTCGAGTGCGCCGCCTACCGCACCGACGCGCCGGTCACCTTCGGCACCCGCGCCGAGAAGACCAAGGTACGGGTCAACGGCGTGGTCTCCCCGCAGGTGGCCCGATTGGAGTACTACTCCGCGCCAGGCGGGGCGCCCCGGGCCATTCCCCTGCTCGACGCGTACCCGGGGACCCGGACGTTCTCGTTCCGGTCGGCGAGCATGGCGCAGGGTCGGCTCGTCGCGTACGCCTCGGACGGCCAGCCGATCGCCAACTACGACGAGGAACTCGCCGCCGCCCTCCGCACGACCACCCGATAGGGGAGGCTGCGCGAGGCGGGGCGGGCCGCCGAGCACGGCGGCCCGCCCGGCGGTGGTGGTCAGCGGGTGGCGGCGGCCAGGGCGGTGCGCAGCTTCTCGGCGTCGCTCTGGGCCGGGTGCTCCCAGTCGGTCGGGTCGGCGGAGTAGATGGTTCCGTAGGCCGGGGTGTCCGGCTGGTAGCGCCACCCCTCGGCCAGCGACCCGGCGTCCACCGCGTCGTAGCCGATCCGGTCCAGGAAGGCGGTCACCTCGGCCTTCGCGGCGGCGTCGTCGCCGGCGATCGCGAGGGCGCTGCGGTCGGCCGCGCCGGCGGGCCGGGGCAGCGCGGCCAGGTGCTTGAAGAAGATGTTGTTGAAGACCTTCACCACCCGGGACTCCGGCAGGTGCTGCTGGAGCAGTTCGCTGCTGGTGATCTCGCCGGAGTCCAGCTCCGGGAAGTTCCCGTCGCGCTGCGGGTAGTAGTTGTTGGTGTCGATGACGACCTTGCCGGCCAGCGGCTCCACCGGCACCGCCCGGTACGCCTTCAGCGGAACGCTGACCACCACCAGATCGCCCACCTGCGCCGCGTCCTGTGCCGTGCCGGCGCTGGCATGCTTGCCCAACTCATCGACCAGGTCGGTGAGCGTCTCCGGCCCGCGCGAGTTGCTCAGCACCACGTCGTACCCGGCGGCCACCGCCAGCCGGGCCACGTTGCCACCGATGTGGCCACTGCCGATCAGTCCCACAGTTGTCATGCTCGTTCCCAACTCCGTCCACCCGCGACACATTCCCGACTGGTGCGGTGGGTTATTCCGGTTGCCGGCGTGCCGACCGGTGCGCAGAATCCCGTCCGTGCAGTGTCTGACCGAGGATCTCGCGACCTTCACCGCCGCAGCCGACGCCTGGCTGCGCCGCGAGCCTGTCCTGCACAACGTACTGCTCACGCTGGTCGCGGACCGGCTGTCCGGGGACGTGCCACTCTCCGGTGACGAGCAGTTCGTCCGGGTGGTCGACGGCGGCGCGACGGTGGGCGTGGCGGTGCACACCCCGCCGCGCGGGCCGCTGCTCGGCGCGGTGTCGGTGGCCGCCGCGCGAGCACTGGCCGACCACTTTGTCCGGGCGGCGCCGCCGCTGGCCGAGGTGCACGGCCCGGTTCCGGCCGTCGGGGAGTTCGCCGAGCGGTACGCCGAGTGCGCCCACCTGGTGGCCGTACCCGGAACTGCGCAGCGGATCTTCGAGCTGGCCGCGGTCCGGTCGCCGGTCGGCGTACCCGGGCGGGCCCGACCCACCACCACCGCGGACCGGGACCTGCTGATCACCTGGGCTGCCGCGTTCCTCGCCGAGACGGCGCCCGGCGGGTCGCCGGTGGACCCCGCCCGGCAGATCGACGCCCGGCTGCCGCACGGCGACCTGCTCTGGCTGTGGGAACAGGCCGGTACGCCGGTCGCGACGGCCTGGCTGAGCCGGCCGGTGGCGGGGGTGGTCCGGGTCAGCGGCGTGTACACGCCGCCGAAGTGGCGGGGGCACGGCTTCGCCAGCGCCTGTGTCGCGCACGTCAGCCGGTACGCGCTGAATACCGGCGCCGCCGCGTGCACGCTCTACACCGACCTGGCCAATCCCACCAGCAACCGGATCTACCAGGTGCTCGGCTACCGCCCGAAGGTCGACGTGCCCCAGTGGCGCTTCGTCGCGCGCTAACGCCCCTCCCACGGTCGATCATGGAGTTGTGGCGGGGGACGAATCCGGCGAACCATGACGCGTCGGGCACCACAAGTCCATGATCGGCCCGTGGGTCGGGTTGTGGGTCGGGTCGTGGGTTAGGGGGTGGGGGGAAGCAGCTTCTCGATGGCGGCGTGTAGCTCGTCGGCACCGGGCTCGACGGTGGGGGCGAACCGGGCGGCGACCGTGCCGTCCGGGGCGACCAGGAACTTCTCGAAGTTCCACCGGACGTCCCCGGTGTGCCCGTCGGCGTCCGGGGTGTCCACCAGCGCGGCGTAGAGCGGGTGCCGGTTGGGGCCGTTGACGTCGACCTTCTCGGTCAGCGGGAACGTGACCCCGTAGTTGACCTGGCAGAAGTCGCTGATCTCGGCAGCGCTGCCCGGCTCCTGCCCGGCGAACTGGTTGCAGGGCACGCCGAGCACCACCAGGCCGCGGTCGGCGTAGGAGTCCGCGAGGGCCTGCAGGCCGGCGTACTGGGGGGTCAGGCCGCAGCGGGAGGCGACGTTGACGACCAGCAGCGCCTTGCCGCGGTAGCGGGCCAGGTCGGCGGGGCCACCGCTGAGAGCGTCGATCGGGATGTCGAAGACGGTCATGGTTCGAGGCTACTTGCCGGCCGACGGGGCGCCGGTGACGGGTGGAGCAGGTGCACTCCACGCACCAGGAGAAATCGATACATGCACATCTTGACGAAGTGATGACGTGCTGAGTACCGTCTCACCATCTCTTTTGGAAAGTTTCCTAACAGTTCGGGAGACGCCTCATGAAAAGATCGCTCCGCCGGGCCCTCTGGGCCGGTGCCGTGGTCGCCTTGACCCTCACCGCGGTGCCGATGACCACCGCGTTCGGCGCCGGCACCGTCACCGCCACGTTCGCCAAGGCACAGGACTGGGGGACCGGTCACGAGACGAGGGTGACCGTCACCAACGGGTCGAGCGCCACGGTCAGCACCTGGCGCATCGAGTTCGACCTACCGTCGGGCACCACCATCAGCAGCGCCTGGGACGCCGACGTGACCAGCAGCGGCAACCACTACGTCGCGGTCAAGAAGAGCTGGGCGGGCGGTCTCGCCCCGGGCGCCTCGTTCAGCTGGGGCTACAACGGCACCGGCGCCTACAAGGCGCCGTTGAACTGCACCGTCAACGGCGCCGCGTGCGGCGGAGGCACCACCCCGCCGACCACTCCGCCGCCGACCACGCCCCCGCCGCCGACTACGCCCCCACCGACCACGCCGCCGCCGACCACGCCCCCGCCGAACCCGGGTGGCAAGAAGGTCGTCGGCTACTTCGCCGAGTGGGGCGTCTACGCCCGCAACTACCACGTCAAGAACATCCAGACCAGCGGCTCGGCAGCCAAGCTGACCCACATCCTGTACGCCTTCGGCAACACCACCGGCGGCCGCTGCTCCATCGGCGACAGCTACGCCGACTACGAGAAGGCGTACACCGCGGCGGACAGTGTCGACGGCGTCGCCGACACCTGGGATCAGCCGCTGCGCGGCAGCTTCAACCAGCTGCGCAAGCTCAAGCAGTTGAACCCGCACCTGAAGGTGATCTGGTCCTTCGGCGGCTGGACCTGGTCCGGCGGCTTCACGCAGGCCGCGCAGAACCCGGCCGCCTTCGCCGAGAGCTGCTACAACCTGGTCGAGGACCCGCGCTGGGCGGACGTCTTCGACGGCATCGACGTCGACTGGGAGTACCCGAACGCCTGCGGCCTGACCTGTGACAGCAGCGGTCCGAACGCGTTCAAGAACGTGGTCGGCGCGCTGCGGACCAAGTTCGGCTCCAACGCCCTGGTCACCGCCGCGATCACCGCGGACGGCAGCAACGGCGGCAAGATCGACGCCACCGACTACGCCGGGGCCATGGGCAGCCTCAACTGGCTGATGCCGATGACGTACGACTACTTCGGCGCGTTCAACGCCCAGGGCCCGACCGCCCCGCACTCGCCGCTCACCTCGTACACCGGCATCCCACAGCAGGGGTTCAACTCCGACGCGGCGATCCAGAAGCTCAAGAGCAAGGGCGTACCGGCCAACAAGCTGCTGCTCGGCGTCGGCTTCTACGGCCGGGGCTGGACCGGCGTCACCCAGGCCGCCCCGGGCGGCAGCGCCACCGGTGCGGCACCGGGCACCTACGAGGCGGGCATCGAGGACTACAAGGTCCTCAAGAACACCTGCCCGACCACCGGCACGGTTGCCGGCACCGCGTACGCCAAGTGCGGCAACAACTGGTGGAGCTACGACACCCCGTCGACCATCAACGGCAAGATGACGTACGCGAACAACCAGGGCCTCGGTGGCGCGTTCTTCTGGGAGCTCTCCGGTGACACCGGCAACGGCGAGCTCATCGGCGCCATCAAGGGCGGTCTCGGCTGAGCCGAGGGCCGACGCACCACCCACACGGCGGGGAGGGGCCGCACCGTCCCTCCCCGCCCGTGACGGACCGGTCCGGCCGACGCACAGCGTCGGCCGGGCCGCTGGCGTTGGGCGGGCCGGCCCCGATGTGGCAGACTCGCGGCTCGGCAGTCTCGATGTCCCCGTCGACGGAGGTGATCATGCGCTCGACCCACCGCAGGCTGGCCGCGACCGCCGCTGGGCTGGTGCTGCTGCCGGTCGCCCTGGTCGGCTGCGGGATCGGCGGCGGCGGCGATGAGCCGGCCGCCAAGCCCGAGCGTGCCCCCGCCGAGGAGGCCGCCACCCGGTCCCGTGAGCGGGTGCAGGCGTACCTCGACGCGATGACCGCCAAGGATGTCGCGGCCGGTCGCAGCCAGCTCTGCGCGCTGCTGCACGAGGGCTTCGACCTGGGTGCCACCGGCCCCAACGGCGACTTCGCGGACCATTTCGAGGTGCCCGAGGCGGCCATCACCGATGTCCGGTCCGGTCCGCGCGGCCAGGAGGTCAGCGTCTCGGTCTCGGTCACCGCCGGCACGCGCAAGGTCACCCGACCGTTGGTGTTCACCGTCACCCGCGACGGCGGCGACTGGTGCATCGCGGGGGAGGCGCCGGGTGGCGTCCCGGCCGCCGCGACGCCGACCGGCGTCGCCCCCTCGCCCGCGTCCTGACCTGCTCCCGCTGGGATTGATCTCCCAACAGCCGGAACCGTCACCCTCGCCGCCCGGGCACCCCGACGGCCGCCGTAGGCTTTCTGTCATGCGCCATGAGTGGCATCAGCTGAGCCATCCCGGGGTGGGCAGCCCGGGCCTGCAGACCAGCCGACCGACCGTCGACTCCGCCGAGGACGCGGCCCTCGGCCTGGACCGATGGCGGGAGTTGCCCCGCGAGCAGACCCCGCCGTGGTCCGACCCGGCCACGGTCGCCGAGGTCTGCAAGGTGCTCGACACCGTTCCGTCGGTCGTCGCGCCCTACGAGGTGGATCAGCTCCGGCAGAAGCTGGCCCTGGTCTGCGAGGGCAAGGCTTTCCTGCTCCAGGGCGGCGACTGCGCCGAGACCTTCGCCGACAACACCGAGAGCCACCTGCTGGCCAACGCCCGGACCCTGCTCCAGATGGCGATCGTGCTCACCTACGGCGCGTCGCTGCCGGTGGTCAAGGTGGCCCGGGTCGCCGGGCAGTACACCAAGCCCCGCTCGCTGCCCACCGACGCGCGCGGCCTGCCCGCCTACCGCGGCGACATGATCAATTCGCTGGAGGCCGACCCGGCCGCCCGGGTCGCCGACCCGCAGCGCATGATCCGGGCGTACGCCAACTCGGCGGCGGCGATGAACATGCTCCGGGCGTACCTCGCCGGTGGGCTCGCCGACCTGCACGCGGTGCACGACTGGAACAAGGGCTTCGTGAAGAACTCCCCGGCCGGGGAGCGCTACGAGGCGATCGCCCGGGAGATCGACCGGGCGTTGGCCTTCATCCGGGCCTGCGGGATGACTGACGACGAGGCGCTGCGCACCGTCACCCTCTACTGCTCCCACGAGGCTCTGGCCCTGGAGTACGACCGGGCGCTCACCCGGGTCTCCGACCGCCGGGCGTACGGGCTCTCCGGGCACTTCCTCTGGATCGGCGAGCGCACCCGGCAGATCACCGGCGCGCACATCGACTTCATCTCCCGGATCGCCAACCCGATCGGCGTCAAGCTCGGCCCGACCACCTCACCCGACGAGGCGATCGAGCTGTGCGAGAAGCTCAACCCGGACAATGTCCCCGGCCGGCTCACTCTGATCAGCCGGATGGGCAACCACCGGGTGCGCGACGCCCTGCCGCCGATCGTGGCCAAGGTCACCGCCGCCGGCGCCAAGGTGGTCTGGCAGTGCGACCCGATGCACGGCAACACCCACGAGTCGTCCAACGGCTACAAGACCCGGCACTTCGACCGCATCGTTGACGAGGTGCTCGGCTACTTCGAGGTGCACCGAGGGCTGGACACCCACCCCGGTGGCCTGCACGTCGAGTTGACCGGCGAGGACGTCACCGAGTGTCTCGGCGGCGCCCAGGGCATCGAGGACCTCGACCTGCCCGACCGGTACGAAACCGCCTGCGACCCGCGACTGAACACCCAGCAGTCGTTGGAGCTGGCCTTCCTGGTAGCGGAGATGCTCCGTGGCTGACGCGAGGAGTGAGCTTGCGAGCCCCGCAGTCGGCAGCCGAAAGAGGATGACTGTGGCTGACGCGAGGAGTGAGCTTGCGAGCCCCGCAGTCGGCAGCCGAAAGGACAACTGTGGCTGACATGTTCGTGGATTTGCGCTCCGACACGGTGACCCGGCCGACCGCCGGCATGCGGGAGGCGATGGCCACCGCAGAGGTCGGTGACGACGTCTACGGCGAGGACCCGACCGTCAACGCGCTGGAGGCCGAGGTCGCCGCGCTGTTCGGGCACGAGGCGGCGCTGTTCGCCCCGAGCGGGTCGATGGCCAACCAGATCGCCCTGCAACTGCTGGTCTCGCCCGGCGACGAGCTGCTCTGCGACGCCGACGCGCACGTGGTCACGTACGAGATCGGTGCCGCGGCCGCGTACGGCGGGATCTCCTCGCGGACCTGGCCTGCGGTCGGCGCGGACATCGACCCGGAGACGGTCGCCGGGATGATCCGGCCGGACGGCTACTTCGCCGTCCCCACCCGCGCGATCGCCGTCGAGCAGACCCACAACCGGGGCGGCGGCGGGGTGATCCCGCTGTCCACCCTCCGGGCGCTGCGTCGGGTCGCCGACGACGCGGGGGTGGCGCTGCACTGCGACGGCGCCCGGATCTGGCACGCGCACGTCGCCGACGGGGTGCCTCTGATCGAGTACGGTCGGCTTTTCGACACGATGTCGGTCTGCCTCTCCAAGGGCCTCGGTGCGCCGGTCGGCTCGCTGGTGGTGGGCAGCGCGGAGAAGATCGAACGCGCCCGGCTGATCCGCAAGCGGATGGGTGGCGGCATGCGTCAGGCCGGCATCCTCGCCGCCGCCGGCCGGTACGCGCTCGCGCACCACGTCGACCGGCTGGCCGAGGACCACGCCAGGGCGGCCCGGCTCGCCGAGGCGGTCGCGCCGTTCGGCGTGCTCGCCACCGCGGTCCGCACCAACCTGGTCCCGCTGGACCTGACCAAGCACGCGCTGGACGCCCGCGCCCTGGCCGCCGCCGCGCGGGCCGAGGGCGTACTGATCTCCGTGCTCGGCCCCCGTACCGCCCGCCTGGTGACCCACCTGGGCCTCAACGACACGGACATCAGCCGCGCCACCACCGTCCTCACCAGCGTCCTGTCCGCCTGACCCCACCCCGCGGTCCCCGCTGTTGATCAAGAGGTTTGCGTCAGAATCCGGCCTCCGGATGACGCAAACCTCTTGATCAACAGGTTGGGGTGGGGTGGGGTGGGGGTTAGGGGTGGAGGCGGGTGAGGGTGGCGATGTCGGCGGCGTGGCCGATCTGCTTCTCACTGGGGGTCTCCACGACGACCGGGACGCCGGCGGTGGCCGGGTGGGCCATCAGCTCGGCGAAGGCCGGCTCGCCGATGGTGCCCTTGCCGATGTTCTCGTGCCGGTCCCGGGTGGAACCGCACAGATCCTTCGAGTCGTTGGCGTGCACCAGCCGCAGCCGGTCCGCCCCCACCGTGGCCACCAGCGTGTCCAGGGTCGCCGTCATCCCGCCCTCGACGGCCAGGTCGTGCCCGGCGGCCCAGGCGTGACAGGTGTCGAAGCAGACCCCCAGCATGGGGTGCCGGTCCACCGCGTCCAGGTAGGGCCCGAGCTGCTCCACCCGGGAGGCGAGCGACCGACCGCCGCCCGCGCTCGGCTCCACCAGCAGCATCGGCCCGCCGACCTCGGCGGCCCAGTCGAGCAGCGGCAGTAGCTCCTGGCGGACCTGTCGCATCGCCGCCTCGGCGTGCCCCTCGTCGACCGAGCTGCCGGCGTGGAACACCACCGCCCGGGCGCCGATCGCGACCCCCCGGCGCAGCGCGTGCGCCAGCGTCTGCGCCGACCGTTCGACCGTGGCCGGGGTGGGTGAGCCCAGGTTGACCAGCAGCGAGGCGTGGATGAAGGTCGGGATGCCCCGCTCGGCGCAGCCGTCGCGGAACAGCACGTCCTGCGCCGGGTCACCGGCGGGCAGCGCCCAGCCCCGCGAGTTGGAGACGTACACCTGCACCACCTCGGCGCCGGTCGCGTCGGCGTACGGCAGGGCGGCCTTGGCCAGCCCACCGGAGGTGGGGGTGTGTGCGCCGACCGGTCGGGAGCGGGTCACCGGCATCTCAGAAACATCCGATGGTGACCTGGGTGCCCGGCGGCACCTGCGAGTTCTCGCCCGGGTTCTGGAACCGGACCACGGCGTTCGGGTTGAACTGGATCGTCACCGGGAAGCCCTGGCTCTCCAGCACCTGCTTGGCCTGCGGGCAGGGCAGGTCGATCACGCGGGGTACGACCACCGCCGGCGGGCCCTTGCTGACCTCCAGTTTGACCTGGGTGCCCTTCTCCACGCCGGCGCCGTCGGCCGGGCTCTGACCCAGGATCTCGTCCTTGGGCTTGTCGGAGTCCTTGTAGGTCTCCACCGGCACCAGGTTGAGTTGGGCCAGGGTGGTCCGGGCCTCGGTCAGGCTCTTGCCGACCAGGTTCGGCACCGACACCGGCGCCCGGCCCCGGCTCAGGATGAGGGTGATCTTCGCGCCAGGTTTGACCTCGGCGCCCACCTTGGGGGAGCTGTCCACCACGACCCCGGCCGGCAGGCTGTCGTCGTAGCGGGCGGTGCCCTTGGCCACCACCAGCTTCGCGTTGACCAGGTCCGCCTCGGCCAGCTCGAACTCCTTGCCGATCACGTCCGGGACCGGGAAGCGCTCCGGGCCGAGGGAGAGGGTCAGGGTGATCGTGCCACCCTTGACGATCTTGGTGGTCGACGCCGGGCTCTGCCCCAGCACGCTGTCCTTCGGGGCCTTCTCGTCGTAGCGCGGCTCGCCGTACGCCAGGGTGAGCCCGGCGCGGTCGGCCCGCGCCTGCGCGTCGGCGTTGCTCAGGCTGACCAACTGCGGGGCGGCCGTGTAGCGACCGACGCCGAACCACCAGCCGCCGACGGCGGCCACCAGACCCAGCACCACCACCACGGCCGCGACGGCCAGCCGGCCCCGCGGGTTGCCCATCACCGTGCTGCGCAGCTCGGCGAGCCGGGACCACAGCCCCTCCGCCGGCTCGGGGGCGGCCCGCCGCCGGCCCGGCCCCTGGTTGCCGCCCTCGGGCAGCCGGGCCCAGGCAGGGCGCTCAGCCGGGCGGACCGTGGCGACCATCATGGTCGGCTGGGAGATCGGCGGCTCGTCGGTCACCCGGCGCAGCACGGTGGTACGGCTGTTGGCGTCGCCCAGGGCGTCCCGGGCCACCTGCACCTCGGCCAGCAGCACGCCAGCGTCGGCTGGCCGGGCACCCGGATCGCGCCGGGTGGCCCGCTGAACCAGGTCGTCGAGGATCGACGGCAGGCCGGGCACCAGCGTCGAGGGTGCCGGCACGTCCCGGTCGACGTGTTGCCAGGCGACGTCCACCGGACGGTCCCCGTCGTAGGGCACCCGACCGGTGAGCATCTCGAACAGCACGATGCCGGCCGAGTAGACGTCGGTACGCGGGTCGGCCCGACCCTCCGTGACCAGCTCCGGGGCGACGTACGCCACGGTGGCCATCAGCTGGTTGCCCTGCTCCTCGTCGGCGCTCGCCTCGACCGCCCGGGCCAGCCCGAAGTCGGCCACCTTGACGACGCTGTCCACCAGGTTGGCCACGCCGCCGGTGGGCGCCTCGGCGACCAGCACGTTCTCCGGCTTGACGTCGCGGTGCACCAGGCCGGCCCGGTGCGCGGCGGCGATCGCGGCGAGCATCTGCTCGGAGATGGCCAGCACCTCGTCCGGGTTGAGCCGGCGTCGCTCGGCCAGCACGTCGCGCAGCGTGCGGCCGCGGACGTACTCCATCACCAGGTACGGCAGACCGGCATGGGTGCCCTGGTCGTAGACCGCCACCACGTTCGGATGGGTCAGCCGGGCGATGGTCTTCGCCTCGTCGGTGAACCGGGTCACGAAGTTCGCGATCCGGGCACGGGCTTCGGGGGCCTGGGTCGGATGAATGATCTTTACAGCGACGGTGCGCTCGAGGCGTTCGTCGGTGGCGGTGTACACGGTCGCCATGCCGCCACGGGCCACGCGACCGCGAATGCGGTAGCGCCCGTCGATAAGCGAGCCCAGCAACGTGTCGGCGACCTGTGTGTCCATCGGCAGGGAGTCTATGTGTCCAAGGGGCGAAGTTTGAACAGGATGCTACAGGCCGGGGCTGGGCCTGGTCCGTCCCGCCGCGTTCGCCGCCCCCGTCCCGACGGGTTGGTGCCGGTCATCCGGGGTGCCGGTGGCTCGTCCGGGCAGTGGCGTGGCAGGGTGATCGGGTGACCGAACCCATACCCGACCAGGCCGTACCCGGCCTCGCGCTCGCCGGACCTGCCGACCTGGCCGACTGGCTCACCCTGCCCGACGTCGCCGAGCGCCTCGACGTGTCGATCAGCAAGGTGCACCAGATGATCCGCGACCGGGAGTTGCTGGCGGTCCGCCGCGACGGCATCCGGCGGATCCCGGCGGATCTGGTGGCCAACCAGACCGTGCTCAAGCACCTGCCCGGTGTGCTCAACCTGCTCTCCGACAACGGCTACGACGACGAGGCCGCGCTGCGCTGGCTCTACGAGCCGGACGAGACCCTCCCCGGAGCCACCCCCGCCGCGGCCCTCTCCGGCGACCAGGCCCGCGAAGTCAAACGCCGAGCCCAAGCCCTCGGCTTCTAACCCCGCCCCCCGCGCCCCCCGGCGCTCCGCGCCCCGCGTTCCCCCGCGTCGATCATGAAGTTAGCGGCGTCCGCACCGGCGAGTCGTGCCGCTAACTTCATGATCGACGGGGGCGGGAGGCCCGGGCCGGGAGGGGGAGGGGAGGGGAGGGGGTTAGTCGGCGCGGCGGGTGGCGGCTATGGCTAGGTCGACCAGGGCCTGGCGGGCCTCGGTGTCCAGGTCTACGGCGGCCAGCGCCGCCAGCGCGCTGTCGGTGAGCGTGACGATCCGCTGCTCGGTGCGGGCCAGTGCGCCGCTCGCGGAGATCAGCTCACGCAGCCGGGCCACCCCCTGCTCGTCCAGCTCCGGGTCGCCGAGCCGGCCGAGCAGCAGCTCCCGGCCGGCGTCGTCGGTGGCCTCCACGGCCGCCGCGACCAGGTACGTGCGCTTGCCCTCGCGCAGATCGTCCCCGGCGGGCTTGCCGGTCTGCGCCGGGTCGCCGAAGACCCCCAGCACGTCGTCGCGGAGCTGGAACGCCTCGCCCAGCGGCAGCCCGTACGCCGAATAGGCCGTCCGCACGTCGGCCGTCGCGTCGGCCAGTGCGGCGCCGAGCAGCAGCGGACGTTCGACCGTGTACTTCGCCGACTTGTACCGGGCGACCTTGCTGGCCCGCTCCACCGAGGTGTCCCCGGTGGCCTGGGTCAGCACGTCGAGGTACTGCCCGACGGTGACCTCGGTGCGCATCTCGTCGAAGACGGGCCGGGCGCGGGCCACCGCCCGTAGGTCCAGCCCGGCGGAGTGCAGCAGCTCGTCGGACCAGACCAGGCAGAGATCGCCGAGCAGGAGCGCCGCGGCGTCACCGAACCCGTCCGGGTCGCCGCCCCAGCCAGCCGCCCGGTGTCGGGCGGCGAACCGCCGGTGCACCGCCGGCTCACCGCGCCGGGTGTCGGAGCGGTCCATCAGGTCGTCATGGATCAGGGCGCTGGCCTGCACGAACTCCAGCGCGGCCAGGGCGGTGAGTACCTGGTCGGAGTCCACCCCGCCGGCGCCCCGGAAGCCCCAGTACGCGAAGGCCGGACGCAGCCGCTTGCCGCCGCCGAGCACGAACGCCTCGATCGCCTCCGCCACCGGGACCAGGGCGTCGTCCACCCGGGTCAACCGGGCCCGCTGGCCGGCCAGGAACTCGGTGAGGGCCTTGTCGACCCGCTGTCGCAGGTCGGCGCGGTCGACGGGAGACACGGGAGCAGCGTGGGTCACGCCACGACGCTAGCCGGTCGTCATGGCCCGCGCTCCACCGCCACGCGTAGTCCCGCCGGCCCGCCCGGCGGCGCGGCCCGGACCCGTCCGCCCGGCCGGCCGCGCGCTGGCCACGGTTGCCCGCCCCGGCCCGCCGACCCGCGTCGGGCCTGCTCGCCGGGTGCTCGCGGCGGCCTCGGCGAGCACCACCAGCGGCACGTCCAGCACGATGGCGAGCCAGCCGAGCCAGAACCCTCCGGGGACACGCCGCTGCCGTTCCCACCGGGACACCTCGTGCCGGCTCAGCGTCGGCACCCCCGCGGCGGTACACAACTCGGCGGCGGTGCGCTGCTGACTCCAGCCGAGAGCCGACCGGCGCAGGGCGAGCAGCGGCCCGAGCTGTGGCGGGCGCGGTGGTGGGGACGGGGTCATCGGTCCTCCCGGCGGGGGTCGGTGCGGTGACGACCCGCCCGCCTGAGCGGACGGGACCGGCGTCACCGGTCGGCTGCTGACCCCCGCGCGTGCCCCCGGGCCGCCCCCGCCGCCCCTCCCGCGCCACCCATTCCTACCCCGTGGGTACGACGGCTTCGCGCCCGCCGGGCCGGGCGGGCAGGCCGCGGCCAGTCGCCGGGCGGGGCCCGGATACGCCCACGGACCCGTCGATCCGTATACCGGCGTGGGAAGCGTCTGGGTGGCGGTGGCGCCGCCCGCTAGAGTCGAGTCGTGGCGCTCGGTCTTCCCTCGGTACTCCCCAATCCGCAGCCGGCGATCGGGGAGCTCATTCGTGACCGCCAGCCGACCTTCTCGTTCGAGTTCTTCCCGCCCAAGACCGAGGCGGGGGAGCGGCTGCTCTGGCAGGCGATCCGCGAGCTGGAGTCGCTGCGCCCGTCGTTCGTGTCGATCACCTACGGCGCGGGCGGCTCCACCCGGGACACCACCGTGGCGGTGACCGAGCGGATCGCCACCGAAACCACCCTGCTGCCGATGGCCCACCTGACCGCGGTCAACCACTCCGTCGCCGAGCTACGGCACGTGATCGGCCGGCTCGCCGGGGTGGGCGTCCGCAACGTGCTGGCGGTGCGCGGTGACCCGCCGGGCGATCCGGGCGGCGAATGGGTGCGCCACCCCGAGGGCGTGGACTACGCCGAGGACCTGGTCCGCCTGGTGCGCGACTCCGGTGACTTCAGCGTGGGTGTGGCGGCCTTCCCGTACAAGCACCCCCGCTCAGCCGACGTGGCCAGCGACACCGCGCACTTCGTCCGCAAGTGTCGGGCCGGCGCCGAGTTCGCGGTCACCCAGATGTTCTTCGACGCCGACGACTACCTGCGGCTGCGCGACCGGGTCGCCGCCGCCGGCTGCGACACCCCGATCCTGGCCGGTGTGATGCCGGTGACCCAGATCGGCACCATCGAGCGGTCCGTGCAGCTGTCCGGGGCGCCCTTCCCGCCAGCGCTGGCCACGCGCTTCGAGCGGGTCGCCGACGACCCCGAGGCGGTCCGCCAGCTCGGCATCGAGCAGGCCAGCGACATGTGCCGCCGACTGCTGGACGAGGGCGTGCCGGGGATCCACTTCATCACCCTCAACCGGTCCACGGCGACCCGCGAGGTCTGGCAGAACCTCAAGGCCGGCGCGCGGGTGTGACCAGGAAGTCCGCGACACCTGATGACCGGCACGACGGTTGATCCGTGGTGGGCACACAGCTGAACTGGGACCAGTACGCCACGGCGTGGGCGCGGCTGCACGGCGGGTTTGACCCCCGGACCGCCGCGCCGGTGGTGCGCGCCTGGCTGCGGTTCTCGTACCACGTCGGGTACGTGCTGGGCCGGCTGCGGGTCACCCCCACCCCGGTCACCGTGGCCGGGGTGCTGCTCTGCTTCTGCGTACCGTTGCTGGCGACCCGGCCGGGCGACGGGCCGTTCCTCGGCGCGCTGTTCGTGCTGCTCGCCTCGGTGGCCGACAGCGTGGACGGGGCGGTGGCGGTGGCCACCGGTCGCACCACCCGGCTCGGCTACGTCTATGACTCGCTCGCCGACCGGCTCGGTGAGGTGGCCTGGCTGCTGGCGTTCTGGCTGGTCGGCGCGCCGGGCGCGCTGGTCGTCGCGGGCGGCGCGCTGTCCTGGCTGCACGAGTACGTCCGGTCCCGAGCGATCTCCGCCGGCATGCGCGAGATCGGCGCGGTGACCGTGGGCGAACGCCCCACCCGGGTCTCGGTGGCGCTGGTCGGGTTGCTGGTCGCCGGGTTGGCCGGGCTGATCGAGCCGGACCTGGCCGCCGGCACCATCACCATGGCGACCGCGGTGTGGGTGCTGCTGGCTGGCTTCGGCCTGGGGCAGCTGCTCTCCACCGTCCGCCGCGCGCTGCTCGACGCCGGCTGACCGCCGCGCTGCTCGACGCAGGCTGACCGCCGCGCTGCCCGCAGGCGTCAACAACGTCCCTACCAGGCCGGGCCGATCTCGTCGGCGACGATCTGCGCGGAGAGGGTCACCATCGGCAGCCCGCCACCGGGGTGGCTGGAGCCGCCCACCAGCCACAGTCCGTGCGCCGGGCCCCGGTTGGCCGGGCGGAGCAGCCCACCCGCGGTGCCGTAGATCGAGCCACCCGGCGCGCCGGTCGCCACGTCCAGGTCGGCCGGGGTGCGGACCTCGCGGAACAGCAACCGGTCGCGCACGTCGACGCCGCGTTGCGCCAGCACGTCCAGGATCCGGTCGGCGTACGCGTCGGCCAGCCCCGGGCGTCGCCAGTCGACCGCGCCCGCTGCGGTGCCCTGCCGGGCGGCGTTGACCAGCACGAACCACGCCTCGTGCCCGGCCGGGCGGACCATCGGGTCGTCGGCCACGGTGACGAACACCGTCGGGTCGGCCGCCGGCCGGGCCCGTACGCCGCGTCCCGGGTTGCCGAAGACCGCGTCGAACTCCGCGTCGTAGTCGCGCGGGAAGAAGACGTTGTGGTGCGCCAGCCCGGTGCTGCCGGAGACGCCGAGCAGCAGCACGAAACCGGCCAGGCTGCGGTCGGCCAGCCCGGCCAGCAGGCGCGGATGCGGCAGCAGGTCGCGATAGACGGTGAGCGCGTCCACGTTGGCCACCACCACGTCGGCGGGCACCGGCGCGGCGACGCCGGCGAGGCGTACCCCGTGCACCCGGCCGCCGGTGGCGTCGATCCGGGTCACCGCGGCGCCGGTCTGCACGACCACGCCGAGGTCCAGGCAGCGCGTCAGCAGCGCGTCGGCGAGCGTGCCCAGCCCGCCGCGCAGGTACCAGCCGCCGAAGGTCAACTCGGCGTAGGGGACCGCGGCCAGCGCCGCCGGCGCCCGGCGCGGGTCGGCGCCGGTGTAGGTGGCGTACCGGTCCAGCAGCATCCGCAGCCGCGGGTCGGACAGGTGCCGGCGGCCCAGCCCGCGCAGGGTGCGGCCCGGGGCGATGGCGGCCAGGTCACCGACGCGCCAGGCCAGCGACGCGAGGTCGCGGGGGGAGTCGACGGTACGGCGCAGGATGTCCCGCGAGGAGGCGTGCCACACCCGTGCGGCCCGGCGCCACAGCCGCTGCCAGTCGGCCGCCGCCCGATCACCGAAGGCGGCCCCGATCCGGGCGGCGAACTCCACCGGGTCGGTGCAGGAGTCCAGCGCCGGGCCGCCGTCGGGGAAGACGTGCCGGACGATCGGGTCCAGCGGGGCCAGGTCGAGGTATTCGTCGAGCTTCGCCCCGGTCGCCTCGAACAGGTCGTGAAAGACCTCGGGCAGGGTGAGCAGGCTCGGCCCGGTGTCGAAGTGGAACGACCCGGCCGGGGTGTCGTGCGTGTACCGGCCGAGCTTGCCGCCGACCGTGTCGGCCCGCTCGAAGACGGTCACCTGGTGCCCGGTGGCGGCCAGCCGGGCGGCGGTGGCGAGGCCACCCACCCCGGCGCCGACGACCACGATCCGCGCCATGTCGCGCCCTCCTAGCTGACCGGGCGGCCCCGCCAGGTCAGGCGGCGACGCTTTCGCAGATGGTACGACCGCAGGGTCAGCCAACCGAGGACCACGACCGACACGGGGTGTGCGAGCGCGTCGGGCCACCACCGTCCCCCGGTCGCCCGGGCGGTGAGCACCCGTCCGGCCGCTCCGAGCAGGTAGCCGGCCAGACCCACGGCGGCCACCACCGGAGCGCCGGCCGCCACGCCGGCCAGCGCGACCAGCGGCGGCGCGGTGTAGAGCAGGAGCAGCAGCGCCACCACGGCGGCCGCCGCGCCCGGGTGCCCGAACGACGCCCAGAGCGACTTCGAGTACCCGTCGCGCAGCTGCGGCCAGTCGTCGTACATCCGGCAGGTGGCCAGCCGGGAGCCGTCGGCCAGGGCGATGCGCCCGCCGGCCCGTTTGACCGCCCGGGCCAGCTCGATGTCCTCCAGGATCTTGTCGGCGACCGCGGCGTGCCCGCCGGCGGCGGTGTAGCCGGCCCGGTCCACCACCAGGAACTGCCCGCCCGCCGCGGCCAGCGACGGCCGCGGCGAGCGTTCCATCGCGCGCAACGGCAGGAAGGTCAGCCAGAGCCACTGCAACAGCGGCTGCACCAGCCGGTCGGCCGCCGTCGTCACCACGATCCGGGGGTACGGCGACAGCAGCGTCGCGCGGGCGGTGCGCAGTTCGGTGACGGCCGCCGCCACGGCGTGCGGGGCGAGCACCACGTCGGCGTCGACGAAGACCAGCGCGGTGGCCGCCGGGTCGGCCCGGGTGGCCAGTTGCCAGCAGGCGTGCGGCTTGCCCAGCCAGCCCGGCGGCGGGGCGACCCCGGTGAGCAGGGTGACCCGAGGGTCGTCGCCGGCCACCGCGCGGACCACCTCGGCGGTGCCGTCGGTGGACCCGTCGTCGAGGACCACGACGCGCAGCCCGGGCACGCCGCGCTGGGCGAGCAGGGCGCGCAGGCAGGGGATGACGCGGGCGGCCTCGTCGCGCAGCGGCAGCAGTACGGCGACCAGCTCACCGACCTCGTCCGGTCGGTCGGTGGGCCGGCGCAGCCAGCGGGCGGCGTTGAGCCAGGTGTGCCCGGTCAGCGCGGCGACGGCGAGCAGCAGGGCGAGCAGGACGGTCATCGGGTCGCGTCGACGCCGGGCCGGTGCGGTTGGTGATCCACCCGGTGGTTGTCGCGGGCCCGGCGGGCACGCAGCAGGGTCACCGCCAGCGGCACGGCGATCACCGACATGCCGGCCGCGCCCCAGAGCGCCGAGGCGGGCAGGTCGAGGAAGACCGCGTGGGCCAGGATGCTGGAGAAGTACGTCCACAGGTAGAGCGCGATCATCGGGTGATCCCGTTGGTCGGTGTGCTCGGCGGTCGGGCCGGCCAGCGGGCGCAGCGCGCTCATCAGCAGCACCGCGAAGAGCAGCCAGCCCAGGTAGTTGCTGACCGGGATGCCGGGCAGGCCGGGCAGCGCCGGGGTGGCGTTCCGCCAGGTCCAGTAGCCCTCGGCCACCATCTGCGGATCGAGGAAGAGGTCCCAGGCGGCCAACCCCAGTGCGGCCAGCGCGACCCGCCGGACCCGCCGGCCAGCCGTCGACCCGTTGCCACCAGCCGTCGACCTGTTGCCGCCGGTCAGCCGGACCGCCGCCAGCCAGGCCGGCCAGGCCATCCAGGTCCAGGCCAGCGGGATGATCAGCGGCACCCCGGCCAGCTTGGGGCCGAGCTCCCCGGAGTAGTCGTAGCTGCCGAACGGCACGCCGGTGGCCACCCCGATCGCCTCGATCGCGAACCCGCCGCCGGTGGCCACCGCGACCAGCGCCGCCGCGGCCCGGGGGCCCCGGCTGAGCAGCGCGTGGCCGACCGAGAGCAGCCAACCGAGCACGACGGTGGCCACGGTGAGCCCGGCCCGTGTGGCGCCGCTGGTGAGCGGGTAGCAGATCTGGGCGAGCACCAGGACCGCGAGCAGCGTCCAGGAGACCCGCCGGGTCATGACGCCGGTGGCTCGAGCGGCAGGTCCCGACCGAGTACGCCGAACGGTCGCTCGTCGCCGGGGAAGTGGAAGTCGCGCAGCACGTCGACGAAGCCGAACCGCCGGTACAGCCGCCAGGCCCGCGAGGTCTGCTCCTCGGCCTCCGGGGTGGACAGCAGCGTGGTGTCGCCCTCGGCCATGGTGAGCAGCGCGCGCAGCTGGCCGGCGCCCAGGCCGTGCCCCTGCGCGGGCGGCCGGACGTGCAGCTCGACCACCTCGAAGCAGTGGGTGAGCCAGCGCTGCCGGGTCGGGACGTCCAGTGCCCGGTGCACCTGGTCGTGCCACCACTGGCCGGGGCCGCCCAGGTAGCCGTAGCCGAAGCCGGCGAGGTGCCCCTCGCTGGTCAGGCTGGCCACGGCCCGGAACCCGGGTCGGCGGACGTGGGTGGCGATGTAGCCGCGCCGGGCCTCCAGCAGGTCGGTGCGGTAACCCATCGCCTCGCCGTAGACGGTCACCACGTCGTCCAGCCGCCGGACGAGATCGTCCGGCGTCCAGCGCACCAACCTCATGCCCGTCCACCCTTCACCGTTCCCGAATCGCCGTCGGCGACCCATCCGAGCACCGTCCGGTCGCCGACCACGTCGCGCACCTCGAACCGCGCGAACAACTCCTCGGCGTACCAGCCCGCGGTGGGAGTTCGCATGATCGCCGCCCGGTGCTCCGGGTGACGGTACGCGAACGCCACCAGGTCCGTCGGGTCGCGCCACACGCTCACCGTGCCCTGCCAACCCAGTGGCGCCTCGCCGACGCCGAACCGGGCCAGCAGCCCGGGAGCGTCGCGCAGGGCGGCGGCCACCGGGGGGATCGCCCGCCAGAAGGTGGCCGCCCGGCGGGCCCGCAGCCGGGCCCGGGTCAGCGCCAGCACCGGCCCGGTGACCCGGCCGCCCGACGGCTCGCCGAACGGCCGCTGCCCGGACCACTCACCCCGGCTGCTCAGCGGGCGCAGGTCGACCCGGGCGTGGGCACGGGCGATCCGCGCCCACGCGCGCCCGACCGGCGAGTCGTCGAAGCCGGCCGCCGCGGCGGGGGAGTCCCAGACGGTCAGCGCCGCCCACCGGGTCAGGTCGGCGTCACCCGGGCCGAAGCCGGTGCCGGTCCCGGTGCCCAGCAGCTTGCCGAACCGGACGCCCGGGAGGGCACGCAGCCGGCCCGGGTCCACCGCCATCCGGGTCAGCGCCCGGGGCAGCGCGCCGCGGGACGTCCGCCACACGTGCAGGGTGACCAGCTCTCCAACGCTGCTCACGCCACCGCTTCGCGGCGTCGCGAGCGCCTCGCTGCTGTGCCTGCTGGTTCGCTCGCTTCGCTCGCTCACGCCACCTCGGTCGGGGTGCCGGCGGTGACCCGCAGCAGCTCGGCGTAGGTGGTCGGGAAGACCGCCTGCGGTACGCCGCCAGCGGCCCAGACCTCCGGGTACGCCGCCAGCGCGGTGTCCACCAGGGTGCGCAGTACGCGCGGGTGCCCGAGCGGAGCGACCCCGCCGATCGGCTGCCCGGTGTGCGTCCGGACGAACTCCGGGGTGGCCCGGCGCAGCCGGGTGACCCCGATCGACGCGGCCAGACCGGCGGTGTCCACCCGGTGCGCGCCGGAGGTGAGCACGAGCAGCGGCGCGTCGTCCGCGTCGAAGATCAGCGAGTTGGCGATCTGGCCGACCTGGACGCCGAGCGCCTCGGCGGCTGCCGCGGCGGTGTGCACCGCGTCGGGCAGCAGGCGGACCGTGCTGGGCTGGCCAGCGCCGTCGAGTGCGCCGGCGTCGGTGAGCGCGTCCTGCACCGCCCGTACGTTCGGGTGTGGCTGCATCCCGCCATTCTTCCCGGTCCGCGGTGCCGGGTTCACTCTGGTGCACCGGCCGGCGCGTCACACGTTGCATTTTCGTCGGAGGGGAGGTGTACTGTCAGCAGCAGTTAGAACGAGTGTTCGATTGCCTCGAACGCCCGTTCCAACCAGCCGGAGCGCGGTGTTTCGCGGCACCACCTCCGGGCGGTGTGGCTCCGCGGGCCGCACCTGGGTTTCCGGGCAGTCGCGAGCCCGGTCCCATCAGGCAGGAGCGTCGCTCGCCGCCCACGACCCCCGGGCGGCGGGCGACGAACCCGCCGGTACGCCGGCCGGGTGTGGTGTGGGGAAGCATCCACACCCGGCCGGCCACACCCGGTGCGTCTTCCTCCGCACCACCCGACCTCGGCGTCTCATCGGCGGCATCAGTGCGCCGGCCGACGCCCCGGCCACGTGGAGGAGACAGTCCATGCCGACCAACCCGGCTCAGGCACCGACGGTGCCGGCGCACGTGCTGCCGCACCGCACCCCCGCCCAACTCCTCACATTGGCCCGGCGCGGGCTGATCGAAGCCGGCCAGACCCGACCCGACGGTTTGCGCTACGCGGCCGCCCACCTGGCGGCGCTGCGCGCGGCGGCCGCCCTGCTCGCCGCCCGCGCCCGACCCGCGCCGAGCCGGCGTAACCGGATCACCAGCGTCTGGGTCCTGCTCTGCGCCGTCGCCCCCGAGCTCGACGAGTGGGCCCGGTTCTTCGCCGCCGGTGCCGGCAAGCGGGCCGCCGCCGAGGCCGGCATCCCCCGGGTGGTCAGCGCCCGGGAGGCCGACGACCTGCTCCGCGCGGCCGAACAGTTCGTCACGGTGGTGGAGACCGCGCTCGGTGTGGCTCACCAACCGGCCCTGGACGGCCTCGCCGCATGACCCCGCCGTGACGCCGGCCGCCCGATGGGGGGAGCCGGGCGGCCGGCGTCACCGGCGTGCCGGTCCTGATCTGATCCACAGCAACGACGGGGGGTTGGTCCGATGGCGGGCCGCATGGTGGTCGGTTCCGCCGCACTGGCCGATCTGGTACGCCCGGCGAGCGCACCCGATCCGGAGGGCGGCCACCGGGTGCTGCCGGTGGTGCCCGAGCTGACCGGCCTGCTGCCCAACCGGGGCCTGCGTCGGGGCAGCACCATCGCGGTCGCCGTCGGTCAACCTCGGCGCAGTGGCGGCACCTCGCTGGTGCTGGCCCTGCTCGCCGAGGCGTCCCGTGCCGGCTCGTGGTGCGCCGTGGTCGGGGTGCCGACGTTCGGCGCGGGCGCGGCCGCCGAGCTGGGCATCGCCCTGGACCGGCTGGCCCTGGTGCCGAATCCCGGCCCCGAGTGGGCCACCGTGGTCGCCGCGCTGATCGACGGGGTGGATGTCGTGGTCACCGCCGTGCCGGCCGCGGTCTCCGCCTCGGTCGCCACCCGACTGGCCGCCCGGGCCCGGCAGCGCGGCAGCGTGCTCGTCCCGTACGGCCGGTGGGACGGCGCGGACGTGACGTTGCAGGTGGTCCGTGGGGTCTGGGAAGGGCTCGGGGCGGGCCGGGGCCGGCTGCGCCGCCGGGAGGTCACCGTCTCGGCGCGCGGGCGCGGGGCGGCCGCCCGACCCAAGGAGATCAAGGTCTGGCTCCCCGGTGACGAGCTCACCCGGGTGATCCCTCGTACGGTGCTGTCGCCCGTGGGCCGACCGGCCGTGCCGTTCGCCGGCCGGCCCCGCCCGGTGCCGCCGGCCGGTGACCGGGTCCGCGCCGACACCGCCCGGCAGGGCGCCCTCACCCTGGTCAGTCCGGCGTGACCGGGGTCGCGGAGCGCGGTGCCGTTCCGGCCGAGCCTGGCCCGGGAGGTCCGGGGTGACCGGTTCACCGGTACGGACCCTGCTGCTGTGGTGCCCAGATTGGCCGGTGCTCGCCGCCGAGATCGTCGACGGGGTGCCGGCCACCGGCCCGGTCGCCGTGCTGCACGCCAACCGGGTGGTCGCCTGCTCCGAGCGGGCCCGCGCCGAGGGGGTGCGCCGGGGGCTGCGCAAGCGGGAGGCGCAGGGCCGCTGCCCGCAGCTCACCGTCGTGGAGTACGACCCCGGCCGGGACGCCCGGGCGTTCGAGCCGGTGGTCGCCGCAGTGGAGGAGTTGGTCGCTGGCGTCGAGGTGGTTCGCCCGGGCGCCTGCGCGGTGGCCGCCCGGGGCCCGAGCCGTTACCTCGGCGGCGAGGAGGCGGCCGCCGAGCGGATCATCGAGCACATCGCCCAGTCGTGTCTGGTGGAGAGTCAGATCGGCGTCGCCGACGGGGTCTTCGCTGCAGGGCTGGCCGCCCGCGCCGGCCGGGTGGTGGCGCCGGGCGGGACGCCGGAGTTCCTGGCCGGGTTGCCGGTCGAGGCGCTCGCCCGGCCGGCGCTGGCCGACCTGCTGCGTCGGCTGGGGGTGCGGACCCTCGGCGACTTCGCCGCGTTGCCGGCCGGTGACGTGCTGGCCCGGTTCGGGTTCGACGGCGCGCTGGCCCACCGGCTGGCCGCCGGGCGGGACCACCGCCCGCTCGCCGTCCGGCAGCCGCCGGCCGACCTGACGGTGACCGCCGAGTACGACGAGCCGATCGACCGGGTCGATGCGGCGGCGTTCGCCGCCCGTGCGCTGGCCGAGCAACTGCACGACCGGCTGGCCGGGCACGGGCTGGCCTGCACCCGGCTCGGCATCGAGGCGGTCACCGAGCACGGGCAGGAGCTGCACCGGGTGTGGCGGCACGACGGCCTGCTCACCGCCGCGGCCATCGCCGACCGGGTGCGCTGGCAGCTCGACGGGTGGCTCTCCGGCAGCAACGGCCGGGCCGGTGCCCGACCGGCCCGGCCGACGGCCGGCATCATCCGGCTGCGGCTGATCCCGGACGGGGTGATCGCCCAGGCCGGCCTGCAGTCCGGCCTCTGGGGGGAGACCGGCGAGGAGCGGGAGCGGGCGCACCGGGCGTTGAGTCGGGTGCAGGGCATCCTCGGCCCGGAAGCGGTGGTCACCGCGGTGCTCGGCGGCGGGCGCTCCCCGGCCGACCAGGTGCGACTGGTGCCCTGGGGCGACGAACGCGTCCCCACCCGTCCCGGCCCGCCGGCGCCGGGCAGCCCGGCGTATCCGGGCGGGTCGGCGTCCCCCGGTGGGCTGGCGGTCTCGGGCCGGTCGGCGGACCTGGGCGGATCGGGCGGTGGTGCGGCGCGGGCCGGGGCCCGGGTGGCGGGGGGTGCCCCGCCCTGGCCCGGCCAGCTCCCACCGCCGGCACCGGCGGTGGTGCTGCCGAGCCCGCTCGCGGCGACCGTGCACGACGCCGCCGGAGAGCCGGTGGTGATCAGCGCGCGGTTGGCGGTGAGCGCCCCGCCCGCCCTGCTGGTGGTTGGTACCGGCCGGCCGGCGGAGATCGTCGGCTGGGCGGGGCCGTGGCCGGTGGACGAGCGCTGGTGGGCGCCGGCGGAAGCCCGCCGTCGGGCCCGGTTTCAGGTCGGCCTCGCCGACGGCACCGCCCTGCTGCTCGCCGTCGAGGCCGGGCAGTGGCTGGTGGAGGCGATCTATGACTGAGTGTTCAGCCGGATGAGCTTCCACAACCCGAAGATGCCCTGGTCGGAGCTGGAGGGGGTGCTCTCCGGGCGGCCCGACGGCAACCGGGGGAGCAGGGGCGAGCGGCACCTGCACGTGGTGGACCCGCTCGCCGTGGACGCCGACGGTGGTGACTCCCCGGCCTGGAGCCGCAAGCGCCAGCACTACGAGGCGCCCGAGCTGCCCCGCCCCGACGACGCCGTGCCCTACGCGGAGCTGCACGCGCACACCAACTTCAGCTTCCTCGACGGCGCCAGCCACCCCGAGGAGTTGGCCGAGGAGGCGGCCCGGCTGGGGCTCACCGCGCTCGCCGTCACCGACCACGACGGCTTCTACGGGGTGGTCCGCTTCGCCGAGGCGGCCCGCGCGCTGGACCTGCCGACCATCTTCGGTGCGGAGCTGTCCCTCGGGCTGCCCGGCCCGCAGAACGGCGAGCCCGACCCGCACGGCGCGCACCTGCTGGTGCTCGCGCACGGCCACGAGGGGTACGCCCGGCTGGCCACCACCATCGCCCGCGCCCAGCTACGCGGCGGGGAGAAGGGCCGCCCGGTCTACGGGGAGCTGGAGGAGGTCGCCGCCGAGCTGCGCGACCACGTGCTGGTGCTGACCGGCTGCCGCAAGGGGCACGTGCCGGCGGCGCTGCTCACCGAGGGGGTGGACGCGGCGGCCCGCGAGCTGGACCGGCTGACCGCGCTCTTCGGCGCGGAGACGGTGGCGGTGGAGCTGACCGACCACGGCCACCCCGTCGACGCCGACCGCAACGATGCGCTCGCCGAGTTGGCCGCCGCGGCCGGGCTGCCGACGGTGGCCAGCAACAACGTGCACTACGCCAGCCCCGGCCGGCGTCGGCTGGCCACCACCGTCGCCGCCGTCCGGGCCCGACGCAGCCTGGACGAGATCGACGGCTGGCTGCCCGCGGCGGCCACCGCCCACCTGCGCAGCGGCGCGGAGATGGCGGCCCGGTTCGCCGCGTACCCGGGTGCGGTGTCCCGGGCCGCCGAGTTCGGCGCCGAGCTGGCCTTCGACCTCCAACTGGTCGCGCCGCAGCTGCCGGCGTACCCGGTGCCGCCAGGGCACACCGAGATGAGCTGGCTGCGGAAGCTGACCGCCGACGGGGCTCGGGAGCGCTACGGCCCCCCGCAGGCGCACCCGACGGCGTACGCGCAGCTCGACCACGAGCTGAACATGATCGAGGAGCTGGGTTTCCCGGGCTACTTCCTGGTGGTCTACGACATCGTGACGTTCTGCCGTGAGCAGGACATCTACTGCCAGGGCCGGGGCTCGGCAGCCAACTCGGCGGTCTGCTACGCGCTGCGGATCACCAACGTGGACGCCGTCCGGCACCGGCTGCTCTTCGAGCGTTTCCTCGCCCCGGAGCGGGACGGCCCCCCGGACATCGACGTGGACATCGAGTCCGACCGCCGGGAGGAGGTGATCCAGCACGTCTACACCCGCTACGGCCGGGAGCACGCCGCCCAGGTCGCCAACGTCATCTCCTACCGGCCCCGGTCGGCGGTGCGGGACGTGGCCAAGGCGTTCGGCTTCTCTCCCGGCCAGCAGGACGCCTGGAGCAAACAGATCGACCGGTGGGGCTCGGTCGCCACGGTCGACGTCGAGGACATCCCGGAGCAGGTCGTGGAGTACGCCAACGAGCTGCAGACGTTCCCCCGGCACCTGGGCATCCACTCCGGCGGCATGGTGATCTGCGACCGGCCGGTGATCGAGGTCTGCCCGGTGGAGTGGGGGCGGATGCCCGGGCGCAGCGTGCTCCAGTGGGACAAGGACGACTGCGCTGCGGTCGGCCTGGTCAAGTTCGACCTGCTCGGCCTCGGCATGCTCTCCGCGCTGCACTACGGCTACGACATGATCGGGTCCCGACTCGACCTCGGCGACATGACGCTGGACGACCCGGAGGTCTACGACATGCTCTGCCGGGCCGACTCGGTCGGGGTGTTCCAGGTGGAGAGTCGCGCCCAGATGGCCACCCTGCCCCGGCTCAAGCCCCGCGAGTTCTACGACCTGGTGGTCGAGGTGGCGCTGATCCGGCCCGGCCCGATCCAGGGCGGCTCGGTGCACCCGTTCATCCGGCGCAAGAACGGCCTGGAGCCGGTGACGTTCGCGCACCCGTTGATGCGCAACGCGCTGGAGAAGACCCTCGGCGTGCCGCTGTTCCAGGAGCAGTTGATGCAGCTCGCCATCGACCTGGCCGGCTTCGACGCGGCCGAGGCCGACCAACTGCGCCGGGCCATGGGCGCCAAACGCTCGGTCGAGCGGATGACCCGCATCGCCGACCGGCTCTACGCCGGGATGGCCGAGCGGGGCATCACCGGTGAGCTGGCCGACGACGTCTACCGCAAGCTCACCGCGTTCGCCAGCTACGGCTTCCCGGAGAGCCACGCGATGAGCTTCGCCTACCTGGTCTACGCCAGCTCCTGGCTCAAGCGCTACCACCCGGCCCCGTTCCTCGCCGCGCTGCTCAACGCCCAGCCGATGGGCTTCTACTCACCGCAGACCCTGGTCGACGACGCCCGCCGGCACGGGGTGGAGGTACGCCGGCCGGACATCAACGCCAGCGGGGCCAAGGCGGTGCTGGAGTCCACCCCCGACACCCGGTGGGGCAGCGGGCCGGGGGAGCCGCCGCACGCCTGGGGGCTGGACGGTCCGGCGGTCCGGCTCGGGCTGTCCAGCGTGCGTACCCTCGGCGCTGAGGTGGCCGAGCGGATCGAGGCCGACCGGAGCGCGCACGGGCCGTACCGTGACATGTCGGACCTGGCCCGGCGGGTTGGTCTCACCGCCGCGCAACTGGAGGCGCTGGCCACCGCGGACGCCTTCGCCTGTTTCGGGCTGACCCGACGGCAGGCGCTCTGGGCCGCCGGCGCGGCGGCCCAGGACCGGCCGGGCCGGCTGCCCGGCACGGTGACCGGCGCGGCGGCGCCGACGCTGCCCGGGATGGAGGCGGTGGACCGGCTGGTCGCCGACGTGTGGGCCACCGGGCTGTCACCGGAGAGCCATCCGGCCCGGTTCATCCGGGGTCAGCTCGACGTGCTCGGCGCGGTGCCGATCGCCCGGCTCGGTCGGGTGGAGCCCGGGCAGCGGATCCGGGTCGGCGGCATCGTCACCCACCGACAGCGCCCGGCGACTGCGGGCGGGGTCACCTTCCTCAACCTGGAGGACGAGACCGGCATGCTCAATGTCACCTGCTCGCCGGGGCTGTGGCAGCGCTACCGGCGGGTGGCCCGGACCAGCGCCGCGCTGGTGGTCCGGGGGCGGCTGGAGCGGCATGAGGGGGTGACCAACCTGGTCGCCGACCGGCTGGACGCCATCGAGCCACCGGTCAGTCCCGCGTCCCGTGACTTCCGCTGATCGAGTGATCCACATTACGGTTTCCGGTGCCGCCGAGCGGGAGACTCGTGCTGAGCGGGCAGAGCGGCCCGTGATCCATGAGGGGAAAGAACAGTGATGGGGAATCACACGTACACCGGTGGAATCGCCAACTCCCGACGGACCCGGCTCGGCGCCGGTTGGATGCCGTCGCACCTCGCCGACCCTCGCGAGTACGAGGTGACCAACGGTCCGGTCGCCAACGAGCGGCGGTCCCGCGCGGAGGACGAGGTCGAGGGCGTCGAGTCCTGACCGGCCGCGTCACCGCGTCCCGACCGGGCGGGTCGGTGCGCCTGCCCCACGATCGCCCTGCTGATGGACCGGGTGACTAGGCTCGACCGGGTGGAGCAGACCCGAGGCCGGTTCGCCGGGCCGCCGCTGACCCCCCGTACCGCCGTGATCTGGTCGGTGCTCCGCGCCGAACTGGACCGGCGCGGCGACACCGAGCTCACCGTGCTGGACGTGGGCGGCGGCACCGGCGGCTTCGCCGTCCCGCTGGCCCGGGCCGGGCACCGCGTCACCGTGGTCGACGCCAGCCCCGACGCGCTGGCCGCGCTCGCCCGCCGGGCCGCCGAGGCCGGGGTGGCCGACCGGATCGTCGCCGTGCAGGGCGACGGCGACGCCCTGACCGGGCTGGTCGAGCCGGCCGGCGTCGACCTGGTGCTCTGCCACGCCGTGCTGGAGGTGGTCGACGACCCGACGCCGGTGGTGACCGCGCTGGCCACCGCACTGCGCCCCGGCGGCGCGGCCAGCGTGCTGGTGGCCGGCCGGGCCGCCGCCGTGCTGGGCCGGGCGATGAACGGCCACCTGGAGGTCGCGGCCGCGCTGGCCGCCGACCCCGCCGGCACCGCCGGGCCGCGGGACACCCTGCGCCGCCGCTACGACGCCGACGGCGCCGCCGCGCTGCTCACCGCCGCCGGGCTGGTGGTCGAGGAGATCCACGGGGTACGCGTACTGGCCGACCTGCTGCCGGCCGCGGTCGCCGACGGGCAGTCGGCCGCCCTGGTCGAGCTGGAACGGACGCTGGCCGCCCAGCCCCCGTACCGGGATCTGGCCGCCCAACTGCACCTGTTCGCCCGCCGGCCGGCATGACCGCCCCGCCGGGTGGTGCGCCGGCGCCGCTGGCGGTCCTCGGGCCGGAACACGGCGGCGGCCGCCTCACCGATGTGCTGCCCAGCGCGCTCGCCGTGCTGGGCGTCCCCGGGTCGGCCGACCCGCTCGGGCTCGTCCCCGCGCTGGCCGGCGTACGCCGGATCGCCGTGCTGCTGGTCGACGGCCTCGGCTGGTACCAGCTGCCGACCGCCGCGCCGTACGCGCCGACCCTCGCGGGGCTCGCCGCGACGGTGGCCCGGCCGCTTATCGCGGGCTTCCCGTCCACCACCCCGACCAGCCTGGTGTCGCTGGGCACCGGCGTCGCGCCGGGCGCGCACGGGGTGCTCGGCTTCACCGTGCGGATGCCCGGCACCGACCGGGTGCTCACCCACACCGACTGGGCCGCCGACCCGTCGCCGCTGCGCTGGCAGCCGGTGCCCACCCAGCTGGAGCGGGCCCGCGCCGCCGGAGTGGCGGTGAGCGTGGTGAGCCGGCCGGAGTTCGGTGGCAGCGGGTTGACCCTGGCCGCCAACCGGGGCGGCGACTTCCGGGGCGCCATCGGCGCGGACGCGGTGTCCGCCACCATGCTGGCCGCGCTGTCCGCCGGCCACGGACCCACCCTGGTCTCCGGCTACCACGCCGACCTGGACCGGCACGGCCACCTCAGCGGGGTCGACTCGGCACCCTGGCGGATCGCCGCCAACGAGGTGGACGCGCTGCTCGCCCGCCTGGTCGACGGGCTGCCGCCGGACGCCGCGCTGCTGGTGACGGCCGACCACGGGCAGCTCAACGTGCCCGCCACGCACCGCTTCGACCTGGACACCGATCCGCGGCTGCGCGGCGGTGTGCGGCTGGTGGCCGGTGAGGCACGGGTGCGCTACCTGCACGTCGCGCCCGGCGCGGCCGACGACGTGGTGGCCGCCTGGTCGGCGGTGCTCGGCGACGCGGCGCGGGTGCGTACCCGCGACGAGGTGGTGGCCACCGGCTGGTTCGGGCCGGTGCCCGAGGAGCACCTGGGGCGCATCGGCGACGTGGTGGTGACCTGCAACGACACGTACGCGGTGCTGGCCACCCGCACCGAGCGGCCGATGGCGTCCCGGCTGGTGGCGTACCACGGGTCGGACACGGCCGCCGAGCTGACGGTGCCGCTGCTGGTCGTCCGCGGCTGAACGGTGGTCCGGCCCGGCGGTCGCTGGTGGTGTCGTACCCCCGGGTTAACCTGCCGGGATGGGCCGCAGTCAGTCGTTGCCCCGGGGCGTCGATCCGCGCTTCGGGCCGGACGCCGACGACTCCGACAGCCCGATCCTGCACGTCGACATGGACGCCTTCTTCGCCGCCGTCGAGGTGCGTCGCCGGCCCGAGCTGCGCGGCCGGCCGGTGGTCGTCGGCGGTATCGGGCCGCGCGGCGTGGTGAGTTCCGCAAGCTATGAGGCCCGCCGCTACGGCGTACGCAGCGCGATGCCGACCAGCCAGGCCCGTGCCCGCTGCCCGCACGCCGTCTACCTGCCACCGGATTTCACCGCCTACACGACCGCCTCCCGCGCGGTGATGCAGATCTTCCGGGACGTCACCCCGCTGGTCGAGCCGCTCTCCCTCGACGAGGCGTTCCTCGACGTGACCGGTGCCCGCCGGCTGTTCGGGGCCCCGGCCACCATCGCCGGGCTGATCCGCCGCCGGGTCGCCGAGGAACAGGCGCTGACCTGCTCAGTCGGGGTTGCGCCGAGCAAGTTCGTGGCCAAGCTGGGTTCCACCCGGGCCAAGCCCGACGGCCTGTTGGTCGTGCCCCCCGGGCAGGTGCTCGACTTCCTGCACCCACTGCCGGTGGACGCGCTCTGGGGGGTGGGGGAGCGGGCCGCCGAGGCGCTGCGTCGGCTCGGCCTGGCCACCGTCGGCGACCTCGCCGAGGCCCCGTTGGGCATGCTCCGCCGGGCGGTCGGCGCCGCGTCGGCGGCGCACCTGCACGAGTTGGCCTGGGGGCGAGACCCGCGCCGGGTCAGCCCCGAGCACGTCGACAAGTCGATCGGCGCCGAGGTGACCTTCGACGTCGACGTGGCCGACCCGCTGGAGATCCGCCGCGCCCTGCTCGCGCTCAGCGCGAAGGTCGGCGTCCGGTTGCGCGGCTCCGGGCAGGTGGGGCGCACCGTGTCGCTCAAGGTGCGCTTGGCCGACTTCCGCACCGTCAACCGCTCCCGCACTCTCGGCGTGCCCACCGACACGGCACGCGAGATGTTCGACACGGTCTGGGCGCTCTACACCGCTCTGGACCCGGGCGAGCGGATCCGGCTCGTCGGTGTCCGGGTGGAGGGGCTCGCCCCGGCGGAGGGTGCGCCCCGGCAACTCACCCTCGGCGCGCCCGAGCGTGGTTGGCGGGAGGCGGAAGCTGCCGTGGACGCTGCCGCTGCCCGATTCGGGCGATCCGTCATAGGTCCAGCCAGTCTGTTAGGCGACCGTGATCCCCGCCGAAACGAAAATCCACCCCACCCATAGGTCGTCCCGCTTTCCGACGCGCGACCCCCCTCGTAGACTTGCGGGTAAGCAGCCGGTTGGCTGCCACGGTCTGTCGGCCCGAGTGGGCCTGACCAACGTGACCGGGGAGGAGTGCCGTGCCGCTCTCGGAGCACGAGCAGCGGCTGTTCGAGCAGATCGAGCGGTCGCTTGCCGAGGACCCCAAATTCGCCTCGGCCGTGCGCGCCAGCGATCCGCGCTTCCACGCGCGGCGTCGCCTGCTCGTCGCTGCCGGCGTGATCATCGCTGGCTTGGCTCTACTGGTCTATGGCGCGGTGATCAAGACTCCACCGCTGGCGGTGGCGGGCTTTGTCGTCATGCTGGCCTCGGCCGCGTTCGCGGTGCAGTCGCACCGGCGTGCGCAGTCACCCGACCTGCACGTGGTGGGCGGCACGACCAGTCGTCGTCGTCCCCGTGGCGGCGGCCGATCCGGCCGCCGGTCGTCGATCCTGGATCGCATGGAGGACAGGTGGCGGCAGCGCCCGGAGGGGCACCGCTGAGCCCGTCCCGCCGCTGAGGCGGGCCGTACACCGCGACGAGCGGGTCGCCGGGAACAGCCCGGCGACCACTGTCGTATCCGCGCGCCCTCGTACCCGCGCGTTGCACCGCGCCCTCGTACCCGCGCCCTCGTGCCGCTGCCCAGCATCACTTGATGCTGGGCAGTCCCGTCCGGCTTCTCGTGACTGCTCACCATCAAGGGATCAACGGCGGCCCGGGGCACCGCAGCGACTGCAGGTGGTTGAGCAGGGGAGCACCGACGGGATGCGCCACAGCCGGGCGGGGCGACGGCCAATGGACCGCCGCCCCGAGCCGGACGGGGACGTCCCTCAGCGGGCCGCCCGGTCGGCCAGCAGCCGACGCGGATTCCAGCGCAGCAGCCGGTACCGGGCCCGCCCGGTCAGTGCCACCAACCGGCCGGAGGAGTCCGCCAGGCCGAGCCGCCAGCGCAGCAGCACCGACGGCGGCAGCACGGCGGCCAGCAGCCGGGTCCGCCGGTCCGCCCGTGCGGCCAGCGCGCGCCGGACCGCGCGCAGCGCCGGCAGCAGCCGCTCACCGGTCAGCGGGTCCCGGGCGTAACGCGCCCGCTCCTCCGCCCGGCCGAGCAGCCGCGCCGCGCCGACCGCCGCGGTGTCATCGGTGAAGGTGTCCCGGACCAGCCGGTCCGCGGTCGCCCGGGGCGTCTCGGTCCGGTCGACCCGGACCTTGAAGTCCACCAGCGTGTCGAGCAACTCCGCCCAGGCGGCATGCGCGTCCGCGCGGGCCGCGTTGGCGTCCACCCCGACCACCATCACAGGTGCCCCGTCGCCAGGAGCGGCATCGTCCGCGGTGGCGGCCACCGCGGCGCCCTCCGCCCGGCCACCCCGCCGTCGGCGCAGCGCCAGCCGACGCAGCGCCGGCACCGCCAGCAGTGCCATCAGGGCCAGCAGACCTGCCGTCCACCATGGCCACACCGGTGCCTGCTCGGCCGGCGTCTGACCGCTGAGGGAGAGCCCGCTGTCGGTGTCCCGGTCGGCGTTGTCCGGTCCGGCCGGTCCGGCCGACGCGTCGGGGCCCACCGGGGTGTCCGTGGTGCCGGTGCCCGGGCTGGACGGCTCCGGCGCGTCAGTGTCCGGCGCCCACGCCGACCGGGTGGAGCCCGGCACCCCGTACGTCGGGGTGGCGTCGAACGGCACCCAGCCGACCCCGTTGAAGTAGACCTCGGTCCAGGCGTGCAGGTTGAGGTTGGTCAACGTGTAGGTGTCGCCGTCCCGCTTGCTGCCGTTGGTGAACCCGAACGCCACCCGGGCCGGGATGCCGGCCGCGCGGACCAGCCAGGCCATCGCTGCGGCGTACTGCTGGCAGTAGCCGACCTTGTTGGTCAGGAAGTTGACGATGTCCTGGCCACTGCTGCCGCTCTCGGTGCTGAGCCGGTAGCTGAACCCATTGTCCGCCGAGAAGTGCTGGTAGATGGACAGCACGCGATCGTAATCGGTGCGCTGCCCCTGGATCAGCCCCTTGACCAACTCCTCCACCTCGGGCACCGGCCCCGGGGTGGCGGTCAACTGCCGGCGGACCGGGTGGTCGGCCGGCAGCGACTGCGCGGCGCGCAGCGCCGCCGGGGTGTACGTCGAGCGGATGTAGTCGAAGGAGTACTTCTTGCTCCGGGAGTTTTCCCGGTTGGAGAAGACGACCTGCTGGTTGGGGTCATAGAGCCAGTTGCCGTTGAGGTCCTCGGTGCGCACCGGCTCCGCGTACACGGGCAGCAGGGACATGCTCAGGCTCTTGGTGACCTCGACGGTGGCCCGGTACGGGGTCTGCTGCACCCCTCGGCCGGCCCGCTCGCCGGGATCCGGGAGATCCCGGTTGGCCGGCCGACCACTCGGGCTGCGCGCCTGGAAGCCGCTCGGACGCAGCTCGTCGGCGACCGCGTAGCGGAGGTAGAACGGGGTCGGCTCAGACGTGGTCACCTTGACCAGGTCGCTCACCTCGGACTGGTTGAGCTGGCCGGCGAGCGACGCGAACAGGTCGATGCGGCCGGACGAGCCCGCCCCCGCCCGGCCGTTGCCGTTGCCCGCCCCGCCGCCAAGCGTGTCGAGCAGCCCGCCGGTCATGCCCGGCACGGCCAGCGGCAGCACCACGGCCAGGGCAACCCCGACCACCGCGAGCCGGCGGCCGGCGGCGGCCAGGGGCGAGGCCTCCCACACGTCGACGTCGCGGCCGTCGCCGGTGAACCGGCGTCCGAACCGGCGTACCCGGTCGACGTTGTCGGTGACCAGCAGCCAGAGGTACCCGGCGGCGCCCACCACGAACGGCACCGCGGGAACGCTGTCCACGTCGACGGCGACCGGCACCGAGTAGATGGCGAGCATCGGCAGCCCGGCCAGCGCGGGCCGGCGCAATGCCACCGCCAGCACGTCCACCAGCACGGCCACCCCGCCGACGCCGAGCACGGTGATGAACAGCAGCGGGTCAGTGTCCGGCACCTCGATGCCGTACGAGCGCATGTCCTGCATCGAGCCGGTGAACAGGTCGGCGAAGTGCCCGAACGTGGTCGGCGTGGGCAGGAAGGTGAGAAACTCCGCGCCGCTGGGGAACAGCCAGGTCAGGGCGAGCACCAGGGCGGCCAGCATGCCGAGCACCTGACCCCACAGGGGTGCCCGGACGAGTCGGGTCAGCGCGGCCACCCCGGCCACCACGGCGACCGCGATCGCGGACTGGATCAGCCACGTCCAGGTCTCGAAGATGGCCGACAGCGGGGCGGCGGCGAGCAGCGTGGCCGCGGCCGCCACCGCGCCGATGTTCCGACTGGCGATCATGAGGGGAACCTTCCGTTCATCGCACGCCGCCGGCCACCGTCTCGGCCAGCGCGGCGCGCAGGGCGAAGCCCTGGGAACCCCGGCCCGCCTGCGGCCAGAGTGCCGGCAGTCGGCTGCCGTGGTCGACACCGACCACCCGCCAACCGCTCTGCAACATCGTGAGCGCTGCGGCGCCGTGCGCGTGCTCCGCCTCGGCCCGGGCCTTCTCCGGCAGGCTCAGCCAGGTGGAGCTGTCCAGCAGGAAGCCGACGCAGGTGGCGCCATTGCCCCGCAGCCCGGCCAGCAGCTCGGCCTCGGCCACACTCACCGCGCCGAACAACCCGATGATCAGACCGCCGTCAGCGCGTTGCCGGACGCGCTGCACCAGGCCGGTCACCTCGGCCCGCTGGTCCAGCCGGACCTCGGCGAGGTGGTCGAGCAGCGTCCCGTCGCCGCCGGCTTCCGAGGCGTCCACGTCCGCCCCCGAACCGGTGACCAGGCGCAGCTTGTAGCCGGCCTGACGCAGGTGCACCGCGATGCTCGCGGCGGCGGAGACCGCCCACTCGAAACTCGCCGTCGGCCCGTCGCCGCGGTGACCGTACGCGCGGGTGTCCAGCACGACCGTGGCCCGGCTCTCCCACGGCTGTTCCTCGCGGCGCACCATCAGCTCGCCGGTGCGCGCCGTGGACTTCCAGTGCACCCGGCGCAGGTCGTCGCCGCGCCGGTACTCCCGGGTCGCCGCGTCGTCCTCACCGTGCACCGCCACCGACCGGGCCCGGCTGTCGCCGCTGCCCGCGTACTCCCCGGGGAGCCGGACCGACGGCAGTGGGGTGACCTGCGGGATGACCGTCAGGTGGTCGGTGCTGGGGAACGCCCGGCTGAGCTCGCAGAGCCCGAACGGGTCGCTCATCCGCACCACCAGCGGGCCCACGTCGTAGCGGCCCCGCACGTCGGCCCGGACGGTGTACGCCACAGAGCTGGCCTGCTGCGCGCCGAGCCGCTCCAGCACCACCCGGGGCCGGCTGCCCAGGGCGTAGGGCAGCCGGTCCTCCAGTAGCAGGGTGCCGGTCGGCAGCCGGGAGAGGTTCTGCAGCCGCAGCACCACCCGGGAGTTGGCGCCGACCGGGACCCGGTGCGGGTCCAGTGAACGGTTGCAGGCCAGCTTGTAGCGGCTGCGCCCGACGTAGGCGGCGGCCAGCAGCGGCAGGACGGCCAGCAGCACGGCGACCCGGAGCAGGTCCTTCTCGCCGAGGATGCCGGCCGAGATCGCCGCCGCGACCGCGGCGGCGAGGAACGAGCGCCCGCGGGTGGTCAGCCCGCGCAGCCCGGCACGCACGTCACGGCCTCCGCGGCTCGTAGGGCGCGCGACCGTTGCCGGTGGCGGGCCGGGTGTCGTACGGGGAGCGCTGCCGGTCGTGCGGCAACGGCAGTCGGTGCACCAGCTCGGAGACGATCGCGTCGGTGGTGCGTCGGGCGAGCTGCGCGTCGGCGGTCGGGATGATCCGGTGCGCCATTACCGGCACCGCGAGGGCCTGCAGGTCGTCGGGGAGGACGTAGTCGCGCCCCTCCAAAGCGGCGACCGCCCGGGCGGTGCGCAGCAGCTGCAGGGTTGCCCGGGGAGAGGCGCCCAGACGCAGGTCGGGGGCCTCGCGGGTCGCGGTGACCAGGTCGATGGCGTACTGCTTGACCGCGTCGGCGACGTGCACCTGCCGGACGGTGGCGATGAGCTGCCGGACGATGTCCGCGTCGGAGACCGGGCGCAGCTCGTTCAGCGGGTCGGTGCCGCCGTGCCCGTCCAGCATGGCCAGCTCGGCGCCAGCGTCCGGGTAGCCCATCGCGATCCGGGCGGTGAACCGGTCGCGTTGCGCCTCGGGCAGCGGGTAGGTCCCCTCCATCTCGATCGGGTTCTGGGTGGCGATGACCATGAACGGGGTCTGCAGCTGGTACGTCACGCCGTCGACCGTGACCTGCCGCTCCTCCATGCACTCCAGCAGCGCCGACTGGGTCTTCGGCGAGGCGCGGTTGATTTCGTCGCCGACGACCAGGTTGGCGAAGACGGCGCCGGGACGGAACTCGAAGTCGTGCGTCTCCTGGTTGTAGACGCTGACCCCGGTGACGTCGCTGGGCAGCAGGTCGGGGGTGAACTGGATCCGCCGCACCGTGCAGTCGATGGACCGCGCCAAGGCCTTGGCCAGCTTGGTCTTGCCGACGCCGGGGACGTCTTCGATGAGGAGGTGACCCTCGGCGAGCAGGACGGCAAGGGCCAGCCGCACGGTGGCGGTCTTACCCTCGATGACCTGCTCGATGTTGGCCACGATGGCCTCGCTGGCGGCGCGGAACTCGTCGTGCGGCAACAGTCCGCCGACCTCGTCCCAGGTCTGTTGTGTCACGGGCCTCCTCCTCGTCGCCGTCACGGCAGCTCTGTATAGAGCACCTGGACCCGCCGTTGGGTTCGCGACGTCGAGCCTCGTTTGCCGCAGAATTCTCACTGGCCTCTCAGGCTAACCATGTTTGTCGTTATCGCCGACCCCCGCAGGCAGTCCGTCGGTTACGCACCGATATTCGCCGGGTTGGGGGACTGGCCCCGCCGACCCCGGCCCGAACCGGCGGCGAGGTACACTGCCGGACATGGCCGGAGTCTTCCTGCTTCTTATCGGGCCGTGCTGATGCGCTGAACGCGCGACAGCACGGCGGCCCCTCCTGCGTGAGGGGCATTTTTGTGCCCGTCGCCGGTCCGGCCCGGCGGTGCCGAGACGAAGCGAAGCGAAGCGAGGAGAGACGATGAGTGAGGCAGCCGCACCGGCGGGCGACATTCCCCCGTTCCGGTACACCGCGGCCCTGGCCGACGAGATCGAAAATCGTTGGCAGGACACCTGGGCGCGCGAGGGCACCTTCCACGCCCCGAACCCGACCGGCCCGCTGGCCGACCCGGACCACCCCCGGGCCGGTGCGGAAAAGCTGTACGTGCTGGACATGTTCCCCTACCCGTCCGGCGCCGGCCTGCACGTCGGCCACCCCCTGGGCTACATCGGCACCGACTGCTTCGCCCGCTACCAGCGGATGGCGGGGCGCAACGTGCTGCACGCCATGGGCTTCGACGCGTTCGGCCTGCCCGCCGAGCAGTACGCGGTGCAGACCGGCACCCACCCACGGACCACCACAGTGGCGAACATCGAGCGGTACAAGGCGCAGCTGCGCCGGCTGGGGCTGGCGCACGACGAGCGCCGCTCGGTGGCGACCATCGACACCGACTTCTACCGCTGGACCCAGTGGATCTTCCTGCAGATCTTCAACTCCTGGTATGACCGGGACGCCGGGCGGGCCCGGCCGATCGCCGAGCTGATCGCCGAGTTCGAGGGTGGTAACCGGGCGACCCCGGACGGCCGGGCCTGGGCCGAGCTGAGCGTCGCCGAGCGCCGCCAGGTCGTCGACGACCACCGCCTGGCGTACGTCTCGCAGGCCCCGGTGAACTGGTGCCCAGGGCTGGGCACCGTGCTGGCCAACGAGGAGGTCACCGCCGACGGCCGCTCCGACCGGGGCAACTTCCCGGTCTTCAAGCGCAACCTGAAGCAGTGGATGATGCGGATCACCGCGTACGGTGACCGGCTGATCGAGGACCTGGACAGCCTGGACTGGCCCGAGCCGATCAAGATGATGCAGCGCAACTGGATCGGCCGGTCCACCGGTGCGCACATCGACTTCCCCACCGAGCTGGAGCCGATCCGGGTGTTCACGACCCGGCCGGACACCATCTTCGGGGCCACGTACATGGTGCTGGCGCCCGAGCACGAGCTGGTCGACACGCTGGTGCCGGCCGCCTGGCCGGAGGGGACGAGGGACGCCTGGACCGGCGGGCACGCCAGCCCCCGGGCGGCCGTCGAGGCGTACCGCAAGGCGGCGGCGGCCAAGACCGACATCGAGCGGCAGGCCGACAGCAAGGAGAAGACCGGCGTCTTCATCGGCGCGTACGCCACCAACCCGGTCACCGGCGGGCAGATCCCGATCTTCATCGCCGACTACGTGCTGGCCGGCTACGGCACCGGCGCGATCATGGCGGTGCCGGCACAGGACGAGCGGGACTGGGCGTTCGCCGAGGTCTTCGAGCTGCCCATCGTGCGCACCGTGCAGCCCGCGGAGGGCTTCGACGGCAAGGCGTACACCGGGGACGGTCCGGCGATCAACAGCGCCGCGCCCGAGCGCGGCCTGGACCTGGACGGCCTGGGGGTCGCCGACGCCAAGGCGGCGATCATCGGCTGGCTGGAGGCGAACGGGTACGGCGCCGGCGCGGTGACCTACCGGCTGCGCGACTGGCTGTTCTCCCGGCAGCGCTACTGGGGCGAGCCGTTCCCGATCGTCTACGACGAGACCGGCGCGGCGATCGCCCTGCCCGAGGAGATGCTGCCGGTCGAGCTGCCGGAGGTGGACGACTTCTCACCGAAGACGTTCGACCCGAACGACGGCGACTCGAACCCGGAGACCCCGCTGTCGCGTCGCCGCGACTGGGTCGAGGTGGAGCTGGACCTGGGTGACGGGCCGAAGCGGTACACCCGGGAGACCAACGTGATGCCGCAGTGGGCCGGCTCCTGCTGGTACGAGCTGCGTTACCTGGACCCGACCAACAGCGAGCGGTTCGTCGACGCGGAGAACGAGCGGTACTGGATGGGCCCGCGCGGCGAGGGCGACTGCGGGGGTACCGACCTGTACGTCGGCGGCGCCGAGCACGCCGTGCTGCACCTGCTGTACGCGCGGTTCTGGCACAAGGTGCTGTTCGACCTGGGGCACGTGTCGTCGTTCGAGCCGTTCCGCAAGCTGTTCAACCAGGGCATGATCCAGGCGTACGCGTACACCGACTCGCGCGGCAGTTACGTGCAGGCCGAGGACGTCATCGAGCGCGAAGGCGGCTGGTACCTGGGCGACGACGAGGTGCGCCGCGAGTACGGCAAGATGGGCAAGTCGCTGAAGAACGTGGTGACCCCCGACGACATGTGCGCCGCGTACGGCGCGGACACCTTCCGGGTGTACGAGATGTCGATGGGCCCGCTGGAGGTGTCCCGTCCCTGGGAGACCCGGGCGGTCGTCGGGTCGTACCGGTTCCTGCAGCGGGTCTGGCGGGCCGTGGTCGACGAGGAGACCGGTGCGCTGCGGGTCAGTGAGGCCCCGGCCGACGAGGCGACCCGCCGGCTGCTGCACAAGGTGATCGACGGGGTCCGTGGCGACATGGACGGCATCCGGTTCAACACGGCGATCGCGAAGCTGATCGAGCTGACCAACGGGCTGACCCAGCTGTCGGCGACGCCGCGCGAGGTGGCCGAGCCGCTGGTGCTCATGGTGGCGCCGTTCGCCCCGCACGTGGCCGAGGAACTGTGGCGCCGGCTGGGCCACGAGACCTCGCTGACGTACGCGGACTTCCCGACGGCTGACCCGGCACTGCTGGTGGCGGACACGGTGACCTATCCGGTGCAGGTCAACGGCAAGGTCCGTGGCCGCATCGAGGTTCCCACCGACGCGTCCGAGGAGTCGGTCCGTGCCGCCGCCCTGGACGCGGTGGCCGCCACCCTGGCCGGCAAGGAACCCCGCAAGGTCATCGTCGTCCCGGGCCGGATGGTCTCCGTCGTCGCCTGACCCTCGCGGCGTAGGTGGTCCGGGCACTCGGCGGGGCTGGCGTCGCGGTCCGGGCATCCCGAGCCTTCGCGGTCTGGCGTCCCGGCCCCGGGTATACAGAGCGTGACGCCCGGGGGGATGGACGCCACGACGAGCGTGATGACTCAGAGGTATAAATATGCCCCTGAGTCATCACGCTCACCGGCGCACCCGCCGCCCGGCGCGACACGCCGGCTCCTAGCGGCGACCCGTCGGCTCTGAGGGGCGGCACCGACTCAGGCGGTCAGCGCCGCCGCCACGGTGCGGCGGTGGGCGAGCAGCCAGTCCTGCCAGCGACGTACCCCGTCGACGGCGCCCCCGTCGCGCAGCCGGCGCATTCCCGGCTCGTCGCGGTCGGCGCCGGCGTCGATGCCGCGCCAGGTGCCCTCGATCTGGTCGAGCATGAGGTCCACCAACTCGTCCCGGGCGAGTGCCACCAGGGTCGGTCCGGTGGCTGCGGCCTCGTAGGCGTCGCAGAGCACGCGGCAGCGCCTACCCAACTCGGCCGGGTCGGCGCCCTCGCCCAACGCGGCCCAGTGCCAGCCGGCGAACGCCACGTCGGCGATCCGGGGACCCGGTGCGGCCAGGTCCCAGTCCAGGAAGGCCACCGGCAGGAGACCGGCGGGAAAGTCCCGGTAGACCGTGTTCTTCGGTGACAGGTCGTGATGGCAGACCGTTTCGGCGTCGCCGGCCAGGGCGGTGCCCGCGCAGGCGTCGTGCAGCCGCCGGATCAGCTCAGCCAGCCGCACCAGCGCCGGGTCGGCGACAAAGGCCGGGTCCTCCTGGTCCCGCCACGGCACCCGCCCCTCGATGTGGCTGAGCATCTGGCGGCCCAGGGCGTCGACACCCAGGTGCCGGGGGGCGAGGTCCGCGCCGACCTCGGCCAGGTGGTGCAGGAGCGCGCTGACGAAGTCCAGGTTGGCCGGTGGGGTACGCCGTACGGTGTCGCCGATCCGGACCACGTCGGCCACGAAGCCTCCGGCGAGTCGCTGCTCGCCGGGCAGGTCGGTCGGCTCGGGCACGGTCAGGCCGGCATGGAGCGGCGGCGCCGCTCGGCGCGCCACCACTGGTGGATGAGCACCACGCTGGCGATCAGGCCGAGGCTGGCGGGGGCGGCGGCGTACCAGTTGATGCGGCCGGGTGAGCTGACCGCCGCGCCGATCGCGGCGTAGCCGAATGCGGTCGGCGCGGAGGCGATCACGCTGCCGGCCAGGAACGGCAGTACCCGGGCGCCGGTGGTGCCGTAGCCATAGCTGACCAGCCCGAAGCCGGCGATCGGCAGCAGCCGGACGGTGACCACGCCGAGCACGCTCTGCCGGGTGAACCAGCCGTCGAGGCGGGCCAGCCGGCCACGGACCCGCTCGGCCACGAACTCCCGACCGAGCAGCCGGCCGACCGTGAACCCGATCGCCGCCGCCAGCAGCGCGGCGCCCAGGGCGTACGCGGCGCCCTCCAGCGGGCCGAAGATGGCGCCCGAGGCGAGTGTGATGAAGGTCCGGGGTACCAACGCGACCAGCAGCAGCGCGCCGCCGAGGACCGCCGCCACCGGGGCGAGATGGCCGAGGTGGTTGGCCAGCCGGGGTAACTGCTCCGGGTCCGGTCGGGGCGCCAGGAGCAGCAGCAGCGCGCAGCCGCCGATCAGCAGCACGAGCAGGGCGAACCGGGCGGCCGACGGCTGCCGGAGCAGCCGCCGGACGGCGGGGATCATGCCCGGGCGGCGGCCACCGCGGCGCGGCGTTCGCTCCGAAGCCGGTCCGACCAGGTGTCGTCCAGCGGCGGGAGCTGGTGCGCCCCGGTGGCCCAGCGCAGCAGAAGGTCGGCCAGGGCCGGATTGCGGGCCAGCGCGGGGCCGTGCGAATAGGTGCCGAGCAGCTTGCCCCGCCAGGCACCCTCGGTGGTGCCGTCGTTGCCCACCCCGGTGCTCACCCGTGCCAGCGGGGAGACCTCCGGACCGAGGTGGGTGCGGCCGCCGTGGTTTTCGAAGCCGGTCAGCGCGGGCAGGCCCAGGCGGGGGTCGATCTCGCCGGCCAGCTCGCCGACGGCTCGGCTCGGGCCCCGGTCGGACTGCAGGTCGAGCAGCTCCAGGCCGCGGCACTGCACACCCTTGGCGAAGAAGGACATGCCGAGTAGCTGGTAGCCGGCGCAGACGCCGAACACCACCGAGCCCTGGGCGACCGCCCGGTGCAGGCCACCGTCGGCGATCAGCCGCTGCGCGCCCAGCGCCTGCGGACCGTCCTCACCGCCGCCGACCAGGTAGATGTCGGCGGTCGCGGGCAGCCGCTGGTCGGAGCGGACCTCCATGACCTCGACCGGCATACCGCGCTGGCGGGCCCGCCGGGCGAGGATCAGCGCGTTGCCCCGATCGCCGTAGGTGGAGAGGAGGTCTGGGTAGATCCAGACGATGCGCAGGCTCTCAGTTGACACGGTCCAACTCCGCTCGGATGTCCTGGAACGCGGTGTAGTTCGCGATGACCTCCAGCCGCCCCGGCGGGACCGACCGGATCGCGTCCTCGAACGTGCGCACGTGCTGGAACGACACGTCGTTGACGTCCAGGCGGACCGCCAGGTCGTACGCCCGGTCGCCGGTGATCAGCACCTGTCGGCCGCGCAGCGGCGCGAAGTCGACGTCGAAGAGCCAGGAGGTGTCCAGCCCGTCGGGGTCGCGCGCGTTGATGGAGAGCAGGGTCGGCGCCTCGTCGGCCATGTCGAAGGCCTCCAGCCAACTGGCCGGATTCTTGGCCAGCAGCAGCCGGATGTTGCGCCCGTCCTTGTCCACCTGCGCGTAGCGGCCGGCCACCGAGGTGACGATGCCGAGGCGGGACACCGCGTCGACCGGGCGGACGCCGAACTCGGCGGCCACGGCCAGCGCCGTCGCCGCGTTGCCCAGGTTGACCTTGCCGGGTAGCTGGAGGGAGACCTTGTGCCAGGCTCCGGTGGGGTCGAGCACGCCCTCGTCCTCGACGACCCACTGCGGCTCCGGCCGGCGCAGCGGGCAGCCGGTGCACCACCACTGGTCGCCGTTGCGCTGAATGGTGGAGCCGCACTCCGGGCAGACCCAGGAGTCGTCGTGCCAGCGCTGGCCGGCGCTGAACCAGGTCACGTGCGGCGGGTTGATGCCGCGGGCGGGGTCGCCCGGCGGGGTGGCGGCCCAGACCACCATCGGGTCGTCGGCGTTGGCCACCACCCGCACATCGGTGTGCCGGACCAGCGCCGCGCGCCAGAGCTGCGCCATCATGGCGACCTCCTTGGCCCGGTCGAGCTGGTCGCGGGAGAGGTTCAGCAGGGCGACCACGTGCGGCTCGGTCGCCTCCAGCACCTGGGCGAGGTAGTGCTCGTCGACCTCCAGCACGGCGTACGGGGTGCTGCCGGCCTTGGCCAGCGCCGAGGTGTGGCCGCTGGGCATGTTGGCGCCGAAGGAGTTGGTGGCGACCCGCCCGAGCACGCCGACCGCGGCGGCGGTCAACCGGGTGGTGGTGGTCTTGCCGTTGGTGCCGGAGACGAGCGCGATGGCGCGCCCGGCCGACAGGTGGGCCAGCAGGTCCGGGTCGATCTTCAGGCCGATCCACCCGCCGATGACCGAACCGTCGCCACGGCCGGCCGCCCGGGAGAGCGCGGCGGCGGTCCGTGACACGGAGCTGGCCACCTTGGCCCGTAGGGGCATTTTCGCGTCCGTCACGCGAGCGAGGTTACCGGACCGCCCGCCTCACCAGATCGCCGCCGACCGCGAACCGTTCGGCCGTGGTGCCCACGCGGGCGGCTGGTTCGGCTTCATCCGGACGGAGTCGATCTATGTCGGAAAGCGGACCACGCCGGACCGCCGCCGTGGCCCTCCACTCCGCTCCACCCCTTGTGACGTGCGGTTTTGCCCGCGCATCGAGCGCGCCACGCGGGCGAATCTGGTTGCAGGTGGAGGGAAGTGGAGTAGAGTGGGGACCAATGGTGAGGCCGGGAGGGCTCACCGGCCCGGGGGGTCAGCGGCGCCGCGAACGCCGTTCAAGGGCGAGGGGGTAGGGCCGATGTTCCTCGGCACCCACACTCCGCGCCTGGACGACAAAGGCCGGTTGATCCTTCCGGCCAAGTTCCGGGACGAGCTGGCAGGGGGTGTCGTGGTCACTAAAGGGCAGGAGCGCTGCCTCTACGTCTTTCCGACACCTGAGTTCCAGCGGATCGCGGAGCAGTTGCGCGCGCAACCGATGACGCACAAGGCGGCCCGGGCCTACAGCCGGGTCTTCTTCGCCAGCGCGCACGACGAGGTTCCGGACAAGCAGGGTCGGGTGACCATCCCGGCCCACCTGCGGGCGTACGCCGCACTGGATCGCGACCTGGTCGTGATCGGCGCGAGCACGCGGGTGGAGATCTGGGACCGGGTCGCCTGGGAGACCTACCTCGCCGAGAGCGAAGACGACTTCGCCGACATCGAGGAGGGGGTGCTGCCCGGCGGTCTGTAGGGCGGAACGGCGCCCGACGTACTGCGAGATCTCCAGCCGCTTTCGAGTTCCTGGCACCCCTTCCCCGGTGCCAGGCGCACGATCCAGTCATCGGGCGGAGCCCGGTGCCCGGCGGGAGCGGATGGGGATCTGGCGGTACGACGGCAGCGCCGTCCGACGACGGGCGCACGAGGAGAACGGACGTTTCAACCAGTGGGGGTCATCATGGGGGAGTTGCGCGGCACGCACGTGCCGGTGCTGCTCGAGCGGTGTCTCGAGCTGCTGGCCCCCGCGCTGGGTCGAAGCGGCCGGACGGTGCACGTCGACGCGACGCTCGGCCTGGGCGGGCACGCGGAGGCGGTGCTCGAGGCGCATCCGGAGACGGTCCTGATCGGGCTGGACCGGGACACCGAGGCACTCGCCCACGCGCGGGTTCGGCTGGCCCGGTTCGCCGATCGGGTGCACCTGGAGCACGCCGTCTACGACGAGCTGCCCGAGGTGCTCGACCGGCTGGGCTATCCGGGCATCGACGGCATCCTGTTCGACCTGGGTGTCTCGTCGCTGCAACTCGACGCGCCCGACCGCGGGTTCGCGTACGCCCAGGACGCGCCACTGGACATGCGGATGGACCAGACCCGGGGGGTGACCGCCGAGGAGGTGGTCAACACCTACGCGCACCCGGACCTGGCCCGGGTGCTTCGGGTCTACGGCGAGGAGAAGTTCGCCGGCCGGATCGCCTCGGCGATCATCCGGGAGCGGGAACGCGTCCGGATCACGTCGTCCGCGCGGCTGGCGGAGCTGGTCCGGGACTCCATTCCGGCGCCAGCTCGACGAACGGGCGGACACCCGGCAAAGAGAACGTTTCAGGCTTTACGGATCGAGGTAAACAAAGAGCTGGCAGCGCTGGAGACGGCGCTGCCGTCCGCGCTCGACGCATTGACCGTGGGCGGTCGCATGGTGGTCCTGTCCTACCACTCGCTGGAGGACCGGCTCACCAAGGTGGCGCTCGCGGACCGGGTCCGCAGTAAGGGCCCGATCGACCTCCCGGTCGAACTGCCCGGGTCCGGTCCGACGTTCCGGCTGCTCAGCCGGGGTGCCGAACTGGCCGGGGAAGCGGAGGTCGCCGCTAACCCGCGAGCCGCCTCGGTGCGGCTGCGGGCGGCGGAGCGACTCGACCCGAACGCGGCACAGCAAGGGCGGACCGACCGCGAACGGTCCCGCCGAAGGGTGAAGGGGATGCACCAACCGGGGACGGGGACTGCGTGATCCGTGGGGGATCCGTGGCTCCGGTCCGGTAGAGGGACGGACGTTGAGGGGGAGGGGACATGAGCATTGACAAGCGCGACCGCCGGGACATCACCGGCGGCGGGCAGCGCACACCACGGTCGGGGGGCCGGACCGTGGCGGAGCGGGCGACGCGCGTGGGGAACGGTACGCCACGCATCGATCGAGTGAAGCGGCAGGGGGAGGCTCGTGCCCGGGGGGCGCGCGAGTTCCCCACCCAGGGCAGTGCCGCGCTGCGGCCGGCCGAGAAGGCCGGCGTCGCCGCCAGCGCTCGCCCGCCGCGGCTGCGGGTGGCGCCGCCGCCGCCGATGTCGGTGCCGCGCGCACCGTTCGCGGCGCTGATCGTGCTGCTGGTGCTCGGTGGGGTGCTCGGCATCCTGACGGTCAACACCAAGATCAACGAGAATGCCCTGCGGCTGGAGAAGCTGGAGCAGCAGCAGGGCCGGCTGGACCTGGAGAAGCAGCAGCTGGACAAGCAGATCGCCGACGCCGAGGCGCCAGGCAACCTGACCGCCGAGGCGCGCCGACTGGGTCTGGTGGACGCGGGCGAGCCGGGGTACGTCCGGCTGCCGGACGGCAAGCTGCCCCTCGGCGTGCCGAAGCCGGCGACCGGGGAGCCGTCGGTGACCAGCCAGCAGGGTGCGGGGGGCTGACCGGTGCCATCGAGGTCGGACGAGCCGCGCCGGGATCCCAAGGGGTCCCGGCGCGGTTCTTCCCGTGACACCGACCCCACGGACGGGGAGCCGCGTGCCGGGGAGCCGGGCATGGGAGGCATCTCGGGCGCTCGGGCGTACACCCCTCGGGGCCGGACCATCCGGGAGGAGCGCGGCTCGCCGGCGCGTAGCGGGGGCACCGAGCAGCGGCGTACCCCGCGCAGCACCCGGTCCGGCGACCCGTTCCGGCCCGCGTTGCAGGTGCTCGACGGCGGCCGGGCCGCCGCCCGGACCGGCCGACGGGACGCGCCGGCGGCGGGACGTGGCGGGGTCGTGCGCACCGTCGCGCCGCGCACCCCGCGCGGCCCGGCCGGCGACGAGCCGCCGCCGCGCCGCCGGACCACCACGCCGCGCGCGCCGCGCCGCGGCGACCGCCCGGCGGCCCGCCGGCCGTCCCGCAAGCCACCGCGCCCGCCGAAGCTGGCCGACTCACGGCTGCGGCTGAGGCTGGGCACCGCGCTCACCCTGACGCTGTTCGCCGTCATCGGGATCCGGCTGATCTTCCTCCAGGCGGTAGACACTCCGGCGTACGCCGGCGGCGGCGTCGCCGACCGGACCCGCACGGTCGAACTGCCCGCCCCGCGCGGCGCGATCTACGACCGCACCGGCGCCCCGCTGGCCCACAGCGTCGAGGCGCGGTACGTGTTCGCCGACCCGACCGAGATCGAGGACCCGGCCGGCACCGCGAAGGCGCTCTCCCCGCTGCTCGGCATCCCGGCGTCGAAGCTCACCGAGCTGATGAAGCCCCGCAAGCTGGAGACCGGCGTCGCTTCACGATTCGAGTACCTGGCCCGGGGAGTGGAGATCTCGACCGCCAAGCGGGTGCAGACGCTGGAGCTGCCCGGCATCGGCGTGCACCGCGACGAGCGCCGCGAGGTGCCCGGCGACGACCTGGCGGCCAACCTGATCGGCTTCACCAGTCAGGACATGGTCGGGCTGGAGGGCCTGGAGGCCCGCTACAACGATCTGCTCGCCGGACAGGACGGCAAGCGGGTGTACGAGGCCGGCCTCGGTGACCTCGCCGCGCCGATCCCGGGTGGCTACAGCAAGACCACGCTGGCCAAGCCGGGCAGCTCGATGACGCTCACCATCGACCGCGACCTGCAGTTCCGCAGCCAGCAGATCCTTAGCACGGCGTTGGCTCCGCACCCGGGTAGCACTGGGGCGGCGGTGATCATCGACGTGCCCACCGGTGAGGTGCTGTCCCAGGCCAGCCACCCCACCTACAACGCCGCCAAGCCGATCCCGAGCGACCCGGTGGCCCGGGAGGACGCCGCGACCAGCTTCGTGGTCGACCCCGGTTCGGTGCACAAGGCGATCACCTTCGGGGCGGCACTGCAGGAGGGGGTGATCACCCCGGACACCACGCTGCCCATCGCGAACAGCATCAAGAAGGGCGACACCTGGTTCGCCGACACCCACCCGGCGAACGGCAAGCGGATGAGCGTGCCGGGGATGCTCGCCTACTCGTCGAACGTCGGCACCATCACCATCGCCGACCGGCTCGGCCGGGACCGGTTGATCGACTACCAGAAGCGGTTCGGGCTCGGCCAGCCCACCGGCGAGGGGATGCCCGGCGAGGCCCGCGGACGGCTGCTGCCGGCCGACGAGTGGAGCGAGTCGTCGGCCGGGTCGGTGCCGATCGGGCACAGCGTCGACGCCACGCCGCTGCAGATGGCCGCCGCGTACGCCACCATCGCCAACGACGGCACCTACGTGCAGCCACACCTGGTCAAGGAGACGATCGGCCCGGACGGTAAGCACACTGCCGCGCCGGCCCCGGTGACGCGTTCGGTGCTCAGCCCGCAGAACGCGGCGGCGCTGCGCACCATGCTGGAGGCGGTCACCACGGTCGATCGCGCCACCGGCGAGGCCGCCGCGGTCCCCGGCTACCGGATCGCCGGCAAGACCGGCACCGGCTGGCGGCTGGTGGACGGCAAGAAGCAGCCCGGCGAGGTGTCCTCCTTCATCGGGATGGCCCCCGCGGAGAAGCCCCGTTACGTCGTCGCGGTGTTCGTGTACAGCCCTGGTGGCGGTGGCGCCAAGGCGGCAACAGAATCCTTCCGCGAAGTGATGAGCTTCACTCTGCGTCATTCACGAGTCCCTCCTACGGGAACGCCGAGTCCACGTTTTGTCGTCTTCCCTGGTTAGCAACGGATGGCGTCTTCGGCGGAGGCACGCAGACCGCGTTGAAGCAGGTGCAGGCTGCGGTCGGTGTGACCGCTGACGGTGTCTACGGCCTGAACACGCGGAACGCCATGAAGTGGATCCACGCGGAGATCTAATTGCAGTCGGGCGCGGATACGGGTTGGAAATAATCCGTGTCCGCGCCTCATTTTCTGGTTTCTGGTGAAGGCGGCTGAGCCGGCAGGGAACTGTGCTCCCCTGCGGTGCTCTCGCAACCGGCTCGGACCCCTGCACCAGCGTCGCCGCAGCCGCTCCACGGGCCGCCCGACGCCACGCCGGACGTTCGGCGACTCCCGAGACGGATATTCAGGCGCGGTGTGCGGCCGGAACCGGACGACCGGGTAGGGTCTGACGCCGTGCCCGGCAATCCACGTCCACGTACCGTGACCGGAGTCCGGCTCGGCGATCTCGCCGTCCGGCTCGATGTCGACCTCCCGGCGGACGCCGCTGGAGTGGTCGTCACCGGGGCCACCCACGCCAGCCAGGAGGTCCGCCCCGGCGACCTGTATGCGGCCCTGCCCGGTGCCCGCCGGCACGGCGCGGAGTTCGCGGCCGGCGCTGCCGAGGCCGGCGCGGTGGCGCTGCTGACCGACCCGGCCGGCGCCGAACTGGCGGCGGGGTCCGGCCTGCCCGCCCTGGTGGTGTCCGACCCCCGTGCGGTGCTCGGCGAGGTGGCCTCGGCCGTCTACGGCGACCCGACCGCCGGGCTCACCGTGATCGGCGTGACCGGCACCGCCGGCAAGACCTCCACCGCCTACCTGATCGAGTCGGGCCTGCGCGCCGCCGGGCACACCACCGGGCTGATCGGCACCGTGGAGACCCGGCTCGGTGACCTGGTGATCGACAGCGTGCGCACCACCCCCGAGGCGACCGATCTGCACGCCATGCTGGCCACCGCCCGCGAGCGCGGGGTCACCGCCGTGGTCATGGAGGTCTCCAGCCACGCGCTGGCCATGGGCCGGGTGGGCGGCGTCCGGTTCGCCGTCGGCGGCTACACCAACTTCGGCTCCGACCACCTGGACTTCCACGCCGACAGCGCCGACTACTTCGCCGCCAAGGCGCAGCTCTTCGACGGCCGGTGCGCCGTCGAGGTGCTCAACCACGACGACCCGGCCCTCAAGTCGCTGTACAAGCCGACGACGGTCAGCTACTCGGCGGCCGGCGACCCGGACGCGACGTGGTGGGCCGACGGCGTCGGTGGTGAGGGGTACGCCCAGCGGTTCACCGCGCACGGCCCGGACGGGCTGGCCCTGCCCACCGGGGTGGCGCTGCCCGGCCGGCACAACGTGGCCAACGCGCTGCTGGCCATCGCAGCGCTGGTGGGTGCCGGGGTGGACCCGGCGACCGCGGCGGCCGGCGTGGCGGCCTGCGGCGGCGTACCGGGCCGGCTGGAGCTGGTCGACGTCGCGGGGCCGGTGCGCGGGGTGGTCGACTACGCGCACAAGTCGGACGCGATCGTGGCCGCGCTGGCCGCGCTACGCGAGCTGAGCGCGGGCCGGTTGATCTGCGTGATCGGTGCCGGTGGGGACCGGGACCGGGGCAAGCGGCCGGTGATGGGCGCCGCCGCGGCGGAGGGAGCCGACGTGGTGCTGGTGACCGACGACAACCCGCGCACCGAGGATCCGGCGGAGATCCGCGCCGAGGTGCTCGCCGGGGCGTACCGGGCCGGCACGGCCGCACGGATCATCGAGGTGGACGGCCGGCGCGCCGCCATCGACGAGGCGGTCCGGCTGGCCGAACCGGGCGACGTGATCGCGCTGCTCGGCAAGGGCCACGAGCGGGGCCAGGAGGTGGGCGGCGAGGTGTTCCCGTTCGACGACAGCACCGAGCTTGCCGACGCGCTGCGGGCCCGCTTCGGGGACCTGGCGGGTCAGCAGTGATCGCGCTGACCCTGGCCGAGGTGGCCGCCGCGGTCGACGGGCGGCTGGTCGCCGCCGACGCGGCCGTCACCGTGACCGGCACGGTCGAGTTCGACTCGCGCAAGGTGGCCCCCGGCGCGCTCTTCGTGGCCTTCCCAGGGGAGAAGGTCGACGGGCACGACTACGCGGCCGGCGCGATGGAGTCCGGCGCGGTGGCGGTGCTCGGCACCCGCGAGGTGCCCGGAGTGCCGATGGTGCTGGTCGACGACGCGCTGACCGCGATGGGCCGGCTGGCCCGCGCGGTGGTGGACCGGCTGCCCGGGCTGACCGTGGTCGGGCTAACCGGCTCCTCCGGCAAGACCACCACCAAGGACCTGATCGGCCAGCTCACCGTCCGGCTCGGCACCACGGTGGCGCCGCCCGGGTCGTTCAACAACGAGCTGGGGCACCCGTACACGGCGTTGCAGGCCGGGCCGGACACCCGCTACCTCGTGCTGGAGAAGGGCTCGCGCGGGGTGGGGCACGTGCGCTACCTGTGCGAGATCGTGCCGCCGAGGATCTCCGTGGTGCTCAACGTCGGGACCTCACACATCGGTGAGTTCGGCTCGCAGGAGACCATCGCCCTGGCCAAGGGCGAGCTGGTCGAGGCGCTGCCGTCCGACGGCCTGGCCGTCCTGAACGCCGACGACCCACGGGTGGACGCGATGGCGAGCCGTACCAGCGCCCGGGTGGTCCGCTACGGCGAGGCCCCGGACGCCGACGTGCGGGCCGAGGACGTCACGCTGGACGATCGGGGACGCGCGTCGTACACCCTGGTCACCCCGGAGGGGAGCGCGCCGGTACGGCTCGGGCTGACCGGCCGCCACCAGGTCTCCAACACCCTCGCCGCGGCGGCGGTGGCCCGAGAGCTGGGCATGCCACTGGACGAGCTGGCCACGGCGCTCGGCGAGCTGGGGCTGGTCTCCACCCGACGGATGGACGTCTTCGACCGCCCCGACGGGGTGACCGTCATCGACGACTCGTACAACGCCAACCCGGCCTCGATGTCGGCCGCGCTGAAGGCGCTCGCCACGCTCGGCCGGGGTCGGCGTACCGTCGCGGTGCTCGGCTACATGGCCGAGCTCGGCCCGTTCGAGCGGGACGGCCACGCTGAGGTCGGCCAACTCGCGGCCGAGCTGGGTGTCGACCGGCTGCTCGTCGTGGGCGAGCCGGCTGCGCCGATCCACGAAGGCGCGACAGCGGTAGCGAACTGGGGAGGAGAGTCGGTGCTGCTCACCGATCAGGCAGCGGCCGTCGAGGTGCTGCGGGGCGAGCTACGGCCGGGCGACGTCGTCCTGGTCAAGGGCTCCCGGTACCGGACCTGGGAGGTGGCCGACGCCCTGCGCGCCGACGCCACCTCTGAGAATGGAGCTACCGCGTGAGGGCGGTCATCGTCGCCGTCGGGGTGGCCTTCCTCGTCTCGCTCTTCTGCACCCCGATCGCGATCAAGGTGTTCACCCGGCTCAAGGCCGGCCAGCCGATCCGGGCCGAGGGCCCGGCCATGCACCAGACCAAGAAGGGCACGCCCACGATGGGCGGCGTGGTCTTCATCCTGGCCACGGTGATCGCGTACGTGGCCGGGCACCTGGCTCTGACCACCCTGCCGGACGCGCAGATCGCCCAGGTGGAGCCGACCATCACCGCCCTGGTGCTGCTGGGGCTGATGGTGTTCTCCGGTGCGGTGGGCTTCCTCGACGACTTCCTCAAGGTGCGCAAGCGCAACAGCGCCGGGCTGAACAAGCGCGGCAAGCTGCTCGGCCAGATCCTGGTCGGCGCGGTCTTCGGCGTGGTCGCGCTGTACTTCCCGAGCACGATGACCGACGCCTCGGGCGCGGTGACCAACACCGAGACGGTGGGCAGCACCACGCTGAGCTTCATCCGGGACATCGACGCCCTGGAAGTCAGCAAGATCGGCGCGATCATCATCTTCATCTTCGTGGTGATGGGCGCCACGAACGGGGTGAACCTCACCGACGGCCTGGACGGTCTGGCCACCGGCGCCTCGGTGATGGTGCTCGCCGCGTACGCGTTGATCGCGTTCTGGCAGTACCGGCACTGGTGCGCCGACCCGAGCTACACCCAGTCGTACTGCTACGCGGTCCGCGACCCGTTGGAGATCGCGCTGATAGCCGGGGCGGCGGCCGGGGCCTGTGTCGGCTTCCTGTGGTGGAACACGTCCCCCGCACGGATCTTCATGGGTGACACCGGTGCGCTGGGGCTGGGCGGCCTCATCGCCGGCATGGCGATGTCCACCCGGACCATCCTGCTGCTGCCGATCATCGGCGGGCTCTTCGTGATCATCACGATGTCCGTCGTGATCCAGATCATCTCCTTCCGGACCACCGGCAAACGTGTGTTCCGGATGTCGCCGCTGCAGCACCACTTCGAGTTGGCCGGCTGGAGCGAGGTCAACATCGTGGTCCGGTTCTGGATCATCGCCGGCATCGGGGTGGCCATCGCGCTGGGCCTGTTCTACAGCGAGTTCCTGGCCAACATGACCTGACCCGGCGTACACCGGCCAGCACACCTCGGCCCCCGGTTCCGCTCGCGGCGGACCACCGGGGGCCGTGGCGTGTCCATCCGACACGCCGGGGGCGCCGTTGTGGGCGTGCGCGGCGCGCGGAGCGGTGATGATGTCCGGGTGGGGGAGGAACCAGGCACCGAGGACAGGACAGCCGGCCGGTCGCGGCGGTCACCGGGCGCGGGGCGTAACGCGTCGCCGCGCGGCCCGGACGACAAGCGTGGGCCGGACGACAAGCGGGGGTCGGATGGCTCGCGTGGGCCGGCAGCGGGGGCCGCGGCGCGGGAGCCGGAGCCGGCCGCGCCGGCGCCGCTGCGTGGGCTGGACGCCGCTGGTGGGCTGGCGGCGCTGCGCGGTCTGCTGGACCGGCCGCTGGCCTCCTACTACCTGCTGCTGTCCAGCGCCGGCCTGCTGCTGCTGATCGGGCTGACCATGGTCTTCTCGGCGACCAGCGTGCGGGACTTCGCCGAGGACGGCAACGCCTCGGCCTCGGTGACCAAGCAGGCGATCTTCGCGGTGATCGGCATCGGGGCGTTCTGGGCCTGCCAGCGGCTGCCCGCCACCACCTACCGGTCGCTGGGCCGACCGCTGCTGATCACCTCGGTGGGGCTGCTGCTGGTGCTCAACCTGCTGCTCGCCTACGCCCGGCTGGCCGGCAAGGAGTCGGCCCAGCTCGGCCCGTTGAAAGCCGAGCTGCTCTGGCTGTTCGTCGGCGGGATCCAGCTCCAGCCCTCCGAGCTGGCCAAGTTCGCGTTGGTGCTGTGGGGCGCACACGTGATCGCCCGCAAGGGTGCCGCGCTGGGCTGGTGGCGGGAGCTGGCCACCCCGCTCTTCCCGGTGATCGGGCTGCTCTTCGTCCTGGTCGGCTACAACGACGTCGGCACCATGCTCTGCCTGCTGGCCCTGGTGGTCGGCCTGCTCTGGGCGGCCGGGGTGCGGATGCGGGTCTTCGGCGCGCTCTCGGTGGCCGGCCTGGCCGGGATCGGCCTGCTCATCGCGGTGGCCTCGCTGGGTGCCGGCTCCGGCGAAAAGGGTAAGGAGAACTACCGCTTCGCCCGGCTCACCTACTTCCTCAACCCGCCGCCGCCGCAGGAGTGTGGCGACCCCTGCTACCAGATCTACCAGGGCCGGCTGGCCATCGAGCACGGCGGCTGGTTCGGCGTCGGGCTGGGTAAGAGCAGCCTCAAGTGGGACTGGCTGCCCGCGGCGCACAACGACTTCATCTTCGCGATCATCGCCGAGGAGTTGGGCGTGATCGGCTGCGTGGTGGTGCTCGCACTCTTCGCGGTGCTCGCGTACACCGGGCTGCGGATCGCCCGGCGGGTCGACGACCCGTTCCGCCGGCTCGCCGCCGCCGCGGTGACCACCTGGCTGGTCAGCCAGGCCGTGATCAATATCGGTGGGGTGGTCGGGCTGCTGCCGATCACCGGCCTGCCCCTGCCGTTCATCTCGGACGGCGGAAGTGCCCTGGTCGTGACGCTGGCGGCGATCGGGATGCTGGCGTCCTTCGCGCGCGCCGAACCCGATGCGGCCAGAGCACTGCATGCCCGTCCGCCGGCCCGGTGGGTCCGACTACTCTGGGCCCCGTTGCCGCCGCTTCCCGGCCGGCGTCGCCGGCCGGCGACGCCGTCGGCTGGCCGAGGGTCCGTGCCCCGGTCCCGCGCGCGGCGACAGGACGACCAGGCCGTACCGCGCGGCGTCCGGCAGGACCGGAGTCGCGCGGGTTCGGCGAGCGAGAGGAGACGCTGATGGGTCCGCTGCGTTCGGTAGTGCTCGCGGGAGGTGGCACCGGGGGGCACATCTACCCGTTGCTCGCCTTCGCCGACTGCCTGCGCCGACACGACCCGGGCGTCCGGATCACCTGCCTCGGCACACCCAAGGGCATGGAGAACGAGCTGATCCCGCCGCAGGGCTACGACCTGCGGCAGATCCCGGCGTACCAGCTGCCCCGGTCGGTGAACATGAACCTGGTCCGCACGCCGGGCCGGATGTGGACCGCGGCCCGCGCGGCGGGCAAGATCATCGACGAGGTGCGCGCCGACGCGGTGGTCGGCTTCGGTGGGTACGTCTCGGTGCCGGCCTACCTCGCCGCCTGGCGCCGGGAGCTGCCCATGGTGATCCACGAGGTGAACGTGCCGCCGGGGGTGGCCAACCGGCTGGGCATGAAGTTCACCAAGAACATCGCGGTCGGCTTCCCGCACCAGCCGAGCCAGGCCGAGTCGCTGCGCGACGCCCGCGTGGTCGGGGTGCCGCTGCGCCGCAGCATCGCCACGCTGGACCGGTACGCGCTGCGCAACGCCGCCCGCGCCCACTTCGGGCTCCGCCCGGACCTGCCGGTGCTCTTCGTCGCCGGCGGCTCCTCGGGCGCCCGCTCGATCAACCTGGCGGTCTCCGGGGCGGCCAAGGAGCTGGCCCGCAACGGCGTGCAGGTGCTGCACGTGATGGGCGCCCGCAACGAGCCGGTGCCGATCCCCACCGACCTGCCGGTGCCGTACGTGACCCTGCCCTACCTGTCCGAGATGGAGCTGGGTTACGCCGCCGCCGACCTGATGCTGGGTCGGGGCGGTGCGATGACCGTCGCCGAGGTGGCCGCGATCGGGCTGCCCACGATCTACGTGCCGTACCCGCACAGCAACCAGGAGCAGAGGCGCAACGCGCTGCCCGTGGTGGAGGCCGGCGGCGGGATGCTGGTCGACGACGCGGAGCTGACCCCGGACTGGCTGGAGCGCACCATCATCCCGCTGATCCGTGACCCGCAGCGGTTGTACACCATGGGCGCGGCGGCAGCGGCGTACGGGCGCCGCGACGGCGACGAGGCGCTACGCTCGTACGTCATCGAGGCGGTGGCCCGATGACCGCGCAGTTCACCCCGGCCGGCACGCTCACGGCCGAGGACCTGGGCACCATCCACCTGATCGGGGTGGGTGGGGTCGGCATGAGCGGGCTCGCCCGGCTCTTCCTCACCCGGGGCATCCCGGTCTCCGGCAGTGAGCTGCGCGAGTGGCCGTCGCTGGCCGGCCTGCGGGCGCTGGGTGGGACGATCCACATGAGCCACGAGGCGACCAACCTCGATGGCGTGGACACCGTCGTCTACTCCTCGGCCATTCCGCAGGACCACCTGGAGATGGTCGAGGCGCGCCGGCGTGGCCTGCGGGTGCTGCACCGCTCCGAGGCGCTCGCCGCGGCGATGACCGGCCGCCGCGCGGTGGCGGTGGCCGGCACCCACGGCAAGACCACCACCACCTCGATGGTGACCATGGTGCTTCAGCAGGCCGGGGTCGATCCGTCCTTCGTGATCGGCGGGGAGATCTCCGAGGTCGGCTCGGGCGCCCACCACGGCAGCGGCGAGTACTTCGTGGTCGAGGCGGACGAGAGCGACCGCTCGTTCCTCATCTACCGCCCGTACGTCTCGATCATCACCAACGTCGAGGCGGACCACCTCAACACCTACGGCGACTACGCGACGCTGGAGGCGGCGTTCGTCGAGTTCGCCCAGCTCACCGACCCGGACGGGTTCATCATCACCTGCGCCGACGACCCGGGCGGGCGGCGGCTGGCCGAGAGCCTGCGCGCCGAGGGGCGGCGGGTGTACACGTACGGCGAGGCGGCCGACGCCGACCTGCGACTGACCGACATCGTCTCGTCCGCGCGCGGGGTGCGGTACCTGGCCGCGATCGACGGGCGGTCGCTGGGCGAGTTCCGGCTGCCGGTGCCGGGGCGGCACATGGGCCTGAACAGCGCCTCCGCGGTGCTGACCGCGTACCTGCTGGACCTGCCGCTGCCGGCGGCGGAGGCCGCGCTGGCGGTCTTCCCGGGGGTGCGGCGGCGCTTCGAGCGCAAGGGCGTCGCGGACGGCGTGCTGGTCTACGACGAGTACGCCTACCACCCGACCTCGATGACGCTGGCGTTGCAGACGCTGCGCGAGGTGGCCGGGGAGGGGCGGCTGATCGTCGTCTTCCAGCCGTACCGGCTGTACCGCACCCGCGATTCGCAGGCGGAGATCGCCGAGGCGCTGGCCATCGCCGACGAGGTGGTGCTGCTGGAGGTCTTCGGGCCGGGTGAGCTGCGCCAGCCCGGCGAGGGCTCGGCGGCGCTGATCGAGGCGGTGGCGCTACCCGCCGAGCGGAAGGTCTTCGTCGACTCCTGGGAGGCGGCGCCGGTCGAGGTGGTCCGCCGGGCCCGCCCGGGGGACGTGGTGGTGACCATGGGCGCCCCGCCGATCTCGCTGATGGGTGACGAGTTGCTGGCCGGCCTTCTCGCGCGTACCGCGGGCTCCGCGCCGACGGCGACCGTCGACCCGGTGGCCACCGCTCCGGCGGTCGGTCATCCGGTGGCCGGCGGCTCCACCGCCGGCGGCGACGGGGCGGCCCTCGGTGGCACCGCCGCACCGGACGGCGCGGCGCCCACGGCCGGATGAGCCCCGGCCCGGCCCGAGGACGGACGAGCGGCGCCGACGGCGGCGCTCCGCGACGCGGTCCGGTCCGGCGCTGGCAGCTGGTCCGGGCGGGCAGCGACGCGGTGCCGGCGTCGACCCGCCGGTTCATGGCCCGCGCCCGGCAGCGCCGGATGCGCGCGGCGCTGCCCTGGGCGGCGACCGCCGGGGTGCTCGCCCTGGTCGGGCTGGTCGCCTGGACGGTGCTCGGCACCGGGTTGTTCGGGGTCCGCGAGGTGAAGGTGGAGGGTGCCAGCCTGGTCACCCCGGTACAGGTGCGTGACGCGGTCGGGGTGGCCGACGGGGTGCCGCTGGCCCGGGTGGACCTGGCTGCCGCCGCCCGCCGGGTCGGCACGCTGGCGCCGGTGGAGCGGGCCACGGTGTCCCGGGACTGGCCCGGCGCGCTGGTGGTCCGGGTGACCGAGCGGGCCCCGGTGGCGGCGGTGCCGCAGGGTGAGGCGTTCGCCCTGGTCGACCGGACCGGGGTGGCGTTCCGGACGGTGCCCCGGCGCCCCGCGGAGCTGCCGCTGGTGCGGGTGGCCCGGCCGGCCGTCGACGATCCGGGTACCCGGGCCGCGCTGGAAGTGCTCGTCGCGTTGACCCCGGAACTGCGCGCCGAGTTGGTGGACGTGAGCGTGGAGGGGCTGGCGCGGATCAGCCTGCGGTTGCGCGGGGACCGGACGGTGGTCTGGGGTGACGCGACGCGGGGTACGGACAAGGCCCGGGTGGCCACCGCACTGCTCGGCGAGGACACCGACCGGATCGACGTGAGCGCGCCGGACGTGGTGACCTTCCGCTGAGCGGGGGGCGTGCCGCGGGGTGCGGGGACGTGACTCATCGCGCTCTGGGCGGCGACACGCCGGTCGGGTCCTTGGCCGATCGCGCGGCGGCGCTTACGTTGCCCCGAAGAGGATCAGTGGTTGACATAACTGTAAGCCTCTAGTAGAGGGTGAGGGTTCACCTCTGATCCTCGGTGGTTACAGCTGTCGTCGGCCGCTGGGCAGGCCACGCCGTACCCGGTCGGCCGAAGCCAATCTCGAAGGGAAAGGACCGGAGATGACACCTCCGCACAACTACCTGGCGGTCATCAAGGTCGTCGGCATCGGGGGCGGCGGCGTCAACGCCGTCAACCGGATGATCGAGGTTGGGCTCAAGGGCGTCGAGTTCATCGCGATCAACACCGATGCCCAGGCGCTGCTGATGAGTGACGCCGACGTCAAGCTCGACGTCGGCCGGGAGCTGACCCGCGGCTTGGGCGCCGGGGCCAACCCGGATGTCGGCAAGAACGCCGCCGAGGACCACCGCGACGAGATCGAGGAGGTGCTCAAGGGCGCCGACATGGTCTTCGTGACCTGCGGCGAGGGCGGCGGCACCGGCACCGGCGGGGCGCCCGTGGTGGCGAACATCGCCCGCAAGCTCGGCGCGCTGACCATCGGCGTGGTGACCCGGCCGTTCTCCTTCGAGGGAAAGCGCCGCCAGGTGCAGGCCGAGACCGGAATAGACGAACTGCGCAACCAGTGCGACACCCTGATCGTCATCCCGAACGACCGGCTGCTGGCACTCGGCGACCGCGGCATCAGCATGATGGACGCGTTCCGCACCGCCGACCAGGTGCTGCTCTCCGGTGTGCAGGGCATCACCGACCTGATCACCACCCCGGGTCTGATCAACCTGGACTTCGCCGACGTCAAGAGCGTCATGAGCGGCGCCGGCAGCGCGCTGATGGGCATCGGCAGCGCCCGCGGCGAGAACCGCGCGGTCGAGGCGGCCGAGGCGGCCATCTCCAGCCCGCTGCTGGAGCAGAGCATGGACGGCGCGCGCGGTGTGCTGCTCTCCATCGCCGGCGGCTCCGACCTGGGCCTGTTCGAGATCAACGACGCGGCCCAGCTGGTCACCGACGCGGCGCACCCGGACGCCAACATCATCTTCGGCGCGGTGATCGACGACGCGCTCGGCGACGAGGTGCGGGTGACGGTCATCGCGGCGGGCTTCGACGGCGGCACGCCGGCGTACAAGGCGGCCGAGCCGTCCCGCAAGACCAACACCAACCAGCCGGCGCCGCAGAGCGCTCCGGTCCCGGCGCCGGTCACCATGCCGGCCCCGACCCAGTCGCCGCGTCGGGTGCTCTTCGACGACGTGGACGTGCCCGACTTCCTCAAGAACGGGTCCTGAGCACCGCCGATGACCGACAGCCCAGCCACGGTACGACCGGAGCGGCGTGCCGAACTCGCGGCCGGCCTGGCCCAGGTCCGGGCCCGGATCGCCGACGCGTGCGCGGACGCCGGCCGGGACCGTTCCGAGGTCACGATGATCGCGGTGACCAAGACCTACCCGGCCGACGACGTACTGGCGCTGGCCGGGCTCGGGGTGACCGACGTGGGGGAGAACCGCGACCAGGAGGCGGCCGGTAAGGCCGCCGAGGTGGCCGCGGCCGGGGTGAGCCCGCGCTGGCACTTCATCGGCCAGCTACAGCGCAACAAGGCCCGTTCGGTGGTCCGGTACGCCGACGTGGTGCACTCCGTCGACAGTGTCCGGCTGGCCCGGGCGCTGGCCACCGCGGCGGCCGACCGGGAGCGACCGTTGGCCGCCCTGGTGCAGGTGAGCATCGACGGCGATCCGGCCCGGGGTGGCGCGCTGCCCGATTCGGCCGACCCGAGCGTCGGGCTGGAGGCGGTGGCCGAGGCGCTGGCCGGTGCGTCGGCCCTGCGGCTGGCCGGCCTGATGGCGGTGGCGCCGCTGGGCTGGGCGCCGGAGCGGGCTTTCGCCCGGCTGGCCGAGGTGGCCGAGGCGTTTCGCGCGGTCCACCCGGGAGCGAGCGCGTTGTCCGCTGGAATGAGCGGCGACCTGGAAATCGCGATCCGATACGGCGCGACACATGTCCGCGTCGGTAGCGCGTTGCTCGGAATGCGCCCCACGCTGCGGTAGCCTGACCGCGAAAGAAGCAAATTACATCAGTGTTGTTTCAGGGACGGCGTCTCCTTGTCGGGGGTCGTGGCGTGCGACGCGAATCGCGCGCCAGGGGATTGCCGTTCCGGTCCGATGGGCATGGTTGTCCACTCGCGACGAGCGACATGGCACGGGGGCGCGTGCCGCACGGCGGACGGAAGGGCGCGGGATGGGTGCACTGCGCAAGGCGGGGGTCTGGCTCGGTCTGGTCGAAGAGGACGACGAGCGGGCCTACGATGACGGTGGCTACGACAAGGGTGGCTACCGTGACTCGCGGTACCGGCAGAGCCGGTACGCCGAGGAGTTCGCTGACGAGGACGACGACGACACCGAGGAGCCGCCGGCTCCCCGGCCGCGGGCCACTGAGCGGGGTCGGCTCTCCGACCGGGCGAACGGGCGCGTCAGCGACTCCGACCGGGGCGACGGCGAGCGTCCGGAGCGGGTCGAGCGGTCCAGCGTCCGGTCGATCACCCGGTCGTCTGCCGGCGAGACCTCCGGTGCGCTGACCTACCACACCCGGGACAACCTTGCCCTCGCGCCGCAGGCCAGCCTGCGTGAGCGGGCGGTGCCCGAGGAGGAGCAGCGTTACCAGATCACCACGCTGCACCCGACCACCTACCGGGAGGCGCGCACCATCGGTGAGCACTTCCGCGACGGGGTGCCGGTGATCATCAACCTCACCGAGATGGATGAGGCCGATGCCCGCCGTCTGGTTGACTTCGCCGCCGGTCTGGCGTTCGGGCTGCGCGGTACGATCGAGCGCGTGACCAATCGGGTGTTCCTGCTCTCACCGGCCAATGTCCAGGTCACCGCGGAGGACAAGGCCAAGATCGCTGAGGGCGGTTTTTTCAGTCTGAGTTGATCCCGCCCGACCCGAGGGACGTCGCTGACCGTGTTGTCGATCTTGCTGCAAGTGTTGTACCTGATCCTTTATGTCTTCCTGCTCCTTCTTCTGTCCAGGTTTGTGCTGAGCGCCGTCCTGCAGTACGGCCGTCGGTGGCAGCCGGGGCGTGGAGCATCGGCAGGATTGGAATCCGTGTGGAGCGTCACTGATCCCCCTCTCAACGCGTTGAGGCGTGTGATCCCTCCGCTGCGAATTGGTACCGTGAGCATCGACCTGGCCTCCCTTGTGCTCCTGGTTATCCTGTTCGTGCTGATGGAGTTCGTGTTAGGGCCGTCGATCAGGGCATCTGCCTGATGACCGACGCGCTTTCGCGGCCGCAACTGACCCGAGGAGTTTCGATGCCGCTGACCCCGGCCGACGTCCACAACGTCGCCTTCAAAAAGCCGCCGATCGGCAAGCGGGGCTATGACGAGGAGGAGGTCGACGCCTTCCTGGACGAGGTCGAGCGCGAGCTCGCCCGTCTCATCGAGGAGAACAACGAACTGCGCGCCCAGGTGGAGCGCGGCGGCCGTGGCGGTGCCCCCGCCGGCCCCGGCGGCGACGCCCGACTGGCGGCAGAGCTCAACGACGTCAAGGCCCAGCTTGACCGGGTGCAGCGCGACAAGGCGTCCGCCGAGCAGGCCGCCCGCGCCATGCAGGCCGAGCTGGAGCAGGTTCGCGCGACCGGCGGCCCGGCGGTCACCGGTGACGGTGAGCAGCAGGCCCTGCGCGTGCTGATGATGGCCCAGCGCACCGCCGACGACCACGTGTCCGACGCGCGCCGCGAGGCCGACCAGCTGCTGTCCGAGGCCCGCGGCAAGGCCGAGGAGGTGACCCGCGAGGCTCGCGCGAAGGCCGACGCCCTCGAGCGGGACGCCCGCCAGCGGCACCAGGAGGCCATGGGCGGCCTGGACGCCAAGCGCACGGCGCTGCAGAAGCACATCGAAGAGCTCAAGCAGTTCGAGCGCGAGTACCGCACCCGCCTCAAGGCCTACCTGGAGAGCCAGCTGCGTGACCTCGACGGTCGCGGCCAGGGCCTCGAGGCTGAGATGACCCGCTCCGAGGCAGGCCGGGTCGCCGGTGGTGGCAACGGGCTGGCCGCGGCGGGCCTCGCCGGTTCGTACGGCGGCGGCGGGCGCTCCGGCGCCCTCGAAGCCGGACGCTGAGCACCGGCCGGCGATCGCGTCCGCCGATGGTGACGGTCGCCGGCCCCGCCTGGACGGTACGACGCGGCGGGGGTGAGCCGTGATAGTCGCAAGTCTGCTGCTCATCCTCGTCGCGGTGGTGCTGCTGGTGCTCGGCCTGGCCGGTGGCTCCAGCTTTATGTTGATCATCTCCATCGCGGCCAGTCTGCTGGCCGCCGTGGCGTTGGTGGTGGGCGCCCGCCAGGCAGCCGCCAACCGCGCGACGGCGGAGCCCGGCCGGCCCGGCTGGCGGCACCCCGGAGCGCCCCGCACGGCCAACCAGGCCGGACCGGGTGTCGCGTACGGGCCGCCGCTGGTCGAGCCGGAAGTGCCGGTCCAGCACGTGCCCACGACGTTCGGTACCGGCGGCACCGGGTGGCGGCAACCACCCGAGCCGCCGGCCGACCACGCGTCGCCCCTCGACGCGCCGGTGGAGCAGGGGCCGCCCTTCGCGACCCCGGCCGACCAGGCGTCCACCCCGGCCGACCAGGCGTCCACCCCGGCCGACCAGGCGTCCACCCCGGCCGACCAGGCGTCCACCCCGGCCGATCAGGCGTCCACCCCCGGCGGCCAGGCGAATACCCCCGGCGGCCAGGTGTCTCCCTTCGCGGCCCCGGTCGACGAGGCGGCACGCCTCGATGCCCCGGCGGCCGAGGCCGCAGACGACGAGCCGACCGAGCAACCGATCACCCCGGCCGAGGCGGCCCAGGTCGCCCGGTTGCCCGACCCCGTCGAGGTGGTGGACGGTCGGCCCCGGTACCACCTCGCCACCTGCTCGCACCTGGCCGACCGGGTGCCCGAGACGCTGCCGGTCGCCGAGGCCGTCGAGCTCGGCTTCACCCCGTGCGCGCACTGCGCGCCGGCCACCGCCCTGCTGGCCGACGCCCGGCCGATCTGAAACGGCGTCCGGTGACCGCCCAGGACACGCTCACCGTGGCGGTACGGGTAAAGCCCAACGCATCCCGGGACCGGGTCGGCGGCCGGTTCGACGGCCCGCACGGCCCCGCCCTGGTGATCGCGGTGCACGCCCCCGCCGTCGACGGTCGGGCCACCGAGGCCGCCCGCCGGGCGTTGGCCGGCGCATTGGGCGTCCGGCCGGCGGCGGTGTCGCTGCGTACCGGCGCGGCCAGCCGGGACAAGCTCTTCCTCGTCGACCGTCCCGGCCCGGGGCTGTCCGAGGTGCTGTGCCGCCTGCGCGACGGATCCGCCGGGTGAGGAACGCCCGGGCCAGGCAACCGTGACGCCCGGGCTGGATATCGCGCTGCTCCTCGGCGCGGCCGTGCTGCTGGTGGCGGTCGGCGCGGTCCGGCTCTCCACCCGGCTCGGGGTGCCCAGCCTCCTGGTCTACCTGGCGCTGGGCGTGGCGATCGGCGAGTCCGGGCTGGGCATCCGCTTCGACGACGTCGACCTGACGCGGACCCTCGGCTTCTGCGCCCTGATCGTGATCATCGCGGAGGGTGGCCTGACCGCCCGGTGGAGCACCCTGCGTCCGGTGCTCGGGCTGGCCGCCGCGCTCTCCACGGTCGGCGTGGTGGTCAGCATCGGGGTGGTCGGCGTCGTACTGCACCTGCTGCTCGGGCTGGACTGGCGGCTGGCGCTGCTCTACGGCGCGGTGCTCTCCTCGACCGACGCGGCCGCTGTCTTCGCCACCCTGCGCCGGCTGCGCCTGCCACCCCGGCCGGTGGCCACGTTGGAGGCCGAGTCGGGCATGAACGACGCCCCGGTGGTGCTGCTGGTGGTGCTCCTGTCCCACGAGGGCTGGTCGCACCCGTGGTGGTACGAGGCCGGCCTGGTCGCCTACGAGTTGGGCGTCGGCGCCGCAGTGGGCGTGGGCGTCGGCCTGGGCGGCGCCTGGGCGCTGCGCCGGGCGGCACTGCCCTCCTCCGGGCTTTACCCGATCGCCGCGGTGGGGATCACCGTGCTGGCGTACGCCGCGGGGGCGGTGCTGCACGCCTCGGGGTTCCTTGCCGTCTACGTGGCCGGGGTGCTGCTGGGCAATGCCCGGCTGCCGCACCGGCAGGCGATTCTCGGCTTCGCCGACGGGCTGGCCTGGCTCGCCCAGATCGGCCTGTTCGTGCTGCTCGGGCTGCTGGTCTCGCCGGTCCGGCTGGACGCGGCGGTGCTGCCGGCGGTGGTCGCCGGCCTGGCGCTGGTGCTGCTGGCCCGGCCGCTGTCGGTGTTCGTGTCGGCGCTGCCGTTCCAGGTCGGCCTGCGCGAGCAGGCGTTCCTGTCCTGGGCCGGGCTGCGGGGGGCGGTGCCGATCGTGCTGGCCACCATTCCGCTCTCCGAACGGGTGCCCGGCGCGGAACGGCTCTTCGACGCCGTCTTCGTGCTGGTGGTGATCTTCACGCTGGTGCAGACCGGGACGCTCGGGCCGTTCGCCCGCCGGCTGGGGGTGACCGCGCCGGCCGAGGCCACCGAGATCCACGTGGAGACCGCCCCGCTGGAGCGGATGCGGGCCGACCTGCTCCAGCTGGAGGTACCACCGGGCTCGCGGCTGGCCGGCGTGCACGTCGACGAGCTGCGGCTGCCGCTGGGCGCCTCGGTCACCCTGGTGCTGCGCGACGGCGTGGGCTTCGTGCCCGGCCCGGACACTCGACTGAAGACCGGCGACAGCTTGTTGATCGTGGCCACCGCCGGGGTGCGTGACGCCGCCGAGCGGCGGCTGCGGGCGGTCAGCCGGCGGGGTCGGCTGGCCCGGTGGTTTGGTGAGTACGGGGATGAGGCGCCCGGTTGATCTGCTAACGTTCCCTTTGCCCCAGTTAGGCAAGGCTCGGGGCTGTGGAGCGGTGCGACGGTGCGGCACGTTGTCGGACGCCTGTACGTTCCGTATTCTTGCCAACCTCCGGAGTGTGCGGCCTTCGTTGCCGTGCGCCCCTTTTCGTACATAGGGGACGCCCTGGTCGGCGCCCCCTGACCAGGCATCGCGGGCCACCCCGGTGCCGCGGCCGAGGGAGCGACCCATGGCGAAGCCAGCCGACACCAAGACCGCCGGCCGAAAGCCGGTGGCCAAGGCCACCCGCAGCGCGGCGGAGACCGAGAAGATCCGGGCGGCGCTGGCGGCGCGGCGGGACGAGCTTCGCGCCGAGTACGATCAGACGCTGAGTGAGATCACCGAGCTGCAGCGCGATCGGCTGACCGACTCGGCCGGGGACGACCAGGCCGACACGGGCACCAAGACGCTCGAGCGGGAGCAGGAGATTTCTCTCGCCAACAGCATCCTGGAACGGATCACGCAGGTCGAGCGCGCCCTGGAGCGCCTCGACGAGGGTGGATACGGCTGGTGCGAGCGGTGCGGCAACCCGATCCCGGTCGAGCGCCTCGCCGCCTTCCCATCCGCCACCCTGTGCGTGACGTGCAAGCAGCTGGAGGAGCGGCGCTGAGGTCCGCTCCCCGGCGGCGATGAGACGGTGAGCGATCACCGCCGAGACTGTCGATGGGGAGCGCATGACCGCAGCACCGTCCGCCGAACCCGGCCGCACCGACCCGGGCGGGGGTAAACGCCGGCCCCGGGCCATCGCGATCCTCGCCGGAGTCGCCCTGGTGGCCCTGCTGGCCGACCTGGTCACCAAGCACCTCGCGCTGGCCGCGCTGACCGACCGGGAGCCGGTCCGGTTGCTCGGCGGACTGGTCTACCTGAGCCTGACCCGCAACAGCGGTGCGGCGTGGAGCATCGGCTCGGACCACACCTGGGTCTTCCCGCTGATCACCATCGGTGTGGTCGGCTGGATCGTCTGGATGGCACTGCGGCTGCGCTCGCTGCCCTGGGCGATCTCACTCGGCCTGGTGCTCGGCGGCGCGCTGGGCAACCTCATCGACCGGATCTTCCGGGCGCCCTCCCCCTTCCACGGGCACGTGGTCGACATGATCAGCCTCTTCGACCCGTACGGCCAGGTCTGGCCGGTGTTCAACCTGGCCGACAGTTCGCTGGTGTGCGGCGTGCTGCTGGCCGTGCTGCTGGAGCTGACGGGCCGTCAGCGTGACGGCCGGCGGGTCGGTCGCGACGGCAAGCCAACCGACGCGAGCGAAGCCACCCACGGCGCCGACCAGCGGGAGCGGGCGTGACCTCCGCGTTCGCCGCTGGCGGCGACCACCGTTCACTGCCCGTGCCCGACGGCCTCGAGGGGATGCGACTGGACCAGGCGGTGTCCCGGCTGTTCGGGCTCTCCCGCACCGCCGCCGCGGCCCTGGTCGATGCCGGGGACGCGCTGGTCGACGGCACGGCCCGGCCCAACTCGCACAAGGTCAAGGCCGGCTCGTGGCTGGATGTCACGCTGCCGGCGCCGGTCGCACCACCGACCATGGTGCCGCAGGCGGTGCCCGGCCTGCGGGTGGTGTACGCCGATGACGACATCGTGGTGGTGGACAAGCCGGTGGGCGTGGCCGCGCACCCGAGCCCGGGCTGGACCGGCCCGACGGTGATCGGCGCGCTGGCGGCGATCGGGCACCGCATCTCCACCAGCGGCGCGGCCGAGCGGCAGGGTGTGGTGCACCGGCTCGACGTGGGCACCACCGGGATCATGGTGGTGGCCAAGAGCGAGCAGGCGTACACCGCGTTGAAGCGGGCCTTCAAGTACCGCGAGGTGGACAAGGGCTACCACGCGGTGGTGCAGGGGCACCTGGACCCGCTGCGCGGCACCGTCGACGCGCCGATCGACCGGCACCCCACCCACGACTACCGTTGGGCCGTGGTCTCCGGCGGCAAGCCGAGCATCACCCACTACGACACGCTGGAGGCGTTCCCGGCGGCCAGCCTGGTCGACGTCCGACTGGAGACCGGCCGGACCCACCAGATCCGGGTGCACTTCTCCACTCTGCGGCACCCCTGTGTGGGCGACCTCACCTACGGTGCCGACCCCACCCTCTCGGCCCGGCTCGGGCTGGCCCGACAGTGGCTGCACGCTCGCGAATTGAGCTTCCTGCACCCCCGAACGGGGGACGAGGTCCGGTTCGTCAGCGACTACCCTGACGACCTGGAACGCGCGCTTCAGGTCCTGCGTGACTGAGCGGCGGCCACCCGACACCGATCCGACGAGGGGATCCCGCCCGTGCGCGCCGGCGACCTGCTGCGGCAGTTGGACCAACGGCTGCTGCCGCCGCTGACCCGGGCCGTGGGCCGGCTGAATGACCGGTCGGCGCGGTTCGGGGTGCTCACCTGGGCCGCTCTGCTCTCCACGGCGGCGGTGCTGGGCACCGCGGTCTGGGCCGCCGACGACACTCCGGTCGGCGACCGGACGGTGGGCGAGGTGACCCGGGTCGGAGTCGTCGACGGCGACTCCGTCCCCGGCTACCTGCGGTCCGCCGCCGCCGACCTGGCCGCGCTGCCGACGGCGGCCCCGGCCACCGGGGACGGGACCTACGCCCTGGTCACGCTGGGCGCGTACCTGCCTCCGCAGCGACTGGCGGCGGTGCTCGGCGACGTGCCGGTCTCGACGGTCTTCGGGCGGGTGCCGCTGCCCGGGCGGCAGACCGAGATCGTGAAGATTCCCGCGCTGCGGGTGCCGGACGACGTGGTCGCCGGGATGGAGCAGGTGGCCGTCCGTAAGGACACCGAGGCCGCCGACTACCGGGCCAGGGCCGCCGCGGTGAGCGGCGACGGTGCCGCCGAGCGGGAGTTGCGCGAGGGGTACGCCAGCGGCGCGGACGTGGCGGCGGCCGAGGCGGCGGCGTACCGCACCGGCTGCGCCTGCGTCTACGCGGCGGTGGTGCGGGCGACGCCGGGGGTCCTGCGCGGGGTGGCTGCCCGGCCGGACGTGCGGGCGGTCGACCCCGCCCCCGAGGTGTACCGGCTGGACCGCACCGTCTTCACGCCGCCGTTGCCCGAGCAGCACGACGTGGTCCGCCCGCCGGCCGACAGCGGGCCGACCCCGGACCCGACCTCGGACGGGCGCGGGGAGCCGGCGCCGGTGTCCCAGGCGCCGATGGGCGAATCGTCGGAACCCGCACCGGTCGTGACGATCCCGTCACCCGAGCCGTCGTCGGTGGAGCCCACCGAGCCGGCCCCGCCGACCGTCGCGACCTCCCCGGACGCCACCGGTTCCGCGCCGCTGGCACCCAGCCCGTCGTGATCCGCGCCGGGTGATGTGCACGCCGTGGTGTGGTCCGAATAGGGTTTCCTTCGTAGCCTGTCAGACGGAGATCGATGGCGCTGGGAGGGCGGGCCGTGGAGGGCAGTGAGACCGGCTGGGGCCGGCCGGCCGAACCAGCGCCGAGGTGGCGGGCATTGCTGGACCGCGCCCGGCACGGCAGCCGCGCCGCTGAGCAGGCCGAGCCCGAGCGGCGGGCCGAGGAGCCACCCCCGGCTCCCCTGCCGCAGCGCGCGAACCCCAACGGCTACTCCGGTCGGGCATCGGCCATCGGGCATCCGGCCGAGCTGTCGTACGGCGCGGAGCCCGGTTACCGGGCCGAGGCGACCTATCGGGTCGACCCCGCCTACCGTGCCGAGCCGACGTACCGGGCCGAGCCGGACTACCGGGCGGAGTCCGCGTACCGGGCGGAGCCGGACTATCGGGCGGAGCCCGCGTACCGGGCGGAGCCGGACTATCGGGCCGAGCCGGTGTACCGGGCGGAGCCGGACTATCGGGCCGAGCAGGCGTACCGGGCGGAGCCGGTGTACCGGGCCGAACCCGAACCCGAGCCGCCGCCGAGCCGGGCCGAGCCGGTCCAGTCGCGCTACGCGCTGCTGGACAACGGCTACCGCAACGGCAGCCCGCCGGTGGAGTCCCGGTACGCGCTGCTGGAGACCGGCTACCAGCCGGAGATCGGCTACCCGCCGGCCCCGCCCGCTCCGCCGGTCACGCCGACCCCGCCGGTCATCCCGCCAGCCGCCCCGGCGGTCGGCTCGGCGATCGCGGAGCGCGGCTACCCGGCCCGTATCGAGTGGCGCCCGCAGGGTGTCGACCCGGAGCTGGAGCGGGTCAGCGGCGTGCTCCGCCGGGAGCTGGGCACCCCCCGGGTGTTCGCGTTCGCCAACCCCAAGGGCGGGGTGCACAAGACCACCGCGACCGTGCTCGCCGCTGCCACGGTCGGCAGCGTCCGCGGGCAGGGCGTGCTGGCCTGGGACGACAACGAGCTGCGCGGCACCCTCGGGCTGCGCGCCGGCAGTGCCCGACACGCCCGGACCATCCGCCACCTGATCACCGACCTGGCCCAGATCGAGATCCTGGAGGGCTCGACCCTGCTGGAGCGGCTGGACGACTACCTGCGGCACGCCTCCGACGGCTCGTACGACGTGCTGGCCGGAGAGGAGAGCCCACGCTTCGCCCAGCGACTGGACCAGTTCACCGTCCGGCGGGTGCTGGAGCTGCTCCGGCGTACCCACGACGTGGTCTGTGTGGACACCGGCAACAACGTGGAGAGCGCCAACTGGCGCACCGTGATGCAGGCCGCCGACCAGCTGGTGGTGACCACCGTGCCGCGTGAGGACGCCGCGTTCAGCGCCGACTGGATGCTCGATCTGCTGCACGAGGAGGGCATGGGAGAGCTGGCCGACAACGCGATCACCCTCATCTCCTGCCCGACGCCGGGCCGCCTGCCGCTGCAGGACGACCTGGAGCGGCACTTCGCCACCCGGACCCGCGGGGTGGCCGTGGTGCCGTACGACCCGGCACTGGAGACCGGCTCCTCGATCGAGTACCACCAGCTACAGCCGGAGACCCGGCAGGCGTGGCTGCACGCGGCGGCGATGATGGTGGAGCCGTTCGCCCGGTGAGCTGGTCTGGGGCCACCGGCGCCCCGGCCCCCCACCGCGCCTGAGAGGATCATCGGGTGAGCCCGGACACCCCCGACCCTGAGCGGCCCGTCGACGACACCGACCGGCCCGCGCCGCCCGGCGCGTCAGGTGCGACACCGTCGTCGGCCGAGCCGACGGCCGTGCCACCGCCGGACCGACCGTTGCCGCCAGCCGGGTTCGACCCGGCCGGTTCTCCGCCCTCGGCCGCGTACCAGAGCTCGCTGGAGCAGGGCGCCGACCAGCCGCCTCGCCGGATGCGGGTCGCGGCGACGGTGCTCGGGACCGCTCTCGCGCTGGCCGTGCTGGGTGCACCGCTCGGGCTGCTCTGGGCCGCCCTCGCGCCGGACACCCCGGTGCTCAAGACCGCCGAGGGGGCGATCTACGCCGAGCCGCAGCCGGAGCAGCCGATCGCCGCCGACGGCTGGTTCAGCGTGCTCGGGCTCGCCTTCGGGGTGCTCGCGGCGCTCGTCCTGTGGTTCGTGCTGCGCAGGTGGCGTGGCCCGGTCGGGCTGCTCGCCGCCGTGTTGGGCGCACTGGCTGCCGCGCCGGTGGCCTGGCAGGTGGGCCGGCGGGTCGGCCGGGCCACCTTCGACCGGCTGCTGGACACCGCCCCGCCCGGCCAGGCCTTCAGCAAACCCGCCGACCTGCGGGCCGGCGGGGTCGACTGGCTGCTCGGCGTGCTGCCGGTGCCGCACGGCAACCTGCTGCTGCCGGCGTTCGGCGCCGCGATCATGTACACCCTGCTGGCCGGCTGGTCGCGCTGGCCGTCACTGCGCCCGGAGCCGGAGCCCGACCCGACCGCGTTCAATTGGGCGTTGGCGGGGACGCCAACTCCGCCAGCGGCACCGGAACCGCCCGCACCTGGCGCAGCAGAGCCGCCTCGCGGTTGAGCAGCCGCAACTCGGCACGGAGCCGGGCGGCGGTGTCGTCGATCGCCAGCAGCCGCTGCCGGTCGTCGACGGTCAGCGCCGCGGTGGCCGCCACCAGGTGGGAGAGCACGGTCGGGTCCTCCGGCAACTGCTCGGAGATCTCCTCCGGGTCGGACCGGATCAGGCCCAGGTACTGCCGGAACACGGCGATCACCCGGGCGGCGAGCAGGTCGGCCACCTCATCCGAGCCGGCCGGCTCGGGCAGCCACTCGACCTCGGCGGTCAGGTAGGGCGCGGAGCGGTCGTCGACGTCGGCGACCCGGAACCGGCGCCGGCCGACCGTGACGATGTCGAAGCCGCCGTCGGGTAGCTTGGTCACCTGGCGCAGCTCGGCGGTGCAGCCCACCTCGTGCAGGGTGACGTCGCCGCTGACGGGCGTCGCCCGCGTGCCTGGCCCGGTCGGCGCGACCTCCCAGCCAGCCTGGATGGCCACCACCCCGAACTCGCGCGGCGCACCCTCGGGCAGGTCGACCAGGTGCCGGACCAGAGCCCGGTAGCGCTCCTCGAAGATGTGCAGCGGTAGCACCAACCCGGGAAAGAGCACCGTTGCGAGCGGGAACACCGGCAGCCGTGCGGTCACAGGTCGAGCCTAGCCAATCCTGACCGCGTCGGCGTGGCCCGGCTCACCGTCCCGGCTGGCGGGCGGCCCGGGTGGGCTCCGGACCGGCCGCCTAGACTCGCAAGGGTGCTGAATCGGATCGACCTGCGCAATGGTCTCGGTGACCCGCGCCGCCTGCTGCCCCGTGCCCAGCTCGACGTGTCGGTGGCCGTCGAGCGGATCCGGCCACTGGTGGAGGCGGTCCGGGAGCATGGGTACCCGGCGATCCGGGAGGCCAGTGAGCGGTTCGACGGCGTCTCGCCCGAGGTGCTGCGGGTGCCGGTCGAGGCGATCGCCGAGGCCGAGGGGGTGCTCGACCCGGAGGTGCGCGCCGCGCTGCTGGAGTCGATCAGCCGCACCCGCCGTGTGCACGCCGACCAGCGGCGCACCGAGCACACCACGCAGGTGGTGCCCGGCGGCACGGTCACCGAGCGGTGGCTGCCGGTCGACCGGGTGGGCCTGTACGTCCCCGGCGGGCTGGCCATGTACCCGTCGACTGTCGTGATGAACGTGGTGCCGGCCCAGGCGGCCGGGGTGCGCTCGCTGGTGGTGGTCAGCCCACCACAGAAGGACAACGGTGGCCTGCCCGACCCCCGGGTCCTCGCCGCGTGCGCGTTGCTCGGCGTCGACGAGGTCTACGCCGTGGGCGGTGCCCAGGCGGTGGCGATGCTGGCGTACGGCGCCGCGGTCGACCCGGCGGGTGAGGCGCGCTGCGAGCCGGTGGACCTGGTCACCGGCCCGGGCAACATCTGGGTGACCGCCGCCAAGCGGCTGCTGCGTGGTGTGGTCGGCATCGACGCCGAGGCCGGGCCGACCGAGATCGCCATCCTGGCCGACGACACGGCCGATCCAGCCCACGTCGCCGCCGACCTGATCAGTCAGGCCGAGCACGACCCGCTCGCCGCGAGCGTGCTGGTCACCCCGTCGGTGGCGCTGGTCGAGGCGGTCGAGCGGGAGTTGGCCCGGCAGGTGCCGGCGACCAAGCACACCGAGCGGGTGACCGCCGCGCTGACCGGTGAGCAGAGCGGCGTGGTCCTGGTCGACGACCTTGAGGCCGGGCTGCGGGTGGTCGACGCGTACGCGGCCGAGCACCTGGAGATCCAGACGGTCGACGCCCGGGAGTGGGCGCTGCGGGTACGCAACGCGGGGGCGATCTTCGTGGGCGCCTGGTCGCCGGTGTCGCTCGGCGACTACTGCGCCGGCTCCAACCACGTGCTGCCCACCGGTGGCTGCGCCCGGCACTCCTCGGGGCTGTCCGTGCAGTCGTTCCTGCGCGGCGTGCACCTGATCGAATACACCGAGGACGCGCTGCGCGAGGTGGCCCCGCACGTGGTCACCCTGGCCACTGTGGAGGACCTGCCCGCGCACGGCCAGGCGGTCCGGGCCCGCTTCCCGGGAGGGTCGGCGTGAGCTCGCTCGACGACCTGCCGATCCGCGACGACCTGCGCGGGCTGTCGCCGTACGGAGCGCCGCAGCTGGACGTGCCGGTGCGGCTGAACACCAACGAGAACTCCTACCCGGTGCCCGAACCGGTGGTCGAGGCGATCGGCAAGGCACTCACGGCCGAGCTGCGCGAGCTGAACCGCTACCCGGACCGGGACGCCGTGGCGCTCCGCGCCGACCTGGCCGGTTACCTCGGGCACGGGCTCACCGTCGAGCAGGTGTGGGCGGCCAACGGCTCCAACGAGATCCAGCAGCAGCTGCTCCAGGCGTTCGGCGGTCCGGGTCGCAGTGCGCTCGGCTTCGTCCCGGCGTACTCGATGCACCCGCTGCTGGCGCTCGGCACCGGCACCCGGTGGGTGCCGGTGCGGCGCGGCGTCGACTTCGGGCTGACCGCCGACGAGGCGGTGGCCCAGGTCCGCGAGCACCGGCCCGACGTGGTCTTCCTCTGCTCGCCGAACAACCCGACCGGCACCGCGCTGGACCCGGCGGTGGTCGCCGCGGTGCTCGACGCCGCGTCCGGCATGGTGGTGGTCGACGAGGCGTACGCCGAGTTCGCCCGGCCCGGCACGGTCAGCGCCCTCGCCGTGCTGCCCGGGCATCCGCGGCTGGTGGTCACCCGGACGATGAGCAAGGCGTTCGGCTTCGCCGGCGGGCGGCTGGGCTACCTGGCCGCCGACGCGGCGGTGGTGCAGGCCGTGCAGCTGGTCCGGCTGCCGTACCACCTCTCCGCGCTGACCCAGGCCGCCGCCCGCGCGGCGCTGGCCCACCGCGACGCCCTGCTCGGTACGGTGAGCGCGATCATGGTGCAGCGGGACCGGATCGTGGCGACGCTGCGCGGGCGCGGCCTGCGGGTGGCCGACAGCGACGCCAACTTCGTGCTCTTCGAGGTGGGCGGTGACCAGGCCACCGCCTGGCGCGTTCTGCTGGAGCAGGGTGTGCTGGTCCGCGACGTCGGCCTGCCCGGCTGGCTGCGGGTCACCGCCGGCACCCCCGCCGAAACTGACGCCTTCCTAGCCGCGATGGAGAGACTGCCATCGGAGCGCGGGGAGTGAGCGTGCGAGACCCGCAGTCGCGACCGAGAGGTGAGCAATGAGCCGGACCGCCCGGGTGGAGCGGATCACCAAGGAGACCAAAGTGCTCGTCGAGATCGACCTCGACGGCACCGGAACGGCCGAGATCAGCACCGGCGTGGGTTTCTACGACCACATGCTGCACCAGATCGCCCGGCACGGCGGCTACGACCTGACCGTGCGCACCGTGGGCGACCTGGAGATCGACGCGCACCACACCATGGAGGACACGGCGCTCGCCCTGGGCACCGCGTTCGACCAGGCGCTGGGCGACAAGGCCGGCATCCGGCGGTACGGCTCGGCGACCGTCCCGATGGACGAGGTGCTGGTCCGGGCCGCGGTGGACCTGTCCGGCCGGCCGTACGTGGTGCACGACGAGCCGGTGCTCGCGCCGTACATCGGCCCGGTGTACCCGACCAGCATGACCCGGCACATCTGGGAGTCCTTCGGCCAGGCGGCCCGGATCACCCTGCACGTCGACGTGCTGCGGGCGGCCCGGCCGGGCGGTCACCCGGACGCGCACCACGTGGTGGAGGCGCAGTTCAAGGCGGTCTCCCGCGCGCTGCGCGAGGCCACCGCGATCGACCCGCGAGCGGCGGGCGCGATCCCGAGCACGAAGGGGGCTCTCTAATGGGTGGCGCTTTGCCGACGTTGTTGCTGATCCTGGCCGGGGTGCTGGTGGGCGGCGCCTGGTCGCTGTACCGCCAGGGCGCGTCGAGGGCTGCCGTGGTGATCACCGCGTTGCTCGCCGTGCTCGCTACGATCGGCGGCGTGCTCTGGCTGCTCCCGGGGGACGCGTGAGCGCGAGGAGTGCGGCGCAGCGGAGCCCCGCAGTCGCGAACGAGAGGTGGCGCCGGGTGAGCGTGAGACGGTTGACGACATGAGCGACGTGGTGGTGCTCGACTACGGCTCGGGCAACCTGCGCTCGGCGGAGCGGGCGTTGGCCGCCGCCGGCGCGGCCGTGCGGGTGACCGACGACCTGGCGGCCGCTGCTGCCGCGGATGGTCTGGTGGTGCCGGGGGTGGGTGCCTTCGCCGCGTGCATGGCCGGGATCGAGGCGCTCGGCGCCGGTCCGGTGATCGCTGAGCGGGTGGCCGCCGGGCGGCCGGTGCTCGGCATCTGCGTGGGCATGCAGGTGCTCTTCGAGCACGGCGACGAGCACGGTGTGGTGACCAAGGGGCTTGGGCTGCTGCCCGGCGGGGTTACCCGGCTGGCCGCCACCCGGTTGCCGCACATGGGCTGGAACACGGTCCGGGCGCCGCGGGAGTCGGTGCTCTTCGCTGGTCTGCCGGCGCAGAGCCGGTTCTACTTCGTCCACTCGTACGCGGTGGGCGACCCGTCCGCGCTGGCCGCCGCTGGCGCCGTGGTGACCACGGCCCACCACGAGGCCGACTTCGTCGCCGGGGTGGAGCTCGGTTCGCTGTCGGCGGCTCAGTTCCATCCGGAGAAGTCCGCCGACACCGGTGCCGCGCTGCTGCGCAACTGGCTCGCCACGCTGCCCAGTGGTGACTGAGCGCAAACGCCCGGCGCCCGCCCGACGGGGATCGCGGTGAGCCGGGAACGGGCCCGTCGTCGGGCGGAGCGTGAGGCGGAGCAGGCCCGGGAGCGGGCGGTCCGGCAGCGCCGGGTGGCCCGCCGGCAGCGCCGCCGGGCGCTGGTCCGCCGGTTGACGCCGCAGGTGCGGCGGGGCCGATCCGGTCGGCTGGCTCGGCACACCCGGGGTGAGCGGGCCGCGATCGTGCTGCTCACCGCGGCGGCGGTGATCCTGCTCTGGACGTTCGTGGACGATCTGGCGTTGCGTATCGCGCTGATCGCGCTGCTGCTGCTCGTACTGCCGGCGATCGTCGTGATCGCCCTGGACCGTCGTACCTGATCGAGGAGAAGACGTTGAGCCTCACCCTGTTACCCGCCGTGGACGTCGCCGACGGCCGGGCCGTCCGGCTCGTGCAGGGCGCCGTCGGAAGCGAGAGCATCTACGGTGACCCGCTGGACGCCGCGCTGGCCTGGCAGAGCGACGGCGCCGAGTGGATCCACCTGGTCGACCTGGATGCGGCGTTCGGGCGGGGCACCAACGCGCACCTGCTCGCCGAGGTGGTGCGCCAGCTCGACGTGAAGGTGGAGCTGTCCGGTGGCATCCGCGACGACGAGTCGCTGCGCGCGGCGCTGGGCACCGGGGCGGCCCGGGTGAACATCGGCACCGCTGCCCTGGAGGACCCGGTCTGGTGCGACCGGGTGGTCGGGGAGTACGGCGACCGGGTCGCCATCGGGCTGGACGTGCGCGGCCGTACCCTCTCCGCACGCGGCTGGACCCGCGACGGCGGTGACCTGTACGAGGTGCTGGAGCGGCTGGACAAGGCGGGCGCCTGCCGGTACGTGGTCACCGACATCACCAAGGACGGCACCATGCGCGGGCCGAGCCTGGACCTGCTGCGCGAGGTGTGCGGTCGTACGGACCGGCCGGTGATCGCCTCCGGTGGTGTGTCCACGCTGGACGACCTGCGGGCGCTGTCCGCCCTGGAGCCGCTCGGGGTGGAGGGCGTGATCGCCGGTAAGGCGCTCTACGCGGGCGCCTTCACGGTGGCCGAGGCGCTGCGGACGCTGGCCGAGTCGTGACGGTCACCCGTCTCGGCTCGGGCGGGCCGTGGGAGCAGCGGTACGGCTACTCCCGGGTGGTCCGGGCCGGCAATCTGGCCTGGACGGCCGGCTGCACGGCCACGGTGGACGGCCGGGTGGTGCACGTCGGGGACCCGGCCGCGCAGACCGCACAGGCGCTGCGGATCGGGCTGGCCGCGCTCGCCGAGGTGGGCGCGGAGCCGGGCGACGTGGTCCGTACCCGGATGTACGTGACCGATCGGCTGCACGCGGACGAGGTTGGTCGGGCGCACAACGCGGTCTTCGGCGCGGTCCGGCCGGCGGCGACGCTGGTGGTGGTGGCCGGCCTGCTGGACCCGGAGCACCTGGTCGAGGTGGAGCTGGAGGCGTATCTCGCCGACCGCTGAGGCGGTGGTGGTGGTCCCGCGGTGATCGCCGTCCTGGCCGAACCTCGGCCCGATAGGTTGTGCACAACTTAATTGTGGGCTACGGTTTGCCGGTGACCGATGACCTGGTGCTGCGCCGGCAGGTGTGCTTCGCGCTCTACGCCGCGTCGCGCGCCCTGACCGACGTCTACCGGCCGATCCTCGACGGCTTCGGGCTGACCTACCCGCAGTACCTGGTGCTGCTGGTGCTCTGGGAGCGCCCCGACGACGCCCCCACGGTCTCCGAGCTCGGTGCCGAGCTGCGGCTGGACTCCGGCACGCTCTCCCCGCTGCTCAAGCGACTGGAGGGGGCGGGCCTGGTGGTGCGGCGGCGGTCGGCGCGCGACGAGCGGCGGGTCGAGGTGGGCCTCACCGAGCAGGGCCGCGCGCTGCGGCAGCAGCTCTGCGACGTCCCGCTGCGGATCGCCCAGGCCACCGGGCTGGGCATCGACGAGCTTGTCGCGTTGCGTGACACCCTCACCCGGGTCACCGACACCATCCATCGACAGAAGGAGCAGTGACCATCATGCAGGTGCTCTACACCGCTTCCGCCACGGCCAGCGGCGACGGCCGGGACGGCCGCGTCGAGACCTCCGACGGCACGTTCGCCCTCGACCTTGCCGTGCCGAAGGAGATGGGTGGCGCCGGTGGTGCCGCGAACCCCGAGCAGCTCTTCGCCGCCGGCTACGCGGCCTGCTTCCACTCCGCGCTGCGGCTGGTGGGCCGCAGGGCCAAGGCCGACGTGACCGGGTCGGTCGTCGCCGCCGAGGTCGGCATCGGCCCCAACGGCAACGGCGGCTTCGGGCTCACCGTGCAGCTCGTCGTCGACCTGCCCGCCGTTCCCCGGGAGCTCGCCGAGCAGGTGGTCGAGCAGGCCCACCAGGTCTGCCCGTACTCCAACGCCACCCGCGGCAACGTCGACGTCACGCTGACCGTCCGCGAGACCCTGGCGGCGTGACGTCGCCGACCCAGGCCCCGACCGCGGACGAGAGGACGACCACCCCCGTGACCAGCAACCGTGAGATCCACCTGGCCAGCCGGCCCCAGGGCTGGCCCACCGAGGAGACCTTCCGGCTCGTCGAGACCGACGTCCCGACGCCCGGCCCGGGCCAGATCGTGGTCCGCAACCAGTACATGTCGGTTGACCCGTACATGCGCGGCCGGATGAACGACGTCAAGTCGTACGTGCCGCCGTACGCGCTCGACGCGCCACTCGACGGCGGGGCGATCGGCGAGGTGGTGGCCAGCGAGGCCGCCGACGTCGCGGTCGGCGACACCGTGCTGCACGGGCTGGGCTGGCGGGAGTACGCGCTGCTCGACGCCAGCGCCGCCCGCAAGGTCGACCCGAGCCTGGCCCCGGTCAGTGCGTACCTCAGCGTGCTGGGCATGACCGGGATGACCGCGTACGCCGGGCTGCTCGAGGTGGCCGCGATGAAGCCGGGCGAGACGGTCTTCGTCTCCGCCGCGGCGGGCTCGGTGGGCAGCCTGGTCGGCCAGATCGCCAAGCTCAAGGGCGCCGGCCGGGTCGTCGGCAGCGCCGGCTCGGCGGCCAAGGTGCAGCGGCTGCGGGCGCTGGGCTTCGACGCCGCCTTCGACTACCACGACGGGCCGGTCCGCGACTCGTTGCGGGCGGCCGCCCCGGACGGCGTCGACGTCTACTTCGACAACGTCGGCGGCGATCACCTGGAGGCGGCGATCTCGGCGATGAACCTGCACGGCCGGGCGGCCATCTGCGGGATGATCGCGCAGTACAACGACACCGAGCCGCCGGCCGCGCCGCGCAACCTGGCGCTGGTCATCGGCAAGCGGCTCACCCTGCGCGGCTTCCTGGTCCGCGACCACGGCCACGTGCGGGAGGCGTTCGTCCGGGACGTCGCCGGCTGGCTGCGCGAGGGCCAGCTCTCCTACGACGAGACGATCGTGGACGGCATCGAGAACGCCCCGGCGGCGTTCCTCGGCCTGTTGCGCGGCGAGAACCTGGGCAAGATGCTCGTCCGGGTGTGACCCAGACCTCGTTCACGGCGGTCGGCCCGAACGGGTCGGCCGCCGTGCCGTGCGCGGAGGATAGGCTTCGCGGCATGACGGTGGCGGTGCGCGTGATCCCCTGTCTGGACGTGGACGCCGGGCGGGTGGTCAAGGGGGTCAACTTCCTCGACCTACGCGACGCCGGCGACCCGGTGGAGCTGGCCGCCGCCTACGACCGGGCCGGCGCGGACGAGCTGACCTTCCTCGACGTCACCGCGTCCTCCAGCGACCGGGGCACCATGCTCGACGTGGTGCGCCGCACCGCCGAGTCGGTGTTCATACCGCTGACCGTCGGCGGCGGGATCCGGCAGGTCGCTGACGTGGACACTCTGCTGCGCGCTGGCGCGGACAAGGTCGGCGTGAACACCGCAGCCATCGCCCGGCCGGAGCTGATCGCCGAGATCGCCGACCGGTTCGGCCGGCAGGTGCTGGTGCTCTCCCTCGATGTGCGCCGGGCCCCGGCCGGCAGCACGCCCAGCGGCTTCGAGGTCACCACGCACGGCGGCCGGCGCGGCACCGGGATCGACGCGGTGCACTGGGCGCAGCGAGGGGCCGAGCTGGGCGCGGGGGAGATCCTGCTCAACTCGATGGACGCCGACGGCACCAAGGCGGGCTTCGACCTGGAACTGATCGCCGCGGTACGGGCGGTGGTGGACGTGCCCGTGATCGCCAGCGGCGGCGCCGGCGAGGTGGCGCATTTCCCACCGGCGATCGCCGCCGGCGCGGACGCGGTGCTCGCCGCCAGCGTGTTCCACTTCGGCGAGCTGACCGTGGCCGAGGTCAAGGACGTGCTGCGCCGCGGCGGCCACCCGGTGCGCTGAGCCCGGTCAGTACCCGCCGGACTGACCCTCCGGCGAACGCCGGGGGGTGGGGATCGAGCGGACCATGTACTCCTGGACGGCCGCCGCGTGGTCGGCCTCGTCCAGGCTCCAGTCGGCGCTGGCCGGCGCGTGCCGGCGGCTCAGCACGCCCTGCACGGTGTCCACCATGGTCGCCACCCCGGCGCGCGGCCTGGTGCGCCAGAGCTGCTCGCCGTCGGCGGTGATCCGGAACCAGCCGTCCGTGACGCTGACCAGCCCGGCGCCGACCAGCCGCTGGACCGCGGCCTCCACCTCGTGGCGCTGCGGGATCGCGTGATTGAGGTGATCGGCGGTGGAGAGCACGTCGGTCAGGCGGACGCCCTCCGGCCGGCGGCTGGTGGCCGACCGACGGTGCCGCCCCGCCCCGCTCGCGATGACCAGCGACACGAAGATCCAGGCATCGGTCCAGCGCCAACCGTTCTCCCCCATGCAGAGATGATGACGGCGAGCGTCGCGGAAGGGAACACCCACCCACCATCCGGCCCGCCGCACCACCGTGGCGTGCCGGTCCGCGAACGGTCGGTGAGGCCTCAGACGGCCGGCGTGGCCGGCGCGGCGGTCGCCGGCACGGGTGCGGCGGTGTCCGGTTCGGGCACCGCGAACAGCGGGATGAAGAGTTGGGCCAGCGGACCGATGGCCAGCGCGTACGCGACGGTCCCCAGGCCGACCGTGCCGCCGAGCAGCCAGCCCAGCGCCAGCACGGTGACCTCGATGACCGTGCGCACCAGCCGGATCGACCAGCCGGGCCGGCGGGCCACGAAGCCGGTCATCAACCCGTCGCGCGGGCCCGGGCCCAACCGGGCGCCGAGATACATTCCGGTGGCGGCCCCGTTGGCGACGATCCCGGTAACCAGCAGCGCGATCCGCACGCCGAGCGGGCCGCCGGACGGCAGCAGGGCCAGTGTGGCGTCCACCACCAGGCCGATCACCACCACGTTGCTGACCGTGCCGAGACCGGGCCGCTGCCGTAGCGGGATCCAGAGCAGCAACACCAGCGCGCCGACGGCGATGGTGACCGTGCCGAAGGAGAGCCCGGTCAGCTCGGACAACCCCTGGTGGAACACGTCCCACGGGTCCAGGCCCAGGCCGGAGCGGATCATCAGGGCCATGCTGACCCCGTAGAGGACCAGCCCGACGTAGAGCTGGGCCAACCGTCGCGCCGGCCGGTGCCGGAGATTGCCAATCAGTGCCATGCATGCCACCCTAGGTGCCAATCCTCCCGGAGGGAGAAGCCAATATCGGAGGAGTGGCCATGGCGGGTGAGCTGAGGGGCGTCCAATTGGCCCGCCTGCTCGGGCAGTGGCACGCCCTGCCGGGTCGGCGGCGCAGCCCCGACTACGCCGCCCTGGCCAGCACGGTGCGCGGGTTGCTCGCCGACGGCCGGCTACCGCTGGGTGTCCGCCTGCCGGCCGAACGGGAGCTGGCCGAGGCGCTGCGGATCAGCCGCACCACGGTCACCGCCGCGTACCGGCAGCTGCGCGAGACCGGGCACCTGGCCAGCCGTCGGGGCGCCGGGAGCTGGACCATGCTGCCCGGCAACCACCGGGTGGCCAGCACCGGCCTCTGGACCCCGCTGGACGACCGGGAGATGATCGACCTCGGCGTCGCCGCGCTGGCCGCCCCGCCGCAACTGCTGGCGGCCGCCCGGGCCGCCGCCGAGGACCTGCCCCGCTACCTGGGCGGGGCCGGCTACCACCCGACCGGCATCATCGAGCTGCGCGAGGCCGTGGCCGACGGGTACACCGCCCGGGGCCTACCCACCTCGGCCGACCAGATCATGGTCACCAGCGGCACCCAGCACGCACTGGACCTGGTGTTGCGGCTCGCCCTGGCCCCCGGCGGCAGCGTGCTGGTCGAGTCCCCGACCTACCCCAACGCCCTCGCCGCGCTGGCCGGCCGGCGCGCCCGGATCACCACTCACGGCCTGGCCGCCGACGCCGGCGGCTGGGAGTCCGATCTGCTGCTGGGCAGCCTCCGGCAGACCCGGCCCAAGCTGGCCTACCTGATCCCGGAGTTCCAGAACCCGACCGGGCACCTGATGCCGGCGTCGCTGCGTGAGCGGGTGGTGGCCGCCGCCCACGCCGTCGGCACCGACCTGGTCATCGACGAGTCCTTCGTGGACCTGCCGCTGGACGGCACCGAGCTGCCCCCGCCGACGGCCACCTTCGACCGGCACTCCCGGGTGGTCACGATCGGCGGGATGAGCAAGCCGTACTGGGGTGGCCTGCGGATCGGCTGGGTACGCGCCTCCGCGCCGCAGGTGCAGCGGCTGGCCGCCGTCCGGGTCGGTGTGGACATGGCCAGCCCCGTGCTGGACCAACTGGTCGCGGTGCACCTGCTCGCCGATGCGGCGGCCATCGTCGCGGGCCGCCGCGTCCAGCTCGCCGCCCAGCGCGACGCGCTGCTCGGCGCGCTTGCGCACCGGCTGCCGGACTGGCGGGTCACCGTGCCGCGCGGCGGTGTGACGCTCTGGGCCGAGCTGGACGGCCCGGTCTCCAGCGCGCTGGCCCGGGCAGCCGAGGAGGTCGGCGTCCGGCTGGCGCCCGGTCCTCGGTTCGGCCTCGACGGCACCCTGGAGCGGTTCCTGCGGCTGCCGTTCACCCTGCCCGCCGCCGACCTGGTGGAGGCCGTGGGGCGGATCGCCGCGGTCCGCTACGACCTGGACCGCACCGGCCGGCAGCGCTGGCGGGAGCCAGCCGTCATCGCCTGAGTCCCGCCGCCTGGCGCACATCCGCGCGTCCCGCTGCCGCGCAGGCGGCAGGCCCGCCAGCAGGGCCGCTGACCGCCTGCCGAGGTCATCCAATCGGGCCTGCCGGTCCGCCCCGTGCTGACAGACTGCCGGGATGGGCGGCGAAGGCGGGGTCCGGTGGTCGCGCGGGATCCGGCCCGGCGCCCCCGGTTCCCGCACGAACCGGCTGGAACTCTTCTACGACCTGGTCTTCGTTTCGCGTTCCTCAACGTCACCACGCTGACCGCCGACAATGCGAACGCGTCCGGCTTGATCCGTTGCCTACTGGTGCTGGCCCTGCTCTGGTGGTGCTGGACCAGCTTCGCCGCCTTCGGCAACGTGGTGCGCACCGACCAGGGGATCGTCCCGTTGGTCGGCTTCGCCAGCATGGCCGCGGCGTTCGTCTTCGCGCTGAGCATGCCCCAGGCGTTCCGCGACGCGCCCGGCGGTCTGTATGGCCCGCTGGTCTTCGTGACCTGCTACTTCCTGGTCCGCGCGTTCCAGGTCGCGATCTTCGGCTGGGTGGTCCGGTACGACCCGCGGCTGCGCCGCCGCTCGTTGCTGCTCGCCGTGCCGGTGCTGATCTCCACCGCGCTCATCGTCAGCGCCCCGCTGCTGCCGCCGCGGCTGTTCGACGTGCCGATCGGGACCGGCATCCGGCTGACGCTGTGGCTGGTCGCCATCGCCGTCGAGTACGGCTTCGGCCTGGTGCTCCGCCGCAGCGGATGGACGCTCGTCTCGGCTGGACACTGGGCCGAGCGGCACGCGCTGATCATTCTGGTCGCGCTCGGTGAGTCGATCATCTCGCTCGGGCTGGGCCCCGGGTTCATCACCGGCCTACCGCTGACCTGGCCGGTGATCATCGCGGCGGTGCTGGGTGTCGCCGTGGTCGCCGCGCTCTGGTGGTCGTACTTCGACACCCTCGCCCTGGCGCTGGAGCAGCGACTGCACCGGACCCGTGATCAGGACCTGCGCTGCGCGCTGGCCCGCAGCGCGTACACCTACCTGCACCTGCCGATGGTGGCCGGGACGATTCTGTTCGCGCTGGGCCTCAAGGGGCTGCTCGCCGACGCGGCAGACCCGTCCACGCCGAGCTGGGGTGTGCCGCTGCCCGGCTTCGACCTGCTGACCCTGCACGGCGGGGTGGCCCTGTACCTGCTGGCGCTGGTGGCCCTCGGGTGGCGCGGGCTCGACACGCTGCGCTGGCCGTCGGCCGTGGCGGTGGGGCTGATCGTCGTGCTGGTGCCGGTCGCGGCCCGACTGCCGGAACTGCTCGCGCTGGGGCTGCTCGGTCTGGTCGTCCTGGCGGCCACTGCGGTGCAGACGGTGGTGGATGCCCCGCTGCGCCGGCAGGTGCGCGAGGTGGCGCTGACCGAGCAACTGGCTGCCGAGGCCGACCAGACGCAGTGGCGGGGGCGGCACCTGTGAACGCCAGCGGCCCCGCACCCGGGCGGGTGCGAGGCCACCGACGGTCGGCTCAGAGCTCGGCGAGGGTGCCGGCGTACATCTTGTCGATCTCGGCGGCGAAGTTGCTCTCCACACCGCGGCGCTTGATCTTCAACGACGGGGTGATCTCGCCGTGCTCGATGGTCAGGTCGCGCGGCAGGATCGCCACCTTCTTGATCGTCTCCCAGCGGTTGAGCTTGGCGTTGAGCTGGGCGACGTACTCCTCGACCATCGCCTGGGCCTCCGGCGAGGAGACGATGGCGGAGTAGTCGCGGCCCTCCAGGGGGCCACCAGCGACCCAGCCCTGGATCGCATCCGGGTCCAGGGTGACCAGCATCGTGCAGAAGTTGCGGGCCTGCCCGACGACGATCGCCTGCGAGGTGTACGGGCAGATCGCCTTGAACATCCCCTCGATGTGCGAGGGCGCGATGTACTTGCCGCCCGAGGTCTTGACCAGGTCCTTCTTCCGGTCGGTGATCCGCAGGTAGCCCTGCTCGTCGAGGCTGCCGATGTCACCGGTGCGGAAGAAGCCGTCCTCGGTGAAGGCGGCGGCGGTCTCCTCCGGCAGGTTGTGGTAGCCGCGCATCACCGGCCGGCCACGGACCAGGATCTCCCCGTCGGTGTCGATCCGGCACTCCAGGTCGCCCATCGCCCGGCCCACCGTGCCGATCTGCAACCCCGAGGGCGGGTTGACGAAGTTGCCGGCGCTGGTCTCGGTCAGGCCGTAGCCCTCGGAGATCGGCAGGTTGGCGGCGGCGAAGAAGGTGGCGATCTCCGGGCTGAGCGGAGCGGCACCGGAGACCAGTACGCGCATCCGACCGCCCAGGCGGGCCTGGAGCTTGCTGAACACCAGCTTCTCGGCCACCCCGTAGCGCAGCTTCAGCCCGGCCGGCACCGGCTTGCCGGCCTGCTCCAGGGCCACCTTCGCCTTGCCGACCCGGACGCCCCAGGCGAAGATCTTCGCCTTCGCGCCGCCGCCGCCCTGCGCGGTGGTCACCGCCTTGTTGTAGACCTTCTCGAACACCCGGGGAGCGCCGCACATCAGCGTCGGCCGGATCACCGAGAGCAGGTCGACCAGCTTCTCCACCCGTCCGTCCACATAGGTGGGCAGGCCGACGTGGATGGCGCCGCAGAGCAGCGTCTTGCCGAACGAGTGGGCCAGCGGCAGCCACAGGTACTGCAGGTCGTCGTCGCGCAGCAGCCCGACCTCGGCCTGCGCCACGGCCTCCCAGCACCAGCCGCCGTGCAGCAGCTCGACGCCCTTGGGTTGACCGGTGGTGCCGGAGGTGTAGATCAGGGTGGCCAGGTGCTCCGGGCCGATGCCGGCCACCAGCATGTCGATCAGATCCGGCTCGGCGGCCAGCGCACGGGTGCCCCGCTCCTCCAGGTCGGCGAGCGTGAGCTGGGGGATCGCGGCGGCCTCGTCGGCGACGCCGTCGAGCAGCACCACGTGGGTCAGCGCGGGCAGGTCGGCACCGGCGATCTTGGCGGCCTGGGCCGGGTTCTCCGCGAACAGCACCTTCGAACCCGAGTCGGCGATGATGTAGGTCGCGTCCGCCGGCTCGGTGGTCGGGTAGACGGTGGTGGTCGCCCCGCCGGCGCACATGATGCCGAGGTCGGCGATCACCCACTCCAGCCGGGTGTTGGCGAGGATCGCGACCGGATCCTCCTGGCCGACGCCCAGGCCGTGCAGGCCGGCGGCGACCGCCTTGGCGCGTTGGCCGACCTGGTCCCAGGTCAGCCAGACGGGACCCGAATTGTCGGGGTTCGGGGAGGCGAACGCGTGCCGGTCGGGGGTGGCCGCCACGCGCTTGAGGAACATGTCCGGGATGGAGCGGTACGGGACATCGAGAGCCATCGCTGTAGCCGCCTTCGGGGGTGGTGGCGTGACGGTCGTCACGTCAAAGTGGTTACCGAAGGGTATTGCCTGTCACCGGACATCGGCTAGCCCCGGTGATCGTCCGGGGGTGCCATCCCACCAACCGGTACGGCCAGATCAGGCGTACCGGGCGGCCACGAGTGACCAGTCGTAGGTGGCCCGGACCCAGTTGCGCCGGGCGGCGAGCGCGGGGCGCAACCCGTCGTCCCCGCCGGCCAGCAGCGCTTCCTCCACGGTCAGGTACGCCGCCAGCCCTCGGTTGAACCGGTCCGCCGCCGCCCGCAGGGCGTCCGCCTCGTCCGAGCCGCTCTCCTGGGCGATCACCGTCACCAGGTTGTGCGCGTCCGGGTCGACCTGGCTCTCCTTGCCGTAGGAGAAGAGATCGTTGCACCAGCAGATCAGGTCGACCGCCAGCAGGTCCAGGGTGAGCAGCGTCGGATCGGCGCGTCGGGCCGACCCGGGCGGCTCCTTCGACGCGAGGTCGGTCAGGGTGAGGCAGGGGTGCACGCCGCCGATGTGTCGGCGCAGTTGGACGTACTCCGCCACCTCGGGCACCCGCCGGCGCTCCCGGTTGGTCGCCTCCCAGAGCAGCGCCAGCAGGTACTCCCGCAACTGGCTGACGAACCGCAGCAGCAGTGCCGGGTGGCCCTGCGCCCGGGCGCGGCGGCACAGGTCGTGCAGCGCGTCACCCAGCGGCCCAACGGCGGGCGGCATGATGTCCGGGTCACCGCACCGGTCCAGCACGTCGAGCAGGGTGCCGATCGCCGGTGCCAGCCGGCTCGGGTCGGTGCCGAGGCCGTCCTCGTCGCAGGCGTCGTCCATCACGAAGAGCCAGGAGATCAGGTCGGTGAGCAGCCGTAACCCGTCCACCGGCCCGTCCGGGCAGGCCCGGCCGGCCAGGCCGGCGGCATCCGCCCGTTGCAGCCGGTGAACTCGGTGTCCGGAATCGACCAGCCCGAACACGCGCGCCCACTCGACGCTCTCGCTCGCCACCCGATCCGTGGCCTCATGGCACCCCGCCGCGAAGGGGGGCTCCTCCAGCGCCGAGATCGCGAAACTCCGCATCGTCCGCCCCCACTCGTGCCGCCCCGGCGCGGAACGGCGCGGTGAAGAGTACGGGAGTAGGGATCGGTCTGGATCGTTGGGTGCGGGTCGTTCCGCACCGGGAAAGTGACCGATCAGGCACAGAAAGTTACATGCCCAGGCTGGCGTTACGCAGCTGCTGCGCGGAGGAGGCCGGGCCGTCCAACTGGACGCGGGCCACCCGTTGCCGGCCGGAGAGGAACAGGGCCAGCTCGGCCGGGGCGCCGACCACCCGCAGCGGCTCACCGCCGCGGCCGACCGAGATTTCGCCGTGCCCGGGCGCCTGCACGTACAGGTCCGCAGGGAAGCGGCGCAGCGCCAGCCGGGCCATCGGGGCGGCCCGCTTCCAGAGCGCGGCCTGCAGGCCGGGCGACAGCTCGCGCGGCAGCCATCCCGAGCCGGCCCGCCGCACGTCCTCGTGGTGGATGAAGAACTCCAGCGTGTTGGCCAGTTCGTCGGTCACCGGGTTGCTGACCGGGCTCCACACCGGCGGCCGGCGCACCTGCGCCACCAGCTCGGGATAGGGCTGGGCGGCGAGCCGGAGACGGACCCGTTCGGCGTACCCACGCAGCGGCGCCAGCACGAGGCCGCTGGCCGCGTCCGGGCGGCGATCCCGCAGCACCAGGTGCGCGGCGAGGTCACGGGTGGCCCAGCCCTCGTTGATCGTCGGAGCGTCCGGCCCGAGGGCCAGCATGAGGTCGGCCAGCGCTTGGCGCTCGGCTCGGGCATACCGCGGCATGGCCCCGATGGTAGGCCCGGGGGCCCGTGAGCGCGCGCCGGCGGATCTCGCGTCGACGTCGAGCCGGTCCCGCCGTCCGGTACGTGACGGTCGACATATCCGGTCCGAGTCGGCGGGGGTGGTCCGGACCGGTAAGGATGAGGGAGATAATTGCGGCTTACGGCGGGGGAGAGCGTGGCGAGCAAGACAAGTCGGGATGTGCTCGGCCGAGGGCTGGGGGTTCTCCGGCAGGCGATCCGGGAGCAGCCACGGATCTTCACGGTGGCGGTGGTCGGCAGCGTGCTGTTCGGCGCGATGGTCATCGTCAGCGCGTACGTGGTCGGCGGGGTCGTCGGCGACGTGGTGGTACCGGCCATCGCCCGCGGCGAGGTGGCCACCGGCACCCTGGCGCTGGCCGCGGTCGCGCTGTTCGGGATCAGCGTGCTGCGGGTGGTGGGGATCTTCGGCCGCCGACTCGGCGCCGGCTACATGCAGTACCGCCTCCAGGCGGCCTACCGCCGCCGCGTCACCCGCCGCTACCTGGACCTGCCGCTGTCCTGGCACCACCGCAACGCCACCGGCACCCTGCTCTCCAACGCCAACTCCGACGTGGAGGCGGCCTGGTACCCGATCGCGCCGCTGCCCTTCGCGGTCGGCACGCTGGTGATGCTGGTCGGCGCGATCGTCTCGCTGTTCGCCACCGACTGGGCGCTGGCCCTGGTCGGCCTCGCGGTCTTCCCCGCGCTGTTCGCGCTCAACGTGGTCTACTCCCGCCGGATGGCGCCCCGGCAGGCCCGGGCTCAGCGGCTGCGCGCCGAGGTCAGCGGGATCGCCCACGAGAGCTTCGACGGTGCCCTGGTGGTCAAGACGATGGGCCGCGAGGCGCAGGAGACCGCCCGGTTCGCCGGTCGGGCCGGTGAGCTGCGTGACGCGTTGATCGCGGTCGGCCGGCTGCGCGGCGTCTTCGACCCGCTGCTGGAGACGCTGCCCAGCCTCGGCACCCTGGCCGTGCTGGTGGTCGGGGCGTTCCGGCTGCGGCAGGGCGCGATCAGCGTCACGGAGCTGGTCAGCGTGGCCTTCCTCTTCACCGTGCTGGCCTTCCCGGTGCGGGCCATCGGCTGGGTGCTGGCCGAGCTGCCGCGCAGCGTCGCCGGCTGGGACCGGGTCCGCCGGGTCCTCGACGCGACCGGCGAGATGCCGTACGGGCGGGTGGTTCTCGACCCGGCCACCCCGGGCCCGGCCGCCCTCACCTTCACCGACGTGCACTTCTCGTACCCGCCCGCCGAGGCGCACCAGCCCGGTGCGCAGGTGCTCGGCGAGGTCGGCTTCACGGTGCCCGCCGGGCGGACGGTGGCTCTGGTCGGCCCGACCGGCGCCGGCAAGTCCACCATCGCCTCGCTGGCGGTGCGACTGGTCGATCCGGACGCCGGCACCGTCGAGCTGGACGGGGTGGACGTGCGCGAGCTGACCGCCGCGTCGCTCGCCGGCACGGTGGCCCTGGTCGCCCAGGTGCCGTTCGTCTTCGACGACACGGTCCGGGCCAACATCGCCCTCGACCGGCCGGGCATCGACGACGAGGACGTCTGGGCGGCGCTGCGGCTCGCCGAGGCGGACGGGTTCGTGGCGGCGCTGCCCGACGGGCTGGACACCATGGTCGGCGAGCGGGGCACCTCGCTCTCCGGCGGCCAGCGGCAGCGGCTCACCCTGGCCCGCGCGGTGGCCGGCCGGCCGCGCCTGCTGGTGCTCGACGACGCGACCAGCGCCGTGGACCCCCGGGTGGAGGCGGCCATCCTGGCCGGGCTGCGCTCGTCGGCGTCCCAGCCGGGAGTGTCGGCCGCGTCGATCCTGGTGGTGGCGTACCGCCGGGCCACCATCGCGATGGCCGACGAGGTCATCTACGTGGAGCAGGGACGGGTGGTGGCCCGGGGTACGCACACCGAGCTGCTGGCCACCGTGCCCGGCTACGCCGACCTGGTGACCGCCTACGAGCAGGCGGAGGTCGAGCGCGCGCAGGAGCGCTCGTACGACGACGAAGAGGTCGCCCCGCTGCCGTCGGGCCTGGAGATCGAGGTGGACCGGTGAGCGCGAGGAGTGCAGCGAAGCGGAGCCCCGCAGTCGCGAACGAAAGGTCAGCCCCGGTGAGCGCGAGGAGTGCAGCGAAGCGGAGCCCCGCAGTCGCGAACGAAAGGTTGGCCCGGTGAGCGCGCAGACTGATGAGCGGGCAGAGCGGGTGGAGACGACCTGGCAGACCCTGCGCCGGGGGTTGGCGCTCTCGCCGGAGCTGCGGACCGGGCTGGCCGGCACGCTGGCCCTGGCGCTCGTTTACATGGTCGGCCGGGTGGCCGTACCGGTCGCCGTGCAGCAGGGCATCGACCGCGGCATCGTCGGTGGCCTGAACCTGGACGTGGTCTGGTCGGTGGCGGTGATCACCGCGGCGATCCTCGCGGTCACCACGCTCTGCGGCTACCTGATGATGCGCCGGCTGTTCACCGTCAGCGAGACGGCGCTGGCCAACGTGCGGACCCGGGCGTTCCGGCACGTGCACGACCTGTCGATGCTGCACCAGCAGTCGGAGCGGCGTGGCTCGCTGGTCTCCCGGGTGACCAGCGACGTCGACCAGATCACCCAGTTCCTCCAGTGGGGTGGGGTGATCCTGCTGGTCAACCTCGGCCAGTTGGTGGTCACCACGATCGTCATGCTCGCGTACTCCTGGCAGTTGACCCTGGTGGTGCTGGTGGCGTTCCTGCCGGCGGTGTTCATCATCCGGCAGTTGCAGCGCCGCCTCGGCGCGGCGTACGCGACGGTGCGTCAGCGCACCGGCACGCTGCTCGGCGCGATCGGCGAGAGCGTGGTGGGCGCGCCGGTGATCCGGTCGTACGGCATCGCGGGCCGGACCGCGCGGCGGCTGGACGACGCCATCGACAGCCAGCGCCTGGCGCAGCAGCGGGCGATCCGGATCAGCATCGTGGGCAGCTCGGTTGGTGAGCTGGCGGCTGGGGTGGCGCTGGCCGGCGTGGTGGTGCTCGGGGTGACGCTGGGGGTGGACGGCACGTTGTCGATCGGCCAGCTGACCGCGTTCCTCTTCCTGGTGACGCTCTTCATCCAGCCGGTGCAGATCGCCACCGAGGTGCTCAACGAGGCGCAGAACGCGATCGCGGGCTGGCGTCGGGTGCTGGACGTGCTGGATGTCGCTCCGGACGTGGCTGACCCGGGGGAGCAGGGGCGGGACCTGCCGGGCGGGCCGCTGGACATCCGGTTCGCCGGGGTGCGGTTCGCCTATCCCGGTGGCCCGCCGGTGTTGCAGGACATCGACCTGGAGATCCCGGCGAAGAGTCGGGTGGCGGTGGTCGGCGAGACCGGCAGCGGCAAGACCACGTTCGCCAAGCTGCTCACCCGGCTGATGGATCCGTCGGCGGGCGCGGTGCTGCTGTCCGGGGTTCCGCTGGCGGAGGTCCGGTTCGACTCGCTGCGTTCGCGGGTGGTGATGGTGCCGCAGGACGGGTTCCTGTTCGACGCGACAGTGGGGGACAATGTCCGGTTCGCCCGGCCGGAGCTGACCGACGAGCAGCTCGGCGCCGCCTTCACCGAGCTGGGCCTGGCGGACTGGCTGGACGGCCTGCCGGCTGGCCTGAACACTCCGGTCGGCGAGCGCGGGGAGGCGCTCAGCGTGGGGGAGCGGCAGTTGGTCGCGCTGGCCCGGGCGTACGTGGCCGACCCGGACCTGCTGGTGCTGGACGAGGCGACCAGCGCGGTTGACCCGGCGACGGAGGTGCGGTTGCAACGCACCCTGGATGCGGTGACCCGGGGCCGGACCACCTTGGCGATCGCGCACCGGCTTTCCACGGCGCAGGCCGCCGACGAGGTGATCGTGGTGGACCGGGGGCGGATCGTGCAGCGCGGCCCGCACGACGAACTGGTTCGCGACCCCGATTCGATCTACGGCCTGCTGTACGCCTCGTGGCTGGAGCAGACCCGGTAACGGACCGGCGTCCACCTGCGCCGAGACGGTGGACGCCGTCGGCCGCGTGCTCTACGCTCCGGTTAGGTAAGCCTAACCTCTGAAGGAGGTCGCGCCCATGCGGCCCAGCCCCGCCGAGATCGTTCGTACCCTCGTCGCCGGCCGGCTGCCCGGTCTCGTCCATCTGGCCCATCGGCCGGGCCCGCACCACGCCCGGCACGTGACCGATCCGGACGGCCGGGTGCTGCTCCTGGTGCCGGTGGCCAGTCACCTGGCCGCCGCGCTGCGACCGGTCGCCGGGGGTGGCGACGTGGCGGTGGTCCTCGACGTGCTCGACCTGCCGCCCGCGGCCGGCGCCCCGGGCCTGGGCCGTGCCTGGGTCTCGGGCTGGGCCGCCGAGCTGCACGGCGCCGAGGCCCGCAGCGCGGCGGTTGACTTCGCCGTGGTGGACCCGACCGGCGACCTGCTCGACCTGGGCGTCCGGTTCCGGCTGTTCCGCTTCGAGGTGGTCGAGGTTCGCTGGGAGCGTGCCGGTGTCGTGCAGCGGATCGACCCGGGGGAGTACGCCGAGGCCGAGCCGGACCCGGTGCACCCGGTCGAGGCGCGGCTGCTGGCCGACCTCGCCGAGCGCGACGCTTCGCAGGTGACCGAGTACCTGCGCCGGCAGCTCGGGCTGACCGAGCAGACGCCCGACGGGCCGCCTCGGGTGGTGCGCATCGACCGCTACGGGCTGGTGGTCATCCTCGGCCGCCCCGGCGCCCGGCGGCGGGTCCGGCTGGCCTTCCCGGGCCCGGTGGCCGACCCGGACGAGCTGGCCGGCCTGCTGCCGTCGCTGCGCCTCCCGGCCGAGGCCCGCCCGCCGTACTGAGCCCGGCAGGCACTGGAAGTGGCCGGAGAGCGGCCCTGGGCGCGGGCCATCTGAGCATCACCGCGTTCACACTCGGCCTCGGCCCCTTGCCGCAATCGGCACGGCCACCGTGCCCACGGTGGCGTCTGCCACGGTTGCGTACTCAGCGACGATGACACGTGCGGGTCGATGACCGCGTCGTGGCCATCAGCGACCGGCTCGGGAAGCATCGGGAGGAGCCAACGGCATGGGCCAGACACTGGCGGAGATTCTGGACGCGGCGGCTGGCGGGCGGTTCCCACCGCCAGACGGTGGCACGACGGTGATCCCGCAACCCAACCGACGGGATGCCGGGGTGATCGCTTTCACCGCGCACTCAGTGGTGTTCACCGACGAAGATCCGCATTGGGTGCACACGATCGTGGCCGACCTCGCCTGTGACGAGCTGGCAGCCACGATGAACCCACGCTTCCTCACCGCGTTGCTCGATCGCACCGGCCGATCCACCGACACCATCGACCTGCTGACAGTGGCGACATCGCTGGCTGGAGAGCCACCAGTACGGCTGCGCGAAATAGCCGACCCGGACCACCCCCGGGTGGTTAGAGCACGTCTGCGTCGGGACGACGTGCGCGTCTGGGCCGCCGACGGCGGGCTCGTCATCCTCGGTCGCGGGGTAGCGGGCCGCTGGGAGACCGCGATCGAGGTGGACCAGCAGGCACGCCACCAAGGGCTGGGCCGCGCGTTGGCCGTTGCCGCCCGCCACCTCGTACCGGCCGGAGAACCGGTCTGGTCGCAGCAGGCCGCGGGCAACGCGCGCAGCATCCGCGCGTTCCACGCTGCCGGCTTCCGACCGGTCGGAGCCGAGGCGCTGCTCCTACCCACCGTCATGCGGAAGCGTGCGTAACCGTCTGCCACCGACTCGCCTAGGATCGGAGCCATGCCCATGGCCTCGGACGACGTCGACCGGTTCGTGGGCTCCCGGCATCGTCTGGAGGCCATCGCGTACCGGCTTCTCGGCTCCGCCACGGAGGCCGAGGACGCCGTGCAGGAGACGTTCCTACGCTGGCAGGCCGCCGATGTCGCACGTATCGAGGTGCCTGAAGCCTGGCTGACCAAGGTGCTCACCAACCTGTGCCTCAACCAGCTCACCTCCGCGCGGGCGCGGCGCGAGACCTATGTGGGCCAGTGGCTTCCCGAGCCGCTGCTCGCCGGGGACCCGATGCTCGGCCCGGCCGACACCGCCGAGCAGCGCGAATCGGTCTCGTACGCGGTCCTCACCCTCATGGAGCGCTTGTCCCCCAAGGAGCGGGCCGTGTACGTGCTGCGGGAAGCCTTCGACTACCCGCACCGGGAGATCGCCGAGATCCTCGACATCACCGAGACCGCCTGCCAGCAGATCCTCCATCGCGCGAAGAAGCACGTCGCGGACGGCAAGACCCGTACCGAGATTGACGGGGTTGCCGCCCGGCGGATCGTCGAGGAGTTCCTGGCTGCCGCCACCAGCGGCCAGACCGGGCCGCTCGTGCGGCTGCTCACCGCGGACGCGATCTCGATCGGCGACGGCGGCGGAAAGGTTCCGGCTCGCGCCAAGGCGTTCGAGGGAGCCCACGCGGTCGCGCGGTTCCTGTGGGGACTGTTCAAACCCGCCGCCGCCAAGCGGGCCGTGGTCGGCGGCTCGCCCGGTGTCTACGCCTGGACCGCCAACGGTGATCCCGCCGCCGTGGCCGTCGTGGACGGCCGGGTCGTCGGCGTCATGTGCCTGCAGGTCACCGCCGAGGGCGTCGCCGCCGTCCGTAGCCAGGTCAACCCCGACAAGCTGGAGCGCGCGACCGAGCGGTTTGCGGCCTCTGACCACGGACGACCGCTGTTCGAGGCGTTCTGACCCTCGTGTGAGGTGCTTCACATCACGCTCCTGCCTGTCAGCAAACGGCGGACCGCCCGGTTCAAGTGGCGAATCTCGTCAGACAGGAGCACGGACATGCAGCACCGCATCGTCGTCATCGGCGCCGGATACGCCGGAGCCATCGCCGCCGGGCGCCTCGCCAAGCGGCTCCACCGCGAGGAGGTCGCCATCACCCTCGTCAACGCCGAGCCCGACTTCGTCGAGCGCGTCCGCCTGCACCAGCTCGCCACCGGCCAGACCCTCAAGCCCCGGCCCTTCGGTGAGATGTTCGCGGGCACCGGTGTCGAATTCAGGGTGGCGAGGGTCACCGGCGTCGACGTCGATCGCAAGACCGTCGGCGTCATCGACGCGAACGGCGCCGGGCAACTCGCCTACGACACGCTCGTCTACGCCCTCGGCAGCGGCTGGAACGCTCAGGGCGTCCCCGGGACCGCCGAGCACGCGTACGAGATCGCCAGCCGCCCCGGAGCACTCCGGCTGCGCGAGCGCCTGGCCGGCCTCGACGCCGGACAGACCGTGGTCGTCGTCGGCGGCGGACTCACCGGCTTGGAGGCCGCGACCGAGATCGCTGAGGCCCGCCCGGACCTCGACGTCGCCCTCGCCGCCCGCGGAGGCCTCGGCGACTGGCTTTCGACCAAGGGCCGCGGTCACCTGCGGAAGGTCTTCGGCAAACTCGGGATCACCGTGCACGAACATGCCGCCGTCACCGGCGTCGAAGCCGGCCACGTCACCACCGCCGACGGAAATGCCATCCCGGCCTCGGTCACCGTATGGACCACCGGTTTCGCGGTCCACCCGATCGCGAAGGAGACCTCCCTGGAGGTCACCAGCACCGGTCAGATCGTGGTCGACGGGACCATGCGCTCGGTCTCGCACCCGGACGTCTACGCCATCGGTGACGCGGCCTTCGCGATCGGCGCAGGAAACAAGCCGCTCCGGATGTCGTGCGCTTCGGGCACGCCGATGGCGTGGCAGGCTGCCGACTCGATCGCGGCGCGGCTGACCGGCGGGAAGCTCCCGAACGCGCCGCTCCGCTACCTCAACCAGTGCATCTCGCTCGGCCGCAAGGAGGGCGTGATCCAGTACGTCACCGCCGACGACCGCGCCGTGTCGGCGGCCCTGACCGGACGGCTCGCCGCCGTCTACAAGGAGCTGATCTGCAAGGGCGCCGCCTGGGGTGTCGCCAACCCGGCGCTCGGGCTGCCAACCCGGCGCCGCCGGGTCACGCGGGAGCGAGTCACGGCGGGCCCGGCCGTCAAGGAGCTGGCCTAGCTAGGTCGGCAGCGGCCCGGTCAGGTACCGCTGCAGGGTTGGGCCGATGGCCACGGCCAGCGTCTCCGGGTCGGCCGACGCCACCGGCTCCAACCGGATCACGTGCCGCATCATGGCCAACCCGATCAGCTGGGTGGCGACCAGCGAACCGCGCAGCGGCAGCTCGACCAGGTCGACGTCGAGCTGGTCGAGCACCCGGCGCAGCACCTGCGTGGTGATGAACTCGCGTAGCAGCTTCGCGGTCCACTCGTTGCTCACCGCCGAGCGCAGCAGCGCCACCCCGGCGGTGCCGGCCGGGGAGTCCCAGACGCCGAGGAAGGTGCGGACCAGCCGCTCGCCGATGCCGTCCTGGCCGCCCGCGAGCACCTTCGGCACCACCTCCCCCGGGTCGACCGGAAAGTTCATCGCCGCGAGGAAGAGCTGGTCCTTGCTGCCGAAGTAGTGGTGCACCAGCGCCGGATCCACCCCGGCGGTGCCGGCGATGGCGCGGATCGAGGCCGCGTCGAAGCCGCGCTCGGAGAACGCCGTCCGCGCCGCGTCGAGGATCGCCTCCCGGGTGTCCGGGTTGCCAGGTCGTCGGCCGGTCCGCCGCGTCATCGTCGCCCCTCGTCTCGTCCGCCGGGCGCCGCCGGGGCCCTTCGCCCCGGCGGTCGTCGGCCGCGATCGGTCAGCCGCTGCGCCGGCGCAGGGTGGCCGCCGCGAGCACCAGCGCCAGCACCACCGCGCCGAGCACCACCGCCACGTCCCGCCACATCCTGCCGGTCGGCTCGGCGTTGGCACCGACCTCCTGCAACGCCTCGATGGCGTACGAGAGGGGGAAGGCGTCGCTGAGCGCCTGGAGCCAGCCGGCCATCTGGTCGCGGGCCACGAACAGCCCGCAGAGCAGCAGTTGGGGGACCACCACGACCGGCAGGAACTGTACGGCCTGGAACTCGGTGCGGGCGAAGGCACTGCAGAACAGCCCGAGGGCGACACCGAGCACCGCGTCGATCACCGCGATCCCGATCACCAGCCCGCTGCTGCCGGCGGTGTCCAGGTCGAAGATCCAGTACGCCACCCCGGCGGCGACCGCGGCCTGCACGGCGGCGGCCAGCCCGAACGCGATGCCGTAGCCGAAGAGCAGGTCGAGCTTGCCCAGCGGCGTGGTGAGCAGCCGCTCCAGGGTGCCCGAGGTGCGCTCGCGGAGCATGGCGATGCTGGTCACCAGGAACATGATCACGAAGGGGAAGATGCCGAGCATCACCAGTGCGATCCGGTCGAACGCCGACGGTTGGCCGGGCGGGCTCGGCTGGTCGGCGTACATGAAGTAGACCAGCGTGAGCAGGACGGACGGCACCACCACGAGCAGCGCGATGGTGCGCCGGTCGTGCCGGAGCTGACGCAGGATGCGGCCGGTGGTGGCCGCCAGGATCCGCGGGTTCATGACACTCCTCCGGTTCGCGAGCCGGTGGAGCTCGTCGCCCCGGCCCGGATCAGCCGCAGGAACGCCTCGTCGAGGTCGTCCACGCCGGCGGCGGCGCGGATCGCGGCGGGGCTGTCGTCGGCGATCAGCCGCCCCTCCCGGATCAGCAGCAGCCGGTCGCAGCGGGCCGCCTCGTCCATCACGTGGCTGGACACCAGCAGGGTGGTCCCGGCCGCGGCCATCGCGTGGAACCGGGCCCACAAATCGGCCCGCAGCACCGGGTCCTGACCGACGGTCGGCTCGTCGAGGATGACCAGCTCCGGCTCACCGACCAGGGCGCAGGCCAGGGAGGCCCGGCTGCGCTGGCCGCCGGAGAGGGTGCCGACCAGTTGGTTGGCCGCCTGTGCCAGCCCGACGTCGCTGATCGCCCGGTCGGCCTCGGCGCGCCCCCGCCGGTGCAGGGCCGCGAAGTACCGAGCGTTCTCCCGCACGGTCAGGTCGGCGTAGACGCTCGGCGCCTGGGTGAGGTAGCCCACCTGGTGTCGCAGCGCGGGCGAGCCGGCCGGTTGGCCCAGCACGGTGACTGTTCCGCTGGTGACCACCTGCACCCCGACCACCGCGCGCATGAACGTCGTCTTGCCGCTGCCGCTGGGGCCCAGCAGCCCCGTGACGGCGCCGCGCGCGACGGCGCAGCTGATGCCGTCCAGCACCCGTCGCCCGCCCCGGTCGACCACCAGGTCGCGGACCGCTATCGCGTCGTCCATCGCGCACCTCCCGCGGAACTCATCAACTGTTGAACTCAACGCTAGATGAGATACCCGCGTTCACGCAACGGTTGACTTCGAGTGCACTCGAGCTGGAAGCCTGGGTGGCGTGGACGTCAGCACCAGAGAAATGACCCTGACCGTCGGTGAGGCCGCCGAACGGGTCGGCCTCACCACCTACACGCTGCGCTGGTACGAGCAGGAGGGGCTGGTCGCGCCGGTCGGCCGGGACGCCGCCGGGCGTCGCCGATACACCGCCGGCGATGTCAGCTGGTTGTTCCTGCTCACCCGGCTGCGCCGCACCGGGATGCCGGTGCGCGACATGCGTCGCTACGCCGAGCTGGCCCGACAGGGCGACCGCACCCTCGGTGCCCGGCGGGCGCTGTTCGAGGCGCACCGGGCCCGGGTGCTGAGCCGGATGGCCGAGCTGGAGGAGGACCTCACCGTGCTCAACCACAAGATCGACGCCTACCGCCGCGCCGAGCTGGAGAACGGGCAGTAGCCTTCGGACCGGACACCAGGTCCGGCAACGGGCATTGCGCGCCGATCGGGCGTACGGCACGATGGCGCGGTGGGTCACCCTCCGTTACCGGACAGCGGGTTTCTCGAGGACTGGGCCGCGCGGTTGCGGCAGGCCGCCGAGCGGCCGGTCGTCGGCATCCTGCTGCGCGGCAGTCACGCCCGGCGCGCCGCCACCGCGCACAGCGACGTCGACCTCGACGTCCTGGTCGGCGGCTCCCCGTACGCGGCCCGACGGGCGTACCTGGCCGAGTCCGCCGGCCGGCTCACCCACGTGTCGGTGGCCGCCCTGGACGTCCGCTCCTGGGTGCACCGGCTCGGCGAGCCGGCCGACTGGGCGTTCGGGCTGCCGGTCACCGCACCGGCGCGACTGCTCTGGGCCGACCCGCACTGGCGGCCCCGCATCGACCTGCCGGTGCTCCGCCAGCCCGCCGAACCGCCCCGGCTGGAGGAGCTGATCGCCACGCTGGGTAAGGCCGCCGCCGCCTGGGCCGCCAGCGACCGCCTCGGGGTACGGCTCGCCGTGGCCGACCTGGCCCGGCTCTGCCCCTCGGTGCTGCGCCCGGCCAACCCGTCGGTACGGGTCTTCTCTCGCCGGGCTGCCTTCGCGGCGGCCCTGGAGCTGCCGATCGCCCCGCCCGGCTACCGGGAGGACATGCTGCTCTGCCTCGGGCTGCGTCCGGGCGCCACCGGGCAGCTGTGGGCCGCCGCCGTCCGGTTGGTCACCGGCACGCTGCCGTTGATCCGCCCGTACGCCGAGGAGATCGTTGAGGTGGCCGGCACGGACCTGGCCGACGCCCTGGTCGACGGCCGGCTGGACCGCTACGTGGCCCAACTGGCCCGACCCGCCGGCGATCCACCGCGACCCCACCGGGAGCCGTCGCCGGTGCCCGCGCCGCGTGCGGGACAATGGGTCACTGTGCCTGTACCTGACGCGCCGGTGACCGGCGTCCCCAGCGATCCGACCGGCCCGGCCGCGCCCGTGCCGGCCCGTCCGTCCCGGCTCGACCCGGCCATCGCGGCCCAGTTGCGCCGCACCGCCGACGGTCTGGTCGCCGCCGTGGTCCGCGCGCACGACTCCGGCGAAGTGCTGATGGTCGCCTGGATGGACGACGAGGCGCTGCACCGCACCCTCACCACCGGCCGGGCCACCTACTGGTCGCGCAGCCGGCGCGAGTACTGGGTCAAGGGCGCCACCTCCGGGCACCACCAGTACGTCCGCTCGGTCGCGCTCGACTGCGATGGGGACGCGCTGCTGGTGAGCGTCGACCAGGTCGGCGCCGCCTGCCACACCGGACACCCGACGTGCTTCTTCACCGAGCTGCCGGTCACCAGCCCGGAGGCCCGACCATGACCGACGGCGCGGTGAGCCCCGACCTGGCCACCTTCACCGAGCTGGCCGCGCACTGGCGGGTGGTGCCGGTCACCCGTCGGCTGCTGGCCGACGCCGAGACCCCGGTCGGGGTCTACCGCAAGCTGGCCGGCGGGCCCGGCACGTTCCTGCTGGAGTCGGCCGAACAGGGTGTCGGCTCGGCCGGCATGGCCTGGTCGCGGTACTCGTTCATCGGGGTACGCAGCAGCGCCACTCTCGTCGAGCGGGACGGCGTGGCGACCTGGCTCGGCCAGCCGCCGGCCGGGCTGCCCACCGAGGGTGACCCGGTGCGGGTGCTGCGGGAGACCGTCGAGGCGTTGGCCGGCCCGGTCGGGGACCCTTCCAGCGGGCTGCCACCACTGACCGGGGGCATGGTCGGCTACCTCGGCTACGACCTGGTCCGCCGCTTCGAGCGGCTGCCCGACCTGACCGAGGACGACCTCGGCGTGCCGGAGCTGGGCATGATGCTCGCCACCGACCTGGTGGTGCTCGACCACTACGACGGCTCGGCGATCCTGGTCGCCAACGCGGTGCTGCCGCCGCTGGACGCCCCGGACCGCGTCGCGCAGGTCGCCGCCGCGTACCACCACGCCGTGGGCCGACTCGACGCGATGACCACCGCGCTGTCCCGGCCCATCCCGCCAATGATCTCCACGGTCGAACGCCCGCCGGCCGGTGAGGTGCTCTGTCGTACCCCCGACGGCGGCTACCCGAAGGCGGTGGAGGCGGCCAAGGAGGCGATCCGAGCCGGCGAGTGCTTCCAGATCGTGCTCTCCCAGCGCTTCGAACGGCCCACCCACGCCGACCCGCTGGACGTCTACCGGGTACTGCGCACCAGCAACCCCAGCCCGTACATGTACCTGCTGCGCTTCGACGGGTTCGACATCGTCGGCTCGTCCCCGGAGGCGCACCTCAAGGTCACCGCCGGCGCGGACGGGGAGCGGCGGGCGTTGCTGCACCCGATCGCCGGCACCCGGCCGCGCGGCGAAACCGCGGCCGCCGACGCCGGGCTCGCCGCCGAACTGCTCGCCGACCCGAAGGAACGGGCCGAGCACGTGATGCTGGTCGACCTGGGCCGCAACGACCTGGGCCGGGTCTGCCGGCCGGGCAGCGTGGAGGTTCCCGAGTTCGCCACCATCGAGCGGTACAGCCACGTGATGCACATCGTCTCCACCGTGACCGGCACGCTGCGTGACGACCGCAGCGCGTTCGACGCGCTCGCCGCGACCTTCCCGGCCGGCACGCTCTCCGGCGCGCCCAAGGTGCGGGCCATGGAGATCATCGAGGAGCTGGAGCCGGTTCGCCGTGGCGTCTACGGCGGCACGGTCGGCTACTTCGGCTTCGGCGGCGACCTGGACATGGCGATCGCCATCCGGACCGCGCTCATCCGCGACGGCCGCGCCTACGTGCAGGCCGGCGCGGGGGTGGTCGCCGACTCGGACCCGGCCGCCGAGGATCAGGAGACCCGCAACAAGGCCGCCGCCGTGCTGGCCGCCATCGCTGCCGCCGAGACGCTGCGGCCGGCCCGGTGAGCACGACAGCGCAACCACAGGACCGGCCGGAATCGGGCGCCCGGGCCGCGGCGGGACGGCGTCAGTTGACGTACGCCGTGCTGCTCTGCCTGGCCGGCGCGGGCCTGGCGCTCTGGGCAGCGACCCGGAGCTGGTCGATCGAGTTGACGGTGCGGCCGGCACCGCTGCCGCCGGTGCGCGACGCCCGCAGCGGAGCCGCACTGCTGCCCTGGCTGCCGGCGCTGGCCCTGGTCACGCTGGCCGGCGGCGGCGCGGTGCTGGCCACCCGGGGCCGGCTGCGACGACTGCTCGGCGTGCTGCTCGGGGTGCTCGGCCTGGCCGTGGCAACCGGTGGCGGGTACGGGCTGGTCGCTGACCTCGACGGCGTGGTGAGCCGGCAGTGGCCGGCGCTCTGCCTGGTCGGCGGCCTGCTGGCCGCGGCGGGCGGCGGGTGGACGGCGCTGCGCGGTGGTGGCTGGCCGGCGATGGGCGCCCGGTACGAGCGGCCGACACGGACCATCACGGAGAGTGCGCAGCCCGCGGACGGTCCGGCCGGCCCGATGGCCGGGCGGCGGACCACGGAGGCGTGGGACGCGCTGGACCGGGGCGAGGACCCGACTGCCGGCTGATCCGCCCGAACGCCGGCCGGCGCGACGGGCGGCGGGCTGGGCTGCTGGTGACCCCGACCGCCGGCACGGCTGTCAGCCGACCGGTTGACGCTCCCGCTGCTGGCGGCGGGCGGCGGCGCGGGCGGCGGTCAGCTCGGCCACCAGGCGGTTCAGTTCGGCGCGCTGGTCCGCGCGGGCCCGGTCGGCGCAGACCGCCTCCCAGGCGTTGCCGCGCGCGGTCCGCATCCGTCCCTCGCCGACCACGGCCCGCTCCAGCGTGTGCACCACCCCGACGGCGAGCGACGCGACGGTCCGCGAGATGGTGGTCAGCCCGATGCTCGGGCTCGGCTCGGTGATACTCATGGTCACCCCGCACAAGGAATTGGCGACGGTCGGGCAGGCGCGCCATCGAGTCTGCCCGAGGACGATGCTGACCCGCCGACGTTTCGCCGGGGTGACCGCCCGGTCAACTGTCCCGCCTCGGCCGCGACCAGGCACTGGCCGTTCGGCCTTGAGCTTGCTCACAGCATCGACCGACATCGCTGTCATCCGGCATCGATCCCGTGCCGATGGCATGATCGGTGGATCGGCCCGCTTCGACGGGGTCGCCGGGCACCCGTCGCGCGACGGCGGTCGATACCGGAGGTGGCACTGCGTGACATACCGTTCACGGCAAGTCGGCCATTATGCCGCAGCCCTTTTGGTGAGCAGCGCCATACCCCCGGCGCCCGGCGTCGGCCGGCTGCCCCTAGCATCGGCCCATGACACCCGGAGAGGGGAGTCCGCTGGTGACTGCTGAGCATGCGCACGCGGAGGGGGACGAGGCCGGTCAGGCCGCGTCCGTAAGCGTGCTCGACGAGATCCTGGCCGGCGTGCGTGAGGACGTCGCCCGACGCCAGGAACAGGTTCCGCTGGAGCGGATCCGTGAACTGGCAGCGGCGGCGCCGCCGCCGCTGGACGCGTACGCGGCGTTGCGCAAGCCCGGCGTGGCCGTGATCGCCGAGGTGAAGCGTTCCTCGCCGTCCAAGGGCCGGCTGGCCGAGATCGCCGATCCGGCCGACCTCGCCGTCGACTACGCGGCCGGCGGGGCGCGGGCGATCAGCGTGCTCACCGAGGGGCGCTGGTTCGGCGGCTCGCTGGACGACCTGGCGGCCGTCCGGGCCGCGGTCACCGTGCCGGTGCTGCGCAAGGACTTCGTGGTCTCCAGCTACCAGGTGCACGAGGCGCGTGCGCACGGCGCCGACCTGGTGCTGCTGATCGTCGCCGCGCTCGAGCAGAACGTGCTGACGGGCCTGCTGGAGCGGATCGAGTCGCTGGGCATGACCGCGCTGGTCGAGGTGCACGACGAGGAAGAGGCCGACCGCGCCCTGGAGGCCGGCGCGCAGGTGATCGGGGTCAACGCCCGTGACCTGCGTACCCTGGAGGTCGACCGGTCGGTTTTCGAGCGGATCGCGCCCGGCTTGCCCAGCAGCGTCGTCAAGATCGCCGAGTCTGGCGTGCGTGGCCCGCACGACCTGATCCGGTACGCCTCCGCGGGCGCGGACGCGGTCCTCGTCGGCGAGGGCCTGGTCACCCAGAAGAGCCCCCGCGAGGCGGTCGCCGAGTTGGTCAACGCCGGCAACCACCCCGCAACGCCCCGGCCGGTGCGCTGACCCCGCGCCGGTGACGCCCCACTGAGAGGATCTCCGATGAGCGCCGACGCGCTGGCCCCGGTGGCCGGCTCGCAGCCCGACTCCGCCGGCCACTTCGGCCGCTTCGGCGGTCGGTTCGTGCCCGAGGCCCTGGTGGCCGCGCTGGACGAGCTCGACGGGGCGTGGCGTACGGCGATGACGGACGAGTCCTTCCGGGCCGAGTTCGGCGCGCTGCTGCGCGACTACGCCGGCACGCCGTCGCTGCTCTACGAGGCCCGGCGGTTCTCGGCGAAGGTCGGCGCGCGGGTGCTGCTCAAGCGCGAGGACCTCAACCACACCGGTGCGCACAAGGTGCGCAACGTGCTCGGCCAGGCGCTGCTCACCAAGCGGATGGGCAAGACCCGGGTGATCGCGGAGACCGGGGCAGGTCAGCACGGCGTGGCCACCGCGACCGCCGCCGCCCTGTTCGACCTGGAGTGCGTGGTCTACATGGGCCAGGTCGACACCGAGCGGCAGGCGCTCAACGTGGCCCGGATGCGGATGCTCGGCGCCACCGTCGTTCCGGTCACCACCGGCTCGCGCACCCTCAAGGACGCGATGAACGAGGCGATGCGCGACTGGGTGGCCAACGTCGACGAGACGCACTACCTGATCGGCACCGCCGCCGGGCCGCACCCGTTCCCGGCGATGGTCCGTGACTTCGTCCGGGGCATCGGTGACGAGGCCCGCCAGCAGTGCCTCGACCTGACCGGCGGGCTGCCGGACGCGGTCACCGCCTGCGTCGGCGGCGGCTCGAACGCGCTGGGCATCTTTCACGCCTTCGTGGGCGACCCGGACGTGCGGCTGTACGGCTTCGAGGCCGGCGGCGACGGGGTGACCACCAGCCGGCACGCGGCCAGCATCACCGGCGGGTCGGCCGGGGTGCTGCACGGCGCCCGCACCTACGTCCTGCAGGACGCCGACGGGCAGACGCTGGAGTCGCACTCGATCTCCGCCGGCCTCGACTACCCCGGTGTCGGGCCCGAGCACGCCTGGCTGCACGACACCGGCCGGGCCAACTACCTGCCGGTCACCGACGACGAGGCGATGGCCGCGTTCGAGCTGCTCTGCCGCACCGAGGGGATCATCCCGGCGATCGAGAGCGCGCACGCGCTCGCCGGCACCGTCGCGCTGGCCCCGAAGCTCGCCGCCGAGCTGGGCCGGGAGCCCACCATCGTGGTCAACCTCTCCGGGCGGGGCGACAAGGACGTGCACACCGCCGGTGACTACTTCGGCATCCTCGACAAGGAGCGGTGAGATGAGCCGGATCGGGGTGGCCTTCGACAAGGCACGGGCCGACGGGCGGGCGCTGCTGGTCGGCTGCATGCCGGCCGGGTTCCCGACCGTCGACGGCAGCATCGCGGCGATGACCGCCATGGTCGAGGCCGGGGTCGACGTCATCGAGGTGGAGATTCCGTACTCCGACCCGGTGATGGACGGGCCGGTCATTCAGAAGGCCAGTGACATCGCGCTGTCCGGCGGCGTGCGTACGGCGGACACGCTGCGCATCATCGAGGCGGTCGCGGCCACCGGTGCGCCGGTGGTCACCATGACCTACTGGAACCCGATCGAGCGTTACGGCGTGGACGTGTTCGCTCGCGATCTCGCCGCCGCAGGCGGGACCGGCCTGATCACCCCGGACCTCATCCCCGACGAGGCGGACGAGTGGCTGGCCGCCTCGGACGCGCACGGGCTGGACCGGACCTTCCTGGTCTCGCCGTCGTCCACCGACGCCCGGGTGGCGATGACCGTGGGGCACTGCCGGGGCTTCGTCTACGCCACCGCCGTGATGGGGGTGACCGGGGCCCGAGCACGTACCTCCGACGCCGCACCGACGCTGGTCTCCCGGGTCCGCGCGGTCACCGACCTGCCGGTCGGCGTCGGTCTGGGCGTGGGCACCGGCGCGCAGGCCGGCACCGTCGCCGGGTACGCCGACGGAGTGATCGTCGGCAGCGCGCTCGTCCGCTGCATGCTCGACGCGCCCTCCGAGGCCGAAGGGCTGGCCGCCCTGCGCACCCTCAGCGCCGAACTCGCCGAGGGCGTCCGAACCCCCACCCGCTGAGGCTGGCGCTCGGCACCCTGACCCGCTGTCTCGCGCTGTGGTCCGTGCGGCTCAGGATCAACCGTCCGGCGTGGCGCGCACCGGGCATGTCTGTCTTTTGAGGGTGATACCTGTGAGTCATATTTATGGGTCTTGTGTCGTGTTAGTGGGTGGTGGTGGGGGCTGGTGACGGCGCATGCCGTTGTTCCGTTGGAGTTTTCGACCTGCGAAAGTGCGAAAACTTGGTGACGGAGCAACGGCATGCGTTCTGCCAGGGTCTGGGCTGTGCTGTTCGGGGTCGAGCAGGCGGTTGTTGAGGGTGTCGAGTTCGATCAGGCTGAGTCGTTGTTGGTGGCTCGGGTGCGGGTGTGTCGGGGTGCGCGGCGGCGGTGTCCGCATTGCGGGCGGCGGTGTGTCGGCTATGACGCTGGTGCCCGGCGGCGGTGGCGGGCGTTGGATCTGGGTGCGGTGCGGGCGGTGGTTGAGGCCGACGCGCCGCGGGTGTCGTGTCCGGATCATGGTGTGGTGGTCGCGGCGGTGCCGTGGGCTCGTCATGGGGCGGGGCATACGCGGGCGTTCGACGCGACGGTGGCGTGGTTGGCGGTGCATACGGCGAAGTCCGCGGTGTCGCGGCTGATGCGGATCGGGTGGCGCACGGTCGGGGCGATCGTGGCCCGGGTCTGGGCCGACACCGGTGCCGTGACGGATCGCTATGACGGGTTACGCCGGATCGGTATTGATGAGGTCAGTTACAAGAAGGGCCACCGGTATCTGACAGTGGTCGTCGATCATGACAGCGGTCGGCTGGTCTGGGCCGCGCCCGGCAAGAGCGCGGCCACGTTGCACGCGTTCTTCGACCTGCTCGGTCCCGGCCGCGCCGCCGCGATCACTCATGTGTCCGCTGACGGCGCCGATTGGATCACCACGGTGGTCCGGCGCCAGTGCCCCCGAGCAGTCCGATGCGCTGACCCGTTCCACGTGGTCGCCTGGGCCAGCGACGCCGTGGATCGGGTTCGCCGTCAGGTCTGGAACGAAGCCGCAGGTCGAGGGGCCGGTCGTCGCGGCGTCGCCGTTGGTGAGGCCCGGATGTTGAAGAACACCCGTTGGGCGTTGTGGAAAAACCCGCAGAACCTCACCGACGCCCAGCAGGCCAAACTCGCCTGGATCGCCAAGACCCACCCCCGCCTGCACCGAGCATG
>NZ_JBEXIK010000009.1:0-206929 GCF_040608515.1 Micromonospora sp. NPDC005173
TGTTACAGGCTGGGCAGCCGTCAGCCTGCCGAACGCGGCGTGACCTCGTGCTCATCACCACGAGCCGTCACGATCCGCAAGCTCGGCCCCTCAGGATCGAGAAGCTGACCGCGTCTACCGATCCGACAATGCAACAGCGCCGCCGGGACAGTAGCGTGTCGGCGTCTGGGAACGAGCCGAGGATCCCCGGCTGGAGGTCGACGCGGCTGCCGGCCCACTTGACCTGGCCCGTTGACGAAGCCGATCAGGTCCAGCCGCGGCGGGCCGCTTGCACCCCCGCCTGGAAACGGCCGCCTGCCCCTAGCCGGGCTTGCAGATCACCGATGCGACGGCGCAGGGTCCGGACACTGATGTCCAGGTGGCGGGCGATCGCCTCATCTTTCATGCCAACGGCGAGCAGGCCGACCAGGCTGCGCTCGGCGTCCGTGAGTTCACCCGCCTCAGTCGCCTCTGGCGGCGTGTCGGAGTGATCCCACAGCGGCACGGCCTGCCGCCACAGCACTTCGAAGAGGGCCTGTAACGCGTCGGTGAGCGCGGATTCCCGTACGACCATGATGCTTGGTTCGGCGCCGGCCTCGTCGCTGATCAGTGGCAGGAGAGCGGTGCGCCTGTCGATCAGCACCAGTTTCAGTGGTACGGCGGGCAGCACTCGGATGTGCTCACCTTCTGGACGCATCCAGCGCGCAAAGGCCAGCATCTCCGGAAGATCGGGGTCGGCTGCGGCGCACAAGACGCGAATCTCCGCCTCGCCACATGGCGCTTGCCGCTGCTCGTCCCCGTGAAGCGCCATCCGTACCAGCGACGGCGGGGCGTGGAGCACCGACACCTCATGTCGCGCGTGAACCAGCCCTCCCACCGCGTCTACGTTGCCGCCGCCCTGGACCACCTCTATGAGCCGAGATGGGTCTGAGCGCAGCATGCCGTGCTCGAACATCTCGGCCAGCCGCTCAGCGGCCGCGGCGAGCCGGTCGGACTCGGCCCTTCGTTTGCGGATCAGGGCATTGGCCGCCCTGCGCGGATCGACGGCACGGATGGCGCCGTTCGAATCCGAGCGCCGCAGCAGACCCACCTCCGCCAGCCGATCGCTGGCCTGGTGGACCGCCGACTCCGAGACGCCAAGCGCCCGAGCCCAGCCCGACGGCCCGATCCGCGGCTGTCGCAAGATCCGCACATACAGCGCCTCATCGAATTCGGACAGGCCGGCCACGGCCCACGCGCGCCCCGTGCCGGGTTTCCCGGCCGTACCACCCACCAGGTCCACCCCCCGGCTTCCGATCCACCGTCGAGGCAGGCTATCGGAAGGGAATGGCCAGGCCGGAGACAGGCCCACGCGGGGGCGGGCGTGCGGGCTGGGATGAACCGGGTGGAGCGGGGGCGGCGCGGTGCACGCCGCCCCCGCGGTGGTGCCTACTTCAGCCCGTACGCCCGCTTGACGGTCTGGTCGAGCTGGTTGCCGTTCGCGTCGGTCGCCTGGACTCGGAGCGAGACGTACCCGTTGGTCGCGCGGACCGCCGGGTGCTGGACGGTGGCCCGGTAGCCGCCCGCCCGGTTCGGCCCGATCTCGATCGCCTGCCAGGAGACGCCGTCGTCATAGGATGCCCACGCCTTCACGCCGGTGATCGGGGCAGGGGTGCTCCCCTCCTGGTGCCGGATCTTCAGCCCGAAGGTGAACCGGCACTTGTCGTCGGCCCGGTTGTACAGGTCTAGGTCGATGTCGTAGTCGATCGACAACAACGGCAGAACCTGCTTTTCGCTGGTGGTTGCCGAAGTGAAGGACCACTCGGTGCTGGACCGTGTCGAGTACGGGGCCCAGTCGGCCTGCCGGGTGGCGTCCACCGTCAGCCGGTACGCGACGTTGCCGGCCGGCACGGTGAGCGTGCCCCAGGCCCACGTCTTCAGCTCACCAAGGAGTGCGCCGTTCGCGTACAGCTTCGTCGCCACGGTGTCTCCCTGCCCGGCGTAGCCGTAGTACCCGTCGCCCGCGGCGGAGAACTCTGGGATCTGCACGGTGAGCTTGTCCCCGGTGCGAGACGTGGCCCCGTAGCGGGCCACGGTCGCCGGCCGAACCACCTGCCCGAGCCAGCTCTCCGTGCTGGTCGCGCCGGGCTGGTAGGTGTGGTAGGGGCCGTGCTGCTCCCCGCCGTGGGACCAGTGCTGGGCGACCCAACGCGTGTAGGTGGTGTCGTTGGCGCTGTAGTACTCGGTCCGCACGGTGCCGAGCTGCAGGTAGTGCCCCACGCCGAGCGCGGCGAGGTCTCCCGGGCGGAACGTGAACCGGGTGTCGAGGCCGATGTCCTCGCCCTTCCCGGTGCCGGGGTAGCGGGCGATCACCTTCGCCGTGTTGCTGCGGTCGATGCGGTAGGTGAGCTGCTCTGGGATCCGGCCGCTCTCCGGCAACATCAGCTCGTACATGTACGGGCTGACCGCGGTGCCGCCGAGTTCGAGCTGCACCTTGCCCTTGGCGAGCAGCGACTGGAGCTTGGCGCCCTCCTCACCGGAGACCGTCATGACCGGGATGGTGGTGCTGTTGACCGCAGTCCACCACTGCCCGGGTGTCTTGCGGTACGCCAGCAGGTAGCCGGCCCCTGCGGCGATGGCGTTCTCGACCGCCTCGTGCGCCCAGTCGGTCGGCTCGAGTGCGACGAGGACGGCCTTGCCCCGCACGTCCAGGCCCTTAAATGCCTCCGCCGATCCGTTGCCCGCGCCGACAAGCCGTACCCGGCGGTCGCCGGTGATCTTGACCGGGAAACCCGAGTAGTTGTTGGCGTACTTCGGCGCCAGCGTGAACCGCTCCGGGCCGGTGACCTTTCCGGTCAGCTCCTTCGCGTACAGGTGGAACTTGCTGTAGAAGTTGAAGACCCCATCGGTCACCTGCTCGGTGGGGGCCGCGTAGACGTGCTCCAAGCCACCCCACGCGCCCTGAACCCGGGTCATGCCGTAGGAGGACACTCCCGGGCGCCCGCGGGACCACGACGTAGTTATGCCCTGGTGCTCCGCGTCCGGGTGCATGGTGACCGGCTTGATCTCGACGGCCTTGCGCGCGTCGAAGGTGAGCGTGACGTCGCCGGACACCTCGATCTGCGGGTCACCGACGACGCTGGTGCTGATCTCGTTCCCGGCACCGTCGAGCGTCGAGATCCAACTGCCGATCGAGTACGTCCCCGGTGGCACCCGGAAGGTCTGGGTGCCGCCCGTCCACCCGTAGCCGGTGACGGCGCCGCCGAGTTCCAGCATGGTGTAGAGAGCCCACTCGGCCGGCTCGCCGTTGCGGTCGAGGAAGTTGACCGTGATGTCGTACCGCTCCGTCTCCTTCTCGAACCCGACCGCGGTGGTGACCGCGATCGCGCCGCTCGGGTCGTTCGCCGTCACGTAACCGGTGTATCGGCCGATGGCGAGCTTGCCGGAATCGACGGTCGTGGTGACGGTCGTGGTGCCGTTCGCCGGTACGGTCACTTCTGACGCGCTCAGCGACAGCGATCCGCCGGTCACCGTCGACGTCAGGTTCAGGGTCACCGGTGCCGAGGTGGTGTTCGTGTACGTGATTTCCTTGCTGACCGGCGCGCTGGCGTCGTGCTGGAATAGGCCATAGCTGAGGGCGGGTGTCGCGAAGACGTTCTGGGTGACCGCCCGTGGTACGTCCACCCGCCCGTTGCCCTGCTGGAACGGCGTGTACGCCGCGTTCGTCCTGGCCGTACTGGACAACGCCGCCTTGATCTGCTGCCCGGTCCAGTCGGGGTGCGCCTGCGCCACGATCGCTGCCGCGCCGGCAACATGCGGCGTCGCCATCGAGGTGCCGCCGGCCGACGTGTACCGGCCGTCGACCGGCGTGCCCATGGTGGTGCCGGCCGCCCGGGCCGCCACAATGCTCACCCCGGGCGCGGTGATCTCCGGCTTCACGCCGTAATCCCCGACGCGCGGCCCGCGGCTGGAGAAGGACGCGAGGACCTCGGTCTTGCTGACCGCGCCCACGGTGAGCGCCGAGTCCGCGATGCCCGGGGAGCCGATGGTCTGCTCGGCGGGTCCCGCGTTGCTCGCGGCGATGACGAAGAGCGCCCCGGACGAGGTGGACAGCCGGTCGACGGCCTGGCTCAGCGGGTCCGACGCCTCGTACGCCGTACCGCCCAGGGACATCGAAACGATGTCCGCGCCGGACGCCACGGCCCACTCCATGCCCGCGATGATCCAGGAGTAGTCGCCGGAACCGGAGTTGGCGAGTACCTTGCCGACCAGCAGGTCCGCCCCGGGGGCGACACCCTTGTACTTGCCGCCCGAACCGTCGCCACTACCCGCGATCGTGGACGCGACATGCGTGCCGTGCCCGTGGCCGTCGGCGACCGCCTCGCCGGGCACGAAGCTCTGCGAACCCACGATCTCGTCCGCCAGGTCCGGGTGCGTGGCGTCGACCCCGGTGTCCAGCACCGCGACCTTGACACCGGTACCGTCGTACCCGGCCTGCCACATCTGTGGCGCACCGATTTGCGGGACACTGACATCCAGCGATGCAGTGGCCTTGCCGTCCAGCCACACTTTCGCGATGCCGTCGTCGAACTGGTCCGCGGCGGCGGCGCTGCGGTCGGTCCTAGCGCCCGTGATGTCGGTCCAGAACGACTCCGCCTTGCCCTTGTCCGCCGCCACCGCCATGCCGCCGATGCTCTTGAGGGTCAGCCGCTTGCTGCTGGCCTGCGGAGCGGGCTGTGCCACGCGCGAAGCCGCGCCGGCGCCGGTGCCGTAGCTGATGATCAGCGGAAGCGAGGCCACGGTCTTGTCGTCGTAGCCGTCCCGCACCAGTCGGGTGACGTTGAACAACTCGCGGTCCAGCTTGCCGGCCTTGAGTAGGCGCTGGGCGTCGTCGGGGATGACGTACATTCCGCCCTTGTCCTCGACGGACGCGAAGTTGATCGCTTCGCGGCCAGTGCCCCGGTCGACGGAAACGGCCTGTCTTCCGTCGTCTGCCGTACCGACCGTCACCGTGTCACCCGTGATCAGGGTGACCGTGCGGGTGTCGATCTTCGGTGAGCCGGCTGACTGGGTGGCGGCGGTGGCGGGTGGCTGTCCCATCATGGGGTTCATGGCCACGAGCACGCTGACCGTGCTCAGGACCGCGAACACGCGATGCCGTTGTCGCATCGGCGGTTCCTTCCTCGTGATGTCGGCGGCTCCAGGAAAGCGGCTCTCCCAGAGGGGGCTCTCCTGGAGAGTTGCCGACATCATTGGGGCGATGTTTGCCACGATCAATGGATTCGGTTGACCGACACAGGCCAGCGCCCCTTTCGGTCAACAACGGCGCGGACCAGCACCGGTGCGGCCAGGGCGGCGGATGCCGGGGTGAGCTTCGGCTCAGGTCCAACCGCGGCGGGCCGCCTGTACGCCCGCCTGAAAGCGGCCGCCGGCGCCGAGCCGGGTTTGCAGGTCGCTGATCCGACGGCGCAGGGTCCGGACACTGATGTCCAGGTGGCGGGCGATGTCTTCGTCCTTCATGCCGACGGCGAGCAGGCGGACCAGGGTCTGTTCGGCCTCGGTGAGCTCGGCTTGTTCGGTTCCCTCGGGGTGGGTGTCGGCGTCGTCCCAGAGCGGCGTGGCCTGCCGCCATAGCGCTTCGAAGAGGGCCTGCAAGGCGTCGGTGAGCGCGGACTCCCGGACGATCACGACGCTCTGTTCGGCGCCGGACTCGCCACGGGTCAGCGGCAGGATAGCCGTACGCCCGTCGAACAACAGCAGCTTCAGCGGTACGGCGGGCAGCACTCGAGCCTGCTCACCGAGGGGTCGCATGTGGCGGGCCCAGGACAGCATCTCCGGATGCGCGAACGCGCCGTTGTCGTACACCGTTCGGCAGACCAACCCGCGGATGAGCAGTTCGGTCTGCAGGTCCGAGTTGAGGTCCGTTGGCACCAGGTAGGGCGGGGCATCGAATCCGCACAAATCGTGCTCTGCCCGCGCGTACAGCTCCCGCAGTCGCGCGGCACTGGCGTCCTCGCCCCGAACGACCTCGACCAGTCGAGACGGCACCGACTGCAGCCGGTTCTGCTCGAATGTCTCCGCGACTTGCGCGGCGGCCGCGGCGAGCTGGTCGGACTCGGCCTCCCGCTCACGGATCAGCGCGCGAGCGGCTAACCGGGGATCGACCGCGCGGAGCGTATCGGTCGAATCCGAGCGTCGGAGCAGACCCACCTCCGCCAGTCGATCGCTGCCCCGACGCACCGCCGCCTCGGAGGCGCCAAGTACTCGAGCCCAACCCGCGGACCGGAGATGCGGCTGCTGCAGGATCTGTACATACAGCGCCTCATCGAACTCGGACAGGCCCGTCGCAGCCCAGGCGCCCGTCGTGTCGGGTTCCTCGTCAAGGCTGCTCACCGGTTTCCTCCGCGTCCAACGCGCCATGGTCACCCGCACGTTAACCGAGGGCAGAAAGGGACCGCAGCCCGTACGGACGAGGCATTGGTACGTGCACATCCTCGTCGTTACCACCAACCCGGACGAGCCGTGGCGTCTGCAGGCCAGGTGACGGCAGCGGATGACGCGTACGTCAGCAGACAGTTCGTGGTCCTCGACGAGCTCTGCGCCGCCACCGGGCGGGCCCCGGATGCCGTACGCCGGCTGAGGCTGGGCCGGCGGCTGCCGCTGCCGGGCTGTGTGCGCTCGGACGGCGCGGAGATGTTCCCCGCCGATGTCAGCCACCTGGTGGCCCGTCGGCGAACGCCATCGCCGTCCGCGCCGCTGCAGATACGGCGCGGGAACACCCCTGGGATCACTGACTTCACACGGAGGTCCACGCGATGGACGCACCCATTACCAACTTCAAGATCGTGGTGAGCGACCTTGAGCGGAGCAATGCGCTCACGACCTGTGGATGGGCCTCGGGTTGAAGCGAAGGGCGTACTTTCCCGAGTGATCGATTGATGGTTATCGAGTAGGCCGGTGCTGCGAGCACCGGTCGGGAAGGCGCGCCAGTGTTCAGCGTGGTCAACGCCGACGGCACCACCACCGACGGTTCCTCGCTCATCGATGAGATCGTCCGGGAGGGTGCGAGGCGGATGCTGGCCGCCGCGCTGGAGGCCGAAGTCAATTCCTACATAGCCGAGTTGGCTGACCAGCGGGACGAGGCGTGTAGCCGTGAGTTCAGGCGGACTGCGCGCACAGACCTCCCCGCCGGTGTTCGGCCGGGCCTCCACGCGGGTCGACGGACAGCGACCAGCGCGGAAACCTACAGCCAGCCGCGCCGGGCGGCGTGCAGGCCGGCCTGGAATCGGGTCCGCACCCCGAGCTCGCTCATCAACCGCCGGACCCGGCGCTGCACGGTTCGCAGATGCCAGCCGAGCTGCCGGGCGATGGCGTCGTCGGTCATCCCCGCGGCGAGGTAGGTGAGCAGACGCCGGTCGTCCGGGTCGAGTTCGTCGCCGCTCGACCCGGTGGCAACCGGCACCGAGGTACGCCAGATCGCGTCGAAGAGTCCCCGGAGCGCGACCAGCAGCGACGAGGAATGGACGACGAGTACGGCGTCCGTGGTCGCCGGGTGTTGCAGGGAGATCATGCCGATCCGGTCGTCGGCGAGCAGGAACTTCACCGGTACCGCGCCGACCCGGGCCTGTTCACCGCGCCGCATCATCGCCTCGATCGCGGCGAGTCTGCCGGGCAGGTCGAGGACGGCGCTGTCGTACACGGCGCGGAACCGGACCCCGGAGTTGAGCAGTTCGACCTCGTACGGGTTGGTGTCGGTGAGGTACGGCGGCCGGTCCAGCGCGCACAGCTCGGTCCGGGCTGCGCGTTGGATCTGGCACCAACGCTGGAACACCGCCTCGGCGCCCCGGACGACCTCGACCACGTCCTCGGGTGCGGCGGCCCGGCGGCCCGACCGGTACCGCTCCATGACCTGACCGGTCAGCAGCCGGGTACGGCGCACCTCCTCCTCCTTGGCCCGGATCAGTACGTCCAGCGCAATGTCGGGCGCGGCGGCGGTGTAGCGGATCGGCCGGCCGGATAGGACGATCACCAGTCCCTTGGCGCGCAGACTCGCCAGGGTCGCCGCCACCGCGCGGGCCGACAGACCCTCACTGTCGCGCAGTTCCGCGGCTATGGCCGGTGGGCGGTCGACAAGGCTCTGCCAGATCGCCTCCTCGGCGCGGGTCAACCCCAGTGCCTCGAACACGTCACCTCCTGCTGGTTTTGCGGCAGTGCCGCATTTCGACCACGGCAGAGCCTTCCCTGATCTTCAGGTCGCGTGCCAGTCTCGCGCTGACTCGTTGATTAGTGAAGTGGACAAAGGAGTACGCGTGAGACCCACGGCTCGGCCGCATGCCGGTACCCGGCCCCACCCGAGGGCGGCCGCCGCCGTCATCATTACGGTGCTCACGATCGGCGCCGCCGTCGTGGGCCAGCCGGCGCAGGCCGCCTCGCCGGCCCCGGAGACCACGACGGCCGCGACCCTCGCGGCGTCTGCGGCGATCGTGCCGGGCGTACCGGCGGGCACCGTCACCCTGGTCACCGGCGACCAGGTGACGCTGGTCCGGGACGAGGCCGGCACGCCGTCGGTGACGTTCCAGCCGGCTGCCGGGCGCGAGGGCATGCCGTTTCTGCAGAGGACCGAGCACGGCCAGGTCACCGTCACGCCGTTCGACGCGCAGCGCCTGGTGGACACCGGCGTGCTGGACCGGGCGCTGTTCGACGTCACCACGCTGCTGCGTACGCCCACCCCGGCCGGCGAGCTTCCGCTTATCGTCACGTACGGCTCGGAGGCCGCAGCGGCCACCGCGGCGCCGCGACTACGCGCCGGCGGGGCCGAGGTGGAGCGGGACCTGCCCTCCGTACGCGGCAAGGCGGTGGAGGTACCGACGGCGGGCGCGGCCGCGTTCTGGAAGTCGGTCAACCCGTCCGCGCCACGGCAGGCGGCGAGCCTCGCCGGCGGGATCGCCCGGGTGTCGCTCGACGGCGTCGCCCAGCCGCACGATGTAGACAGCGCCCGACAGGTCGGCGCCCCGCAGGTGTGGCGGCGCGGCCTGACCGGCGCCGGCGTCACGGTCGCGGTCCTCGACACCGGGTACGACCCGGCACACCCCGACCTCGCCGGACGGGTCGTCGGGGAGAAGGACTTCACCGGCAGCCCGACCGGTACCAAGGACGACGTCGGGCACGGCACCCACGTCGCGACGATCATTGCCGGCGCCGGCCGGAGTTCCGGCATCGCGCCCGACGCGAAGCTGCTCATCGGCCGGGTCTGCAAGATCAGCGGTTGCCCCAACTCGGCGATCATCGCCGGGATGGAGTGGGCTGCGGCAGCCGGGGCGAAGGTGGTGAACCTGAGCCTCGGCGGTGGGGCCACCGACGGCACCGACGAGATGTCGCGGGCGGTCAACACGCTGACCGCGAAGCACGGCACGCTCTTCGTCATCTCGGCGGGTAACAACGGCCGCGACGAGAGCGTCACCGCGCCCGGGGCGGCCGACGCCGCGCTCACCGTCGGCGCGGTCACCGACGACGAGCAGCTCGCCGCGTTCTCCAGCCGCGGCCCCCGGGTCGGCGACCACGCGGTGAAGCCTGAGATCACCGCCCCCGGGTACGCGATCGTCGCCGGCCGGGCTGCGGGGACGACCATCGGCTACCCGATCGACGACCAGTACATCCAGGCCAGCGGCACCTCGATGGCCGCCCCGCACGTGACCGGCGCCGCCGCCATCCTCGCCGCCGCGCATCCCGACTGGACTGCCGACCGGCTCAAGTCGACGCTGGTGGGCGCCGCGGAACCGCAGGCCGGCGCCACGGTGTACGGGCAGGGCAGCGGGCGGCTCGACCTCAACCGGGCGACCCGCCAGCAGGTATACGCGGTCCAGCCGACCCTGACGCTCGGCCCGTTCACCGTCGGCGACGCGCCGGCGAGCGGCACCATCACGTACCGCAACGACGGGCGGGACGAGGTCAAGCTGAAGCTCGACCTCGCCGCGACCGACCTGGCCGGTCGGGCGGCACCCCGGGACACGTTCACGCTGAGCGCGAAGCACGTCACTGTGCCGGCGGGAGGCATCGCGCAGGTCACAGTCACCGCCCAGGCGGCCGGCCGGTACGGGGCCCGGGTCACCGCCACCGGCGACGACACCGTGGTGCAGACGGCGGTGTCGGCTTACGCGAACCCGGTCACCCAGCCGATCACGGTCAGCACCATCGACCGGGACGGGGTGACGAACGGCCGGACGTACGGCTTCTCGGTGTTCTTGACCAACCTCGACACAGGAGTCACGTACTCCGGAATGACGTTCGGCCGCCCGCTCAGTGGTGAGCTGCCGGCCGGCCGGTACGGGGTGTATTCCTGGATCCCGACCCAGTCCCCGGACCGCGAGCCGTGGTACCCGTCGTTCACCCTGGCGGCCACAGAGGTCAGCCTGGACACCGCGCGCGAGGTGGTGCTCGACGCCCGGGCCGGTGAGCGGGTCCGGGTCACCCTCAACGGCGTCGAGACCGGCACGTACACCGGCTCCGCGCTCGGCATCGCCGGCACCGGGACCGCGTTCGCGGCGAGCGCCCCGGAGGCGTACGTCGTACCGGCCGAGGTGCCCGGACTGACGTACACCTCGGTGCAGTACCTGCGCGACGTACCAGGCAGCACCACCTGCGGCCCCGGTTCCCGACGGGTCTGCAACGTGTCCGTGGCCAACCAGTCCGGCCCGGTCAGGTCGCACCCGATGATCACCGACGCGGACTTGGCCACGGTGACAGCCGACTTCGGCTCGACCGGTACGGCGGGCACCGGCGATCGGGTCGACTTCGCGGTCGCGCCCGGCTCGTCCGCCCCGCCAGCCGAGGCCATCAACAAGGACGAGATCACGCTGCCCGGCCGGCTCACCTCGTACTTCTACAGCGCGGGTGGGGTGCGGTGGAGCTCAACGCTGTACCAGACGGCGCCGAAGTTCCTCCAAGTGCAGAACCAGAGCGTCCGGACGATTGCCAACGGCGGGACCCTGCACGAGGACTGGTACGCCTCGGTCCTCGGCCCGGTGGTCGGCAGCGCGTCCGTCCGGTCCGGGAACCTGCTCAACTTCTCCGTGCCGCTGGTGTCGGACAGCGCGTCCGGCCACTACGCGAGTTCAACGTGGATCGGCGGCGTCGGCGAGACGGTGCTGTACCGGGATGGCCGCCTCGTCACCGGCAGCCTCCGGCCGGACAGCGCCGCCTTCCAGGTGCGGCCGGACAAGGGCCAGTACCGGCTGGTCTCCCGGACCACCGTGCCGGGCGCGATCCGCTCCACCAAAGTGTCGGCGGAGTGGACGTTCGAGTCGCGGTACGGCGCGGAGAGCATGACTCTGCCGTTGCTCGCCGTCCGGTTCGACCCGCGGCTCGACGGGCTCGGGCAGCTGCCGGCTGGCCAGACCGTCCCGCTTCCGGTCCGGGTCGACGGAACGGCGACCACTGCCCGCGTCCGGGAACTGTCCGTCGAGGTCTCCTTCGACGACGGCGCGACCTGGCAGCGGGTGCCGGTGGCGGACGGCTTCGCCACGGTACGGCACCCCGACTCTGCCGGGGGGTTCGTGTCGCTGCGGGCGTCCGCCGAGGATGTGCACGGTAACGCCGTCAAGGAGACGATCATTCGGGCCTACCGGCTGGGCTGACCGTCCACGGGTCCGGCCGGTCCGCCGGCCGGACCCGTACTAGCGGGTGACGCGCATCTTGGCCGCGTGACTACGGATGGGTTTCGGCCCGTCACCCCCAAGAGCCCGACTGGTGGTCAACGGCGTGCGCGCAGCTGGGCCGCGATCGACGGGTTCGTGACGGGACCTGAGTTCCGGTCCCGAAGCGGGCCTGCTGGCTAATTCAGGAGCTGGACATACCGCTACCGATGCCCGCGACCAGAGGATGCCCCGGGCTATGGCTAACGGCCTGACTGATGGCTGTCGGTCCGGTGGGCCGCCCACTCGCCCGTCCACATTGCGAGGTCGTGTACCCAAACCTCGGTGCTCTGCCGGGACTTGGCCGCCCACTTCGCTGCGTTCCTTGACGCGAAGTCGTCCAAGACCTCGTGGTCAGTCGCGGTCCATGCGGGAAGCTGCGCCATCCACACTTCTGCCTGTTCGGCGCTGTGGCCGCTGCCGATCAGCCATTGGACGAGCAACGCGAGTTCGGCCCACGGAGCCGCCTTGGTCGCCCACGCCCAATCGACGATTCGTAGGCCGTGCGTGGTCACGATCAAGTTGGCCGGAGTGAGGTCGGAGTGGATAAGTGTCTCGCCGTCCATCGCCGGCTGCGCGAACCCGAGCCGGGCTGCCGGGGTGAACCACGGCTCGCCGCGCGCGGGAGTCTCCTGAAGTGCTTTCAATGTGACTGCGAGCAGGTCGAGATCCGTGCTGCCGGGTGACAGGACTCGCCAAGCGGCCGGGTCTACACCGCCGGGCACCGGCGCCGCCGAGTCGTAGGGATGCCGGGTGAAGACGAAGGTGCCGAGGTTGAGGTGGCTCACCGCGCCTGCGGCGTCGCGTTCGACCCGCAGCCGCTCGCCGGCGACGTAGCCGCTGAACCCCTCCCACCGGCCGTCGCCGGTCGGTCGCGGCCGGTGCCGCGCTCGCCTCCGGACAGCGGGGGCAGCTCCAAGACGCCGTCGGCCAGCGGCCGCAGGACGGAGGGGGCCGGCCCCCAGTACCAGGGGCCAGCGAGGTTCAGCAGCTCCGGGTCGACCGCGGGCAGCGGCGCCACGGCGCCGGGATCCGCGGCTCCCGCTCGGCGACCGTCCGCAGCAGGTCAGCGGCGGTTCGCTGGGTAGACGAACGCCCGGTCGAAGTCCGCCGTCGTTCGCCACCGCCCGTCGGCGTGCGTCGTGGTTTGTTACTCCGTTGGGCGTGCACCCACGCCCCGTCCCGGCCCGCGGTGGTCTGCGCCACCGTGATGGCCAGCCTCACCGCGTGGACCAGCCCACCGACGACGTCGCCCTGCTGGCGATCCGCGCCGCCGAGGGCAACCGCGACCGGGTCCTGATCACAGCGCTGACCAGGGCCGTCAGCCGGCCTCGTGGTTCCGCTCCGGCTCAGACCTGTCTCTGCGCGGTGACCCGGACTCGCCGCTCGGTCCCGGTCCGGCCCCGCCGGTCGGGTCCGGCCCACCCTGCTCGCCGGTCAGCTCCGCGTCGGGCTGATAGCGGTACGCCGCCTCCCGTACCGCCGAGTCGGACTCCAGTCCGGCGCCGAGCGCGCCGCCGACCGTCGCCAGCGAGCTGGCCAGCCAGCCCAGCTTGACCTGGTGGGCGACGCCGGCCTGTCGGCCGGTGGATTCAGCGAGCAGGTCCCAGGGGACGAGGGCGATCGCCCCGATGATGGTCAGCGCGGCGAGCGCCACGTACAGCGCGAGGACGCCGATCACCACGGTGAGCACGGTGACCAGGTTGAAGAGGACGACCTGCTCCCGGGCACCCGGGTCGCGCGGAACCCGCTCCCAGAGGCGCGCGCCGAGCACCATGGTCAGCACCACCGCCAGGACAGAGCCGGCCGCGAGCAGGGCGAGCCGCAGGTTGCCCAAGGCCGCCGACAGCTGCCAAATATCGGCGCTCACCAGGGCGAGGACGGCGGTCGCGAAGGCGCCGACCAGCAGCCGGGAGAGCCGGACGGCTAGCCGCCACGGCCGGTTCGCCCGGAGCATGCCGAGCAGCAGCCGCAGGTTGCCGCCGATCACCCCGGCCAGCAGGCCGATGCCGGACGCCTGGTGGTTCACGCGCGCGCCGAGTTCCCGGGCCCGCCGTCCGGTGGCCAGGCGCCGGCGGCGCGGGCCGGCCCGTACCGGGTCGCCGACCGCGTCGGTATCGCCGAGCAGTGCCGCGAGGAGCCGGTCCCCGGCCTCGGCCATCCGCCGGGCCACGGCGACGGGGCCGAGCGCGGGCATGGAAAGGACCGCGACGCCGTGGGTGGTGCTGGCGTGCGCGACCACGGGCCGCCGCGCGGTCTGCAACGGCAGGTCCGTCACGCAGAGGACCAGACTCCAGCCCTCGGCCAGCATCCGGCGCCGGGTTGCCTCGATGAGCTGGCCGAGGTCGGCCGGCCCTTCGACGAGCCGTGCCACCTGGAGGCGTACCGCCCAGTCGACCTCCGGGACCCGGTTGCGGAGCCGGTCGGCGAGCTCCGTGGCGGCCTCCCGCGCCAGGTCGGCCGCGGCCCCGGGGGCGGCCACGACACCCACGACGACGGACCCGCGCTCGGTCACCACACTCCCGGAGCCGGCCCGGCCGTTCCCCCGGGCGCGGCGCCGGTCCGTGGCGCCGTCGTCAACACTCGAGGTCGCCCTTCAGGATGCTCATCGCCATCTTCAGCCGCTCGGCGTAGAGCGGCAGCAGGTCCTCCTTGATGGCCGCCCCGGGCCGGCTCGTCCACCGGGTTCAGGGCGTACGTCCACTCGATGCTCGTGGTGTCGTCCTCCTGGTCGCTGAAGTACCAGGACCCCTCGATGCTGTCGACCACCTCGCGCAGCCGCTGCGAGCTGAAATTGTCGACCCGGTACGAGAACGAGTTCGGCGGCTCCACCGTCAGTAGTTCCTCCTCGTTGGTCGAGCCGTCGTCAGAGGTGTTCGTCCGGCGCACGCCTGGGGTGTTCCAGCCGGTGGTGACGCTGCTGGCCAGGATTGCCGGCGAGTGTCCAAATCTGGGAAAGATGTGGCTCAGGTCGACGTCGATGACGTACTCGAAAACCTGGCCGATGGGAGCGTTGACGGTACGGGTGACCCGGACGAAGTCGTCCCCCACCTCGGTGCAGTCCCGGTCGACGCCCATCGCCGCCTCCCGTCCCTCTCAGCCTGGTCCAGCTAGTCCCCGGTAGGCGCCGACTCATTCATCGGCGCCCGGCGGCCACGCCGGAACCGACGGTCAGGGCTGGTACTGGCTGCGGGTGCGGGGCAGCCACTGGGGGTGCTGGTCGCGCAGGTAGCGGATCAGTCCCTCGCGTAGGTCGCAGCGCAGGTCCCAGGCGCTGGCGCCGTCCGCGGCCGAGGCCTGCACCTGGATGACCACGGTCTGCGGGGTGGCGTCGACCATCTGGAGCACCCACCGGTCTCGATCCCACAGCGGTGAGGACTCGACCAGTCGGCGTGCCTCCCGGCGCAGGTCGTCCAGGTCGGCGGTGTGGTCGACATGGATCTGGATCTTGCCGATTACCCGCGACTCGTTCCGGGTCCAGTTCTGGAACGGCCGCTCGGTGAAGTACGTGGTCGGCAGGATGAGCATCCGTTCGTCCCAGAGCCGGATTACCACGTTGGTCAGTTTCACCTCCTCGACCCGGCCCCACTCGCCGTCGACCACCAGTACGTCGCCGACGTGCAGCCCGTCGGCGAAGGCGACCTGGATGCCGGCGAACGCGTTGCCGAGCGCGGTTCGGGCGGCGAGGCCGATCACCGCGCCGACCACTCCGGCCGAGGTCAGAATGGAGACGCCGAAGAGGCGTACCGGCCGGAAGGTGATCAGGATCAGGCCGACTGCGAGGACCGTGACAACGGCCACCGTGAGCCGCCGCACCGGGCGGATCTGGGTGCGGGCCCGCCGGACCCGCCGGTTGGTGACCGGATCGCTCGGCAGTCGGCTGAACGCGACCGCTTCGGCAACGTTCAATGCCTTGATCACCAGCCACGCACTGACGGCGACCAGGACCAGCAGGATGGCGTGCCGCAGATAACGCTGCCACTCGGCCGGTCCGGGCGGCAGCGCGTAGTACAGCGCCCCGACCAGCAGGATCGTGGCCGCCGGGCGGCGGCAGGCGTCCCGGAGCGGCTCCAGCAGCCACTTGTAGCGGCCACGGGCACCCCGGCGGATCAGCACGCCGGAGACCAGGTCCACGACCACGGCCGTCGCCAGCGCGGCCAACACGATCAACGCGGTACGCATCAGAAGCCGTTCACCGTGATCCCGATGCCGCCTCTCCTGGGCTCGCGACCGCACTCGCCGCGTTCAGGGTGTCATCAGATCCGGTGCCAAGCGGCGGATATCGGGAATGCCAGACGGCCGTGACCGACGTCCGGCGGCTGCCGAACGAGACGGTCGGTCTGCCCGCAGGCTTCCTGCGAGCCGGCGCAGGATGCGTGATCGGCACCCTATGGCCGGTCGCCGACCTGCCGTGGCCGCTCATGCAGCGCTATCAGCTGCTCTTGGGCGTGCCGGAACGTGCGGCCCGGTGCCGTCCCCCGAGGCGCTGCGCGGCCGAGCGCTGGCTGGCCGGGGCAGGCGACGCGGAGCTGGCGGCGTACTTCGCGGGCGAGCCCGCGCCCGCCGAGGCACCGCACGACGAGCGTTGGCTATTCGCCGACTCGCATTACTGGGGCCGGGTGCTGTCGGGCCGGTGCAGGATGCGGGCAAGGTGAACGCGGTCCACACGCGGAAAGTACATCGGCGCGGTTGTGTTCGGTCCGCCGGAGCGGTCTCTGCGGCCTCATCCCTGGCCGTGACAGATGCACGGATCTGCCGCAGATAACGTACGGCATCCGACGGCGCGGCCGTCACCGTGCGTGCGACGAGTCGCTCAGGAGCATCTGAAGAGCAGGCGCCGGCCACAAGGGGCCGCCAGCCGGTGGCCAGAGCCTGACGGACGCCGATAGCCAACGTCCCGGGCAACACCGGCTGGCTCGGCAGGCGGTCCGGTGCGGACCCAGGACCGGGGAGCAGGTTGGGAGCAACAGGGTGCCCTGAACGACGTCGAACTGCGCCTAACGGCGTCGAACGTCCCTCAACTGCACCCAACCCTGCCTGCGGCTCCACGTTTCCGCAGCTCAAAGAGGGTGCAGCGTCCTGTTTCACGCCGAAGAGGTCGCTGGTTCGATACCAGCATCGCCCACGCAGGTCACGCTGTACCGCTTGCCGTCCTCGCCGACGACCAGGCGCATCTCCTTGTCGTCGAGCATCGCGCACCACTCGCCATACCCGGTGCGTCGCCATTCCGCCAGGCGTGCCTCGGCGAGCTGCGCTGCGGCCTCCTTGTCCAGCCCCACGCGCTCACTCTTTCACCCCGGGTGGCTGTCGACAGCAACGGTGACAGCAACGAGCCACGACAGGGACAGCCGCCCGCCGCCGGGCGCGCACAGTCGTCCGAGGTCGCGAACGCGGACAGCGACGCCGGACGACCTGCACACAGCTCAGACGGAAGTAGCCACAGGCATGGGTGAAATGGTCCAGTCTGGGCTACTTCCAGGCAGCCGGGGTGCCGCGCCAGCGACATGTTCCTCTTGTAAGCGAGTGTCCGTGGCCAAGCGTCGGGCCGTCTCTGGCCCGTATGCGGCCGAAGCCTCAAGCTTCCGCGCCGGTCGGCCGGACTGCGGGCGCCCGGGCCAGTCGCCACCGCGTCGCGCCGTAGCCGAGCAGGAAGACGATCGCGGCCGCTTCCAGGCTCGGAATCATGGTCGCGGCAAGGGCCGGTCGGCTCGGAGCAGTCAGGGCGCCGAAGAACGGGTCAGCGGTCATGTACAGCGACCCGCAGATTGGGACGACGACGGCCACCGTGACCGCCCACCAGCGGTTGAGTAGCGCGGCCAGGCCGATCCCAACGATCGCGAACAGCGGGACACCGGCCGCCGCGCGAAGCACCACCGGCCACACCGACTCGTCGGCCAAGATCTGTACCGGCAAGAAGATGTCCTTCGAGGCCACTTCGCGCCGAACCCAGTGGTCGGCGACCACTCTGGGCGCCAGTGGCAGCACTGCGGCGAGGTCGGCCACGGCGAGGAGCACACCGAACAGCGCGGCCACGCCCGCCTTCGCTATTAAGTACCGGCCGGGACGGGGCGGCGGGGGGAGTCGGGCCGGCGGGGATACCAGGGCCGGCAGGGAGCGCCGGGCCGGGCGGCCGGTCAGCCATGGATCACGCAGTACCAGGAACGCCCCGGCCGCCAGCGCGGCCAGTTGAGCCCAGCCGAGGCCCGAGGTGTGGATCGCCTTGACGTCGAAGTGATACGCGTCAAGCTGTTCCTCGAAAGTCTGCGGGTCGTAGTAGACGTAGAACATGTAGGCGTCGTCGTTGAACGAAAGACTGCTCAGGCCGGCGAGCGCGACCAGGGGCGGCAGGAGCCACAGTGCCCGACTGCGGGCCAACCCGCGCAACTCCTGACGCAACAGACCGCTCATCGGCGTCAATCTACCCGTTGGCCGATTTGGCTCGCGGACGGCGCCGGGCGGGGCCAGTTCCTGCTTACGTCTGCCTTTGGCGGCCAGGTGGTGAACAGATCCGCTGTCTCACCGGTCGCGTTGCCGTCCGGGTGATCGCCCGTGGGAGCTTTGCTACCGGCAGTGGCGAGGAGCAGCCAACCGAGCAGCCAAGCCGCGGACGTCAGCGGACTGGTGCGCACACCGGCGCCAGCCGGATCGAGCGGCGCAGCGCCAAGACGTCGGGGTCGCTAGCGACTCGTAATGCGTAGGTCTCGGTGACCGGTCTCAGGCGAGCAGGCTGTAGGTGCCGTCGGGGTTGTGGAGAAAGTATGCGGTGTAGCCGCCTGGGTTCCCCTGCCGATGCTTGGGCAGGAAGACGCCGTAGGTGTGATCTGCCCAGCCGGGACAGGCGCGGCGGACGTCGTTGGGACGGAAGCGATCGGCCATCCTGCCGGCAGCTCGAGCCCGGCGGATGTCGTCAACGAAGCGGCTCACGATCCAAGTGTGGCCGGTTGCTCCGTGGGAGCGATAGTCCAGCCGGGTTCGCTGCTGCCACGGGTGCTGGCGAAACCGCTGGCGACAGCAACCGCGAACCGGTACCCCGGTCAAGGTCGAGGCAGCAAGGAGACAGCGAAAGCTGCGGCCGCGGCTGCAACACCCTGTCAACTAACCGCAGGCAGTAGGTTGATTTCAGGGCTGCTTGATGCCCGATCTCACTGATCGAGAGCTTGTTACCGTTTCCCCCCGACGGGGGTCGTCCCTTTCCGGGGTGAGCGCGCCGCAGCAGGTCACAGGTCGTCTTCCTGCCAGTCCAGGCCGCCCAAGAACGGCGTTTCTGCGGTTGGAGGCAGCGGAGCGGCAGCAGAGCCGTCGAACGCCTCCAGGGCGCGGGCGGCGTAGTCGTCCGGGGTGTGGGTGTATCGGTTGAGCGTCGTGGACGCCTGCTCGTGCCCCATGACCCGCTGCACCAGGTTGATCGGGACGCCGTCAGTGACCAACCAGGTGGCGTAGGCGTGCTCCCGAGCGCCGACAATTCCTAAACCGTGTGTCGGCCCCGCGCGCCTGACATCTGCGGCTGACATCAACGATCGCGGGCGGCCAGGGACGAAGGCGCACCCACCACAGTGACGACTAGGACGTCACGTCGGGTCTCGGGACCTGCGACGGCTGACTGGCCCGCTCAGTCGGGGACAGGGCAGGTGCCAGGCGGTAAGGAAGGCTGCCCGGCCGCCGCAACCGCCTGGTTGGCCTCCGTTGGCGTGCGGATGCTCTCGAACGCGCTTCCCAGAATGACATCAATCCGGTCGTTGGAGCGGTGGATGTCGAACTCGGTCTTCACCTGTCCTTGGATGTACGACGACACGAGCCAGCCGGCCCCGACTGTCTGCGGCCCGTAGCGGATCACGGCCGCTTCGGGATAGCGTCGCCCGTCCCGGTACCGGTCGGTTGTGGAGAGCATCTGGAAGCCCCGCTTCCCGAGCTCCACGAACACCGTGAGCTCAAGTCCTTTGACGTCGCTCGCATTGAGCACGTTCAGCCTGGTCCCGTCCGGCCTGAGTACGGTGAGATCGACGGGAACCAGCCCTGGGGGACAAGTCGGCGACGCGTTTGGTTGAGCTGTCCCTTGGGCAGTCGGCATCGTGGGGGCGTCGCACCCCGACACGGCCAGCGCGGCGATCGAGGCGGCGAGGATACGTACCCGCGTCTTCACGATGACGACCATAGCCAGCCGTCGACAGCAACGGCGACAGCAACCGGGCTGGACGAGGACGCCCGTCGGCAGAAGCGTGCGGACAGTCGCCCGAGGTCGCGAACGCGGACAGACGACGCCGGACGACCCGCACAGAGCTCAGACGGAAGTAGCCACAGGCATGGGTGAAATGGTCCAGTCTGGGCTACTTCCAGGCAGCCGGGGTGCCGCGCCAGCGACATGTTCCTCTTGTAAGCGAGAAGTCGCCAGCGGGGATCCACGTCGACCACAACCGCATCACCTGATCACACCACGTAGTCAACCGCTTGCGCGGCAAGGCTCACTCGGAAGAGCCGTGAAGAGCGAGACCGACCCTGGGATGGTCTTGAGCGCGGGGTCGCGCCCTCGGTGTGTGTGGCGGGTCCCAGCGGGTAATGGTCCCCGGCACGCCGGCCGTCGACACAGCGACTAGGAGCGAGCGATGGGCACACGACACGCCTCGGCCGATGACCTCGCTTCCGTAGGCTTCTCGGTCCTGCGCTCCGCACTGGCGACGAACATCTTGTGGATCGGTGCGCTCAAGTTCAAGCAGTACGAGGTCGAAAACGACGAGCCCCTGGTCACCTCGAGTCCGCTGTTCTCGCGGTTCCGAGAGAAGCTGGGCGCACAAAAGCTCAACCGACTCATCGGTGTCACGGAGATCACCGTGGGCTCTCTGATCGCCACGAAGCCGTTTGCGCCCAAAGCGTCGGCGATCGGTAGCTTCGGGGCGGTGGGGATGTTCCTCACCACGCTCAGTTTCCTGGCCACGGCGCCCGGGACTCGGCAGGAAGGGCAGGGAATGTTCAGCCTTTCTCAGCTGGGGCAATTCCTGTTGAAGGACACGGTGCTCCTCGGTGCCGCTCTCCTGACAGCTGCCGAGTCGCTGCGCGTCGCCCGCCACCGATAATGCCCGGCAGGGCGCTCGGAGCGGACGCGTACGACAATGACAGCGCCTGGGCCGACGCAGGGCGACGAGCAGCCAAGCGAGCAGCCAAACCAGCGACCGCCGGCGGACGATCGCGGACCGGCACGCCCAGCTGTGCGTGGCGAGCACCCAATGGAGCAGGGGCGGGGAGCCGACGCGTAATGCGGAGGTCTCTGGGACAGCAGCCTGAGAAGTGGCACGATCCCGTGGTGATCGATCTGCCGCGGCTAGTCACGGACTTCGCAACCGCCCTGCGAGAGGCCGACGCCCGCGGCCCCCAGGCCGTCAGCTCCACAGGACGCGCATACCAGCCGGGCATTGGCCCTCACACCGAGCAGCACACGATCCAGCTCATCGCCGAGGAACTCGTCGACCTGGACCCCGCCTACCGGGGACACAGCCTGGACGTTCCTTACCCCGGTGCCAGCCGGCAACGCTGGAGACGTCGAACGTCCACCCCGACTCGCGGGCAACCGCCTCATAGTGGCCTCGAATCTCCTCGTCCGACAGGTCACTGCGATACTCGACGGTCACCTCGCCGAAGATCTTGCTCTCACTGTCGCGGCGACCGTCGGCGCACGGCTGCTGCACGGTCGGCCCGCCAATCGACGAAGCGCCTGCCGGCACCCGCTGAAACACCGCCTCATCAGCTAGCTTCGTCGGCTCGTTTGGTACGGCGATGCACCCGCCCGTGATCGGTGAGAGAAGCGTGTAGACCGCCTTAGCCACGACAGGTCGCGCGAGGTAGCCACCGACAGCGCATACGACGAGCATGACGGCGAGGCTTGGCCGCAATCCTCAAGAACCGCGCTCGCCAACGAGGATGAGGCTCGCCATTCACGACGTTCACCCTACGCAGCGACTGCATTGGATTGGTGCCCGCTTGGCAACGTGCGTACGAGGCCCAGGCCGTCGGCGACCGAATCCGGTACAAGTTTCGGGCTACGGCGGAGACGACCAAGCCGAGGGCTGGAGGCAGCGACGAGGCAGCAGGCCCTTTGATCTAGGCGGGTAGGAGGCAGCAGAGAACATCTCGCGTCAGCTGCTCGGTCGCACAGGTCGACAACGCCCGGCACGAGTCGACGAGCTGTGTCCGCTTCCCCCCCGACGGGGGTCATGAACGACGGATCGGACGCGCCCGAGCCGACGAGATTCCCTTGGGGCGTGTCACCACTGCTCATCGAGGGCTGCGATCTGCTTGCGGAGGGTTCGGGCATCCTTCGGAGGCAGGACCACAACGGCGACGTCCAGGATCCAGCGCAGCTCGGGCGGATTCGGACAGCACTCCATCACCCCACAGCCGGAGGTGGGGTCCCACAAGCGATGCCATGGGTGGCGCACGAACCATGACCAGGTCCGCAGTGCATCAGTGACGGCCTGGTTCCAGAGGCGGGTGCGTTCGAGGTAGGCGATGGCTCTCAATCCCCGGACCGAGAGCCCGGGGATCACAGAGGTTGATCCGTCAAGCGGTCGCCGGTAGATGGAGTCGGCACGCAGTTGTGCGGGGCGCCTACGCGGCATTGCCCTTTCGTGGGGTCGACATGCCGATCATCGTTGCACATCCGCATTCGGCTCACCTGCGCGACGACCTACGTGCGTGGGGACCGGACCACGACGACTCCCACGGTGGGGGTCGGCCTGGGTCGCGGCGGAACGGCTGTCGACAGCAACGCTGACAGCAACGCCGCCGGACGGCGGCACGCTGACAAGCGCCAGCACGGCCGGGGCGGGTAGGGCGGTGAGGACCACGACCAGGCTGAGGGCCTTGTTGAGGATCACGGCCTGCAGAGCAGCGAACCCGAACAGCATGATCAGCAGGGGCAGGCGGAACTCGGCGCCGCCGAGGCCGATCATCCCGCCGAGCACGCCGACGGCCGCGGCGGCGGCGAACGCCAGCGTCAGCGTCAGGAAAGAAGGAACGGCGGGGCGGTCGGGCGCCGGCGAGGTCTGCACGCCCGAACCCTTTGCGGTAGCGGCGGACCTGGATGTGGGCCAGCAGCCGGCCTTCGAGTTGAGCTGGTTAGAACCGGACTCTTATCACTGGGTCGGTTTTCGGCGGGTCGTAGGGCGTTGACCTGGGGTTCCGGTCGGGAGGTTGCGCACTAATCGTGGCCTCTAGGCTTGTCGGCCGTGTCGCCGTACGTGCGAACGGTGAGGACGGCCTCACCCGCGAACTCACCGAGATCCGTGAGCAGTTGGCCGTGGCCCACGCTGACCTCCGGGAAGCTCGCCGGCCAGCTGGCGCTGCCATACGTAACTGACGCCCAATCGACCGTTGCCAGCTGTTCGATTTCCTCATCCCATCGAGTCGGTCAGGCGGTGCCGGAGAGCCGTCTTCACTCGCCCGCCGACGTGCGGGAATTCGGTTGGTCCCAGGTCAACGCGTGGTTACGGTCTTCCACTGTGACACGCCCAGGTTTTGACTCGTACCTGATCTGCGCGACGCCCCGCTCGGGAAGTACCTTGCTGTGCGGTCTGCTGGACTCGTCCGGGGTTGCCGGCCACCCGGCCTCCTACTTCAATCGCAAGAGTTTGAATGAGTACGCCGACGACTGGCGTATAGCACGACCGCGTGATGGACGGATCGACGAAGCGTTCGTTCGAGCGGCGCTAACCGCCGGCAAGACTTCGAACGGTGTCTTTGGCGGGAGGATCATGGCGGAGACGCTGCCGGAACTGATAAGTGGCCTTGCCGCCGCCGTATCTATACCAGCGGTGACGGATGTAGACCTATTGCGCGCCCAGTTGGGTCAACTCAGATTCGTTCACCTGCGTCGACGCGACGTCGTGGCCCAGGCGGTGTCGTGGGCAAAGTCACTGCAAACCCATTTCTGGCATCCGGGCGAAGCCGTCGCGCCCGGAGGTCAGGATCCTCATTACGACGAAGAGCTGATTGGTCGGCTTGTCGCCACGATCGAGAGATCCGAGGCGGACTGGACAGTTTGGTTCGCCTCTCACGGCATCGTGCCTTGCGAGGTGACGTATGAGGAGTTGGCGGCGGATCCGCCCCGCACTGCACAAAAGGTGCTCGACTATCTCGGTCTGAATGTTCCGCCGGATCGGCAACTGGTGGTCGGGCACCGTCGACAGGCCGATCAACTCAACGCAGACTGGATAACGAGATTTAAGTCTCGCTGAACCGTCTGTTCTACCCGAGCGTCTCCCGCTAGCAGTCCGTCGTGCTGCTCGCTCAGGGCCCGGCCTGTGTCCCGGTCGACGGCGGTGATGGTGCCGGTGAGGCGGATTGGGCGGGCACAGCCGCTGGCGGCGGCGGTGTGCTCCAGCCAGCCGGAGAGCTCCGGCAAGGCGGCGCGACGCAGAGCTTGGGCGTCACGGCCGGCCGCGAGGCCGGGGCGGAATGGGCGAGCGGGGTGGACACGGTCTTCTCCTCACGGGGTGGCAGGGACGGGAGACGAACACCATCAGCGGTGGACGTCGGTCCGCTGGTGGTGTTCGTCGTGTCTCCTGGCACCGCCGAGAGGGCGGCTGACGCCGGAGGGCGGGTTCGTGGTGGTGCCACTCCCGGAAATCTTCTTCGAGGGGCCAACGCTGTACGTCACATTGGGGCAAGACCCAAAAAGGCGACCAGCGGTGGTAGGTGGGCTCTGTTAGTTGTAGTGTGCGAACTCTGTATAGTCGTTCCAGATCCAGCCTTTAACGCCCGTGCAGCAGTCCGAGTGCCACCAGAGGTTTCCGGCATCGTTCACGCAACGCTTGTCGACACGGAAAAGCGTCTTGGACTTCCACGTAGCTATCACGGGGGATGACCCCGAATAGCTGGTGTGCACCTTAGCGCTGCCGACGATGACTCGCCTCAGATGTGGCGTCCAGTTCGAGCATGAGGCCATGGTTCCGACGTCCATCGGTTCGGCGCCCATCTCGTTCGCCGTTGCGGTCGGAATGGGTTCGATCGCCGCAGATGCCGATGTCGCGACAGGAAGGATGCCGGAAAACGCGAGTGTGAGTGCTCCACCCGCCGCTGCGAGTCGCTTCGCCGTTACTTTCTTCATGAATTCCTCCGTATCTACAGGTGTTCTAAGGTGGACCGTATAGGTATCGCAGCGTCTGCGAAGCCCGCCCTTGGTAACAGATCGATAAACATGACTTGACCAGGGGTTTTGTTGGTAGGTCCATGTGAATGGATCTTAGTGATTGCCGCCTATGTTCGATCAGGCCGCCGAGTCCCCACGGTCGTTCGGTTGTCGACTAACTGCGATCTGGTTGATTCATCCGGGGGCATACTCCAGGACCCCAGGGCTCAGGCAAGGTGGCTGTATGCCCGTTTCACGTTATTCCGAGCAGTTGTAGTGGTCGGTAGGGATTTCGGCTGTTGTGGCGTAGGGCTTTCACGATGGTGGTGGTGCCGGCCAGGCGGAGCAGGCTTACCGCGGTGTTGCGCAGGGTGGCCATGACGCGGGGCGCGTGGCCGGTGCGTAGGCGGCTGGCGTCTTCGGCGTAGGTGGTGTCGCGGATGTGAATTCATCAACCTCATGCGCCGGCAGCTCAACGACGAGCGCCGAGCCGGGCGACGGCGGAATGGGGTCGGAGAGTCATCCGGGGCACAGGAAGCCGTGAAACGTCGTCAACCAGCGAGGAACCATGACAGCCGCAGACGCCGTGTGAGCAGGCGTCGCGGGCCGTTCCCGCTGGTGGTGGGGCAGCCGCTCTCAGTTCCGCTTCAACAGCTGACACGGCTAGCGGTGCTTCGGGCCAGCATCAGCCGATATGGTGCGCTCATGAGCCTGGCGCACGGCGGCGTCTAGGTGCTCGTCCATCAGCTTCACCTCGGGGGATGGCCAGCCCCGGCCGGGAACCAGGGCTCGTTGCCGGGGCTGGCGTGGCGGTCAGCTGCAGCTGGTGCAGGCGCTTGCGCAGGTGAGCAGTTGTCAAATCCTGTGGATGGCTGAACCACGGTGGCGGGCTGGTGCCTTGAATCTCCTGCGATCCCATGCTGTTCGGCCCGATGGTTTTCAGCCGGCTGCCAGGACTTCCACGCCGCGCGCCGTGAGCCACTCGACGACTGCGTGGTGGGGGTCGGCGTCGGTGATCAGTCCGCTGATGTCTTCCCAGGGCAGGACGCGGAACCGTGATGCTGTGCCGATCTTCTCGGACGAGGCGAGGATGTAGGTGTCTGCGGCCCGCGCGGCCAGGGTGCGCTTCATCGCGGCCTCTTCAGCGTCGCCGGTGGTAAGCCCCGCGTCCGGGTGGACGCCGGTGACGCCCAGCAGGCAAAGGTCGGCGGAGATGTTCTGAGCGGCCTCGACCGCGGCCGCGCCGCAGGCAACCGCGGAGTGCTTGAAGATGCGGCCGCCGAGCAGGAAAACCTCGGCCTGCGGATGCTCCAGCAGCGCGGCCGCGACGGTCGGGCTGTGGGTGATCACGGTGAAGTCCAGGTCCGGCGGAAGGGCATGAGCTACAGCGAGGGCGGTGGTGCCGCCGTCCAGGATCAGGGCGCTGCCCGGCCGCACCAGCGCGGCGGCCGCCGCGGCGACCTTCTGCTTGCCGTCGGGGGTGACCGTCTTCCGGGCGGCGTAGTCCGCCACGGCCGGGGAGACGGGCAATGCCCCGCCGTAGACACGCTGGCACAGTCCCTCGGCGGCAAGGTCGCGCAGGTCGCGGCGCACGCTGTCCTCGGAGATGCCCAGGTCTGCGGCGACGTCCTTGGCGACGATCTTGCCCTGTCGGGCGAGCAGGTCCAGCAGGTGAGCACGCCGTTGAGCGGCCAGCATCCACACTCCTTCATGTTCTTGCACGTTTCTGCATGTATCGTAGCGCGTCATGACCGACAAGCCGATGCTCATCCTCATCGCCGGGCCCTACCGCTCCGGCACCGACGGCGACCTGCGGGCCATGGCCGCCAACCTCGGCCGCCTCGAAGCGGCAGCGTGGCCGGTCTTCGCCGCCGGCCACGTGCCCGTGATCGGGGAGTGGGTGGCCCTGCCCGTCCTGCGCTCGGCCGGCGCGGGCCCCACGGATCCCCTCGCCGACCAGGTGCTCTACCCGACCGCCGCGCGCCTGCTCACCCACTGCGACGCCGTGCTCCGGCTCCCCGGTGACTCCACCGGAGCCGACCAGGACGTCGCCACGGCCCGCCGCCGCGGCCTGCCCGTCTACCACGACGCGGCCGAGATCCCGCGCCGCACTCCGCAGGAAGGCAGGGCCGCGTGATGGCCCGCCCCGGCATCGACATCCCCGACCACCGCGGCCGCACCGGCCTCGACCGGGCCGGACGCGACCTGGACCGCAACGCCGACATCGTGGTCCGCGACGTGGAGCTCACCTCCCAGGGCTGGCACGTCCTGCGCCGCACCACCTTCGACTACCGCCGCCGCGACGGACGCTGGGAAACCCAGCAGCGCGAGACGTACGACCGCGGCAACGGCGCGGTCGTCCTGCCGTACGACGCCGAGCGCGGCCGTGTGCTGCTCACCCGTCAGTTCCGCTACCCGGCCTACGTCAACGACCACCGGGACGGCATGCTCGTCGAGGCCGCCGCTGGACTGCTCGACGGCGACGACCCGCTCGCCGCCATCCGGCGCGAGGCCGCCGAGGAGCTCGGCGTCACGCTCGGCCCGATCGCCCACGTCCTCGACGCCTATATGAGCCCAGGTTCGGTCACCGAGCGCCTGCACTTCTACGCCGCCCCCTACACCCCGGCCGACCGCACCGGAACCGGCGGCGGTCTTGACGAGGACGGCGAGGACATCGAAGTGCTCGAACTGCCCGTCACAGAGGCGCTCACCATGGTCCGCGACGGACGCATCGCCGACGGCAAAACGATCCTGCTCCTGCAATGGGCTGCCCTGGACGGACCCTTCGCCCCCGGCAGCGGGCACCGGCTGACACCGCCGCCCCCCGGTCGGCCTGCCTCGGGTGCGGGTGTCGTCGGTGGGTCGGGGCCGCATTCGGTATGCGAAGCTTGCGCCGTCGACCACGGCGGGGGTGGCGACCATCCACGGCGCGTTGACCAGTCCGCTGTCGACTGCCGATTTCTGGGCGGCCAGCATGCAGAACGACGGCAGGGCGGTCATCAGGTAGAGGTCGAGATCGTCGAAGGGCTCCTGTTCGCCGACGGTCACGCCTGTCCAGACCTCGACCCCGCGCTGGGTCAACGCCTGCCTCAGCGGTTCCACGTCGATGTGGACGGCTCGGTCGAACCGAAGCCCCACCTGCTCGCCCGCCAGCAGCTGCAGGCGCTCTCGCCACTGGCCTGCGCCCTGCATCGGCACGAACCCGCAGACGCCGTACCCGCGACCGGTCAGGTGGTGGCCGTTGCGTTCGAAGACGACTGCGCGGGTGAGGTTGCGCAGACGCAGCGGTACGACGAGCCGGCCGTCGGGAGCGAGCTGCTCCGGCCACGCTGGCGGGATATCCGGCGCGTCGACTTCTCCGGATCTTGATGATCCTGAATCCCGAGTTGACTCAGATTGGTGCGCAACTGGTTTGGACGATTTGATTGTGTCGTGGGCTTGGCCGAGGTCGTCGAGGAGGGTATTGGCGGCGGTGATGATCTCGAAGGGCGGATGTGCCCCGGCGTTACGGCGGGGGCAGGCACTCGCTGAGGTTGTGTGCTGATGTCACGCATTGGCCCGGTGGAGGCGTTCGGCCGCCTGTGCCCGCAGTGCATCGCCACCTGCCGGGGTGCCCCCGCACAGTGCCATTTCGCGGGCGTTGTACGCAGCCATCCACAGGCTGGCCGCCCACGCGATCTCCAGTTCCACGGCCGAGAACAGGCGCCCTCGAATGTCTTGATAGGCCAACAGGAACGCCTCGGAACTATCGATCGGCGCCAGCATGGGAGGCCCGGCACTGGCGAAAGACCCGCTCGCCGCTCCCACCAGCGCCGCCTCCGGCTGCCACGCCAGGCTGTCCCAGTCGTGCACCGCCCACACCCGCCTACCCCGCCACCGCAGGTTCTGCGCCTCGAAGTCGGCGTGGCCGAGCACGCACGGCAAGCCGGCGGCCAGCAGGCGCCCCCGGGCCCGCTCAGCCGTCTGGACAATGTGCTCGGACACCGCACCCTGGTCCCGGCTGTCAAGAAAGTCGATCGTCGGCCACACCCCAGAATCGGTGTGGTCCCAGCGGACCCAGGGCGGAGTCGGCAGCGGCGGCGCGACGGTCACGCCGGAAAGCTCGGCCATCAGCCGGGCGAACACCTCAGCGCAGCGCCTGGCTATGTCCAGCGAGTCCCCCCGCAGCACTTCGCCGCCGGGCCGGAATTCCTCGGCGTGCACGGCCAGCGCACCGACACCGACCACCGGCGTGAGCGGCCGGGCACATGCAAACCCGCGCTCGGCCAACCGGGCCTGCGCCGCGACACACGAAGCGGCCCGGCCGTCGTCGGCGCGCGCCTTGACCACGACGTCCCTGCCACCGGCCAACCGCAGACCGAACACCATCGAGACCTGATGCGACTGGAACAGCACGCCGGCGGGTTCGCCGCCCAGATGGTCACGACACCAAGCCGGTACCCAGTCCGGCAACTCGTCCAGCTGCACACTCAGGACTGTGCCATAGGTCCCAGACGCACCGGAGGCGAGATTGTCTGCTGGACACCGACCAGCGGGTACATCATTTTGGGGCGATCTCCTTGGCGAAGAATGCCGCCGCCCGGCGCAGGATCTCGAAGAATGCCGCCGCCCGGCGCAGGATCTCGTTTCCTGTTCCAGCAGCCTGTTGCGTTTACGCAACTCCCGCAGCTCAGCGGACTCGCTGCTGGTCGTGCCGGGACGGACCCCGTCGTCGATGTCGGCAAGCTTGAGCCAGCGGTGCAGACACGACTCGGAAATCCCGAAGTCCTTCGCGATCTGCGCGATCGGTGCCTCACCCTTGCGGGCCACCGCGACCACGTCACGACGGAACTCCGGCGGGAACGCCTTCGGCACGACAGACATCCGTCCAGCGAGGAACGCATCCTCACAGGTCAGGAGTCAACCGAACCGGGGGCAGTCCCGAGCCTGTGACGAGCTGATCGCTAGGCGTGGCGGGTGCGGTCCGCGGAGGTGGGTTGCTGCCTTGTGGTTCTGCCCGTCGGACGAGGCGGCATGATTTGGGCATGGCGCTGTCGACGGCGTTCACGGAGATGCTCGGCGTGCGGTACCCGATCGCGCTGGCGCCGATGGGTGGGTCGGCCGGTGGCGCGCTGGCCGCAGCTGTCTCCCGCGGTGGTGGGTTCGGGATTCTGGGCGGCGCGTACGGGGACCCGGAGTGGCTGGCACGTGAGGTGCCGATCGTCGCGGGTACTGAAGGGCCGTGGGGTGTCGGATTCCTGACCTGGGGGATCGATCTCGACGAGGTGGAGCTGGCGCTGAGCTACGGCCCCAGCGCCGTGATGCTGTCCTTCGGCGATCCGAGCCCATACGCGGAGCATGTACGCCGGGCAGGGGCTCTGTTGATCCTCCAGGTCACAGATCTGGAGGAGGCCAAGCAGGCCGTGGACCTGGGCGCCGACGTGATCGTGGCTCAGGGAACCGAGAGCGGTGGGCACGGAGCCGTGCGCGGGCGGTCCACTTTGCCGTTCGTGCCCGCGGTGGTGGATCTCGTAGCTCCGGTGCCGGTGCTGGCAGCGGGCGGGATCGCCGATGGACGTGGTGTGGCGGCGGCTCTCGTGCTGGGCGCGGCCGGAGCGCTCATCGGCACCCGCTTCCAGGCCAGCACTGAGGCCCTGGTCGATCCCTCGATCACCAAGGCGATCCTCGAGGGGCGGGGGCAGGACACCGAGCGCAGCACCGTGCTGGACATCGCGCGCGGATCCCGATGGCCATCGAAGTACCCCGCCCGCACCCTCGGCCATCCCTACCTCGACCGCTGGCGCGGCCGGGAGGCCGAGCTCGCCGCCGATCCCCAAGCCCGTCAGGCGTACCAGGACGACGTGGCACGCGGCGCGGTGCCCCCGCTGCCGGTCTGGGCGGGCGAGGCCGTCGACCTCATCACCGACCTGCCCTCGGCGGAGGACCTGGTCACCGCCATGGCCACCCAGGCCCAGGACGCCCTGACCCGCGCGGGACGCCACTGACCCACCAGCGGTCAGCGCCGTTCCGGCTTGCTCGTCACGCGCCGCGCCGAAGCTACCGAGCGAAGAGCGATCACTCACAGCCACACCGCAACTGGCCGTCCACGGGGAGTTTTGGTGGGCGCTGTCAGGCGCGGCTTGCTGGTGCGCGTCTGCGTGGACTAGCGACGCTCCGGAGACCACTCCGCGGCAGGTCACAAACCACGCGTCGATTCAGCAGGTTCGCACCCGGCCTGATGTGCCCCGGGTTCCGTGGAGTCATGTTGGTGGACTCAGGCTACGGACGTGATGAACGGTGGAGCTTTTCATACTCCATCGGGGTGAGCATGTCGAGCGAGCTGTGGCGGCGTTGGCGGTTGTGGAAGATCTGGGACTTCCCCGTGTTACGTCCCAGGAAGGCCGAAGTTCTACTTGCCCCGTACTCGAGCAGGAGACAGAGAAGATGGCGAAGGCATACTGGATCAACACCTTTCGGTCGATCAAAGACGAGGAGAAGCTAGCCGCCTACGTCGAGCTGGCCGGGCCGGCGATGCGCGCCGCGGGTGGCAGGTTCCTGGCGCGCGGACTTCCGGCTCGAGCGTTCGAGTCCGGAATCGTGGAGCGCACGACGCTGATCGAGTTCGACAGTGTCGACGCCGCTGTCGCCGCCTACGACAGCCCCGCCTATCAGCAGGCGCTGCGGGTGCTCGACGACGGAGCCGAACGCGACCTGCGCATCATCGAGGCGGTGTCCTGAACGCACGCCGCGGGCGTTGAAGTCGCCGTGCCGGCCATGTCGACGCGATTGTGCGGCGTCGACATGGCCGGGCATGCACCCTCGGACGCGAACGCCTTCGCTGGCACCCGGGCTTTGGCCGACACCGGCCCGGTGCCGATGGTGCCCCCTCGCACCTCGCCGGAGGAGGCAACACCCTCGGCCCGGCCCGCGCTACGCGGTGACGCCTCCGTCGATGACGAAGTCATGTCCAACGACGAGGCCGGCCTCGTTCGCCGTCCACCTGCCAAAGGAGTCCGCGATGACCGGGGGCGTCCGTCGGGCGGGCCCCGCCGGCACCCACTCCGACGACGCCTGGCTCGCCGCGGTCGCCCGCGCCGCCAGCGCCGACGCCGGTGGTGTGCCGGTGGAGCTGCTCGGCGACTACCTGCGGCTGCTCGCCGACGCGGCGGCGACCGGGCGCCGCCCGCGGCGCGGCGAACTCGACGCGGTGGGTGTGCTCGGCCGGCGCGCCGCCGAGCAGGGCGTGTCCGCGGGGAGGGCGGTCCGGCTCTACCTGTCCGCGGCCCGCCGCCTCTGGCAGCAGCTGCCGCAGCTGGTGCGGTCCACCGACAGCGAGGTGGTACGCGCGGCGGCGGAGGCCGTGCTGCACGTCGTCGACGCCGCGGTGGCCACCCTCGCCGAGGGATACGCCGTGGCGCGCCGGGAACTGATCCGCCGGGAGGAAGCGCTGCGCCGGGAACTCGTCGACGACCTGTTGCGGGGCGACTCGGACCTGGGGGGGGCTGGTGGAACGCGCGGAGCCGTTCGGACTGGACCTGGCGCGGGTGCACCAGGTGGCGCTGGCGTCGCCGAGCCGGCGCCTGCCGGACACCGGCGCCGCGATCAGTGTCCTGGAGGCGGTCATCTTCGACCGGCTGGGCGACCGCGACGTGCTGGTGGCCACGAAGGAGGGGCTCCTCGTGGTGATCGCCCCAACGGACACGGTGACGCCCGACCGGGGCTCCGGCGAGGGCGCGTCGGTGGGCGACGTCGGCCGGCTGATGCACGCGGAGCTGGACCGGCTGCCGCGTGGCCGGCCGTGGCAGGTGGCGGTCGGCTGCCCGCACCCCGGCCTGTACGGCATCGCCCGCTCCTACGAGGAGGCCCGCGAGGCGCTGACCATGGCACAGCGGCTGCACGCCGACACCGCCGTCATCGACGCCCACGACCTGCTCATCTACCGTGTCCTGCTGCGTGACCAGCCGGCCATGGTCGACCTCGTGCAGGCGGTCCCCAGCCCGCTGCGCCGTACCCGCGGCGGGGCCGAGCCGCTTCTGGACACCCTGGACGCGTACTTCGCCAGCGGCGGGGTCGCCACCGAGGCGGCCCGCCGGCTGCACGCGTCGATCTGTACGGTCACCTACCGGCTGGGCCGGATCAGGACGCTGAGCGGCTACGACCCCGCTGACCCGCGTGACCGGTTCACCCTGCACGCCGCCGTCCTCGGCGCGAGAGCGTGGACTGGCCGCGCCAGCCGCGGCCCGGGCCGATGTCGTAGGCCCTCAACCCGGTTCGGCCATCGTGGCCGTGGTCACCAGGTCGGGGAAGCCCAACAGGTTAGCGAGTGCGATCGCCTCGACACGGGTGAGTCGGAGGCTCACCATCCAGTCCGGATCGTCCGGGTCGTCATGGATGACGTCCCGGCGGTCGCCCGCGCGGTACTCGACGATGCCGATCCGGCGGCCCTGTGCGGTGGTGAAGGTGTGCCGTACCCCGATGCCGGGCAGGGTCGTGCGTTCGATGTCCATGCGTGCTCCATCCGGAAACGGCTGGTCCGTTCGACGCGCCGGTCCGCCACGGGCGGACGGGGAGCCTGTCGTCGGTCCGGGCAGCGGTGGGTGGTCGGGCGACGGCCGTCAGGCGAGGGACGGCGTGCCCGGCGGCGCCCGGTCGGCGGACCAGGCGGGAACACAGCCCGGGATGGCGCGGGCCAGCCGGACCACGATGCACATCCCCAGCGCGCGACCGGCACGGACAGCCGCGACGAGCACCGGCAGCGCGACGAGTATCGACAGCGCGAGATGCTGGTCGATGTCACCCGGGTGCTGCCGGTTCCGCATCGGCCCACCATAGCCGTACGGCGGACGCCCGTGCCGGATCGCGGTCGACGCCGCCCGGCGACGGGCGCGAGGCAGCCGGCGCGGCAGCCCGGGGTCGTTACCGGGGGTCACGATCACCGGACAAAGAGCAGTCGAGATGTCCGACGGTCGGCAACCTGGCCGGCGGTTGTTGGCCGGCCGCGTGCACTGTCAGGGCGTGGTTTTCGGCCCACGCTGGAGGTCCGACGCCCGACCAGCGAGGAGGCGGTGATGACGACCCGCACGCCGGTGGCTTCGCCATCCCTGCCGGCAGCCTGTGCGCCGACCCCGCAGTCGGCGTCCGCCGGCCCGGTCGCGAGGTCATCGCGCGGCTCCGCGACCTGACGGTCCCACCAGCGCCCAGCCGGCCGGCTCCGGCGCGTCGATCTCCCGCGCCGCCCCGACGGACGGCGGCGGCATCGTCGTGTCCACCTGTGAAAGAGGTCGGTATGCCCGTCCACGTCATTTCCGGTCACGCATCGGGCAGCGCCGAGGCTGTCGCCGGCGGTTCCCGCGCCACCCGCCCGACGGCGACGCCGACCCTAAGCCGATAGCCGTGGACCTCGGCAGCGCCCAGCTGCGGATCTGGCTCGGCGCGCGGGCATGTTGAGCGCTCCCGTCGGTGGCGGGTCGCGGACGCCGGTGGTGCGGCGCGGTCGGATTGTGGACGGCCCCGCCTGCGTCGCCGAGTTGACGCGGCTGCTGCGCGATCACCGCACGGAGGTGCCGGCGGGAGCGCTGGTCGTCGCCTGCCGTCCGGTACTGGCCACCACGGCAGACCAGGATGCGATCCGTGGCGTGCTCACCGCCGTGCTCGCGCCCGCGCGGCTGCTCTTCGTCGACAGTACGCGCGGGTGCCATCGGTGCCGGCACGCTGCTGCTCGCCGACATCGGCGCCCAGCTCAGCGAGGTGGCCGTGCTCGAGGACGGCCGGGTCGTCGCCGCCCGGCGCGCCGAGCTCGGCACGCGTGATCTGAACCATGGGTCACCGCGGCCATGCTCGCCGGCACCGTCACGCGACTGGTGCGGAAGTTGCGGCGACGACCGGCGGTGCGGCCGTTGGTCACCGCGGCCCTGGCCCGCGGCGTGGTCGTCGTCGGGGACGGTGCCACCCGACCCGACCTGACCGCCCATCTGGTCGCCGCCCTGGGAGTTCCCGTGCACCGCGTCGCGGCGCCACGTACCGCCGCACTGACCGGCACCAGCCTGGCAGCCGTGGCGGCGAGCCGACACCCGGCCGGGAGCTGAGACCGCGCCCCGGCCCGACGCAGACATCCCGAAGCCCCTCCGGAAGGAGCCACGAGACCATGACGCACACCGTGAACGACCGTGCCGAAGCACTGCGCGATTTCCTGGAGCGCAAGTTCCAGGAGCACACCGACCAGCTCACCGAGCTGACGATGCACAGCCGACAGCTCGACCGTGGGGGCTACGACCCGGACAGTCTGCGCCGGCTGATGGAGGCCGCCCGGGGGGCGTCGCGGACACCGCCCAGGCGCTGCGGCGGATGTCCGAAGGCAGCTACGGCAGCTGCGAGAGCTGCGGTGGCGATATACCGCTGGCCCGCCTGGAAGTCCTGCCCTGGGCCTGGTACTGCGTCCCGTGCCAGCAACGCCGCTGACGGCGCCGAAGGCACCACGCCGCGGGTGCGCTTTCCTGCGGGCGCGGCCGCGCCGGCATGGTTCGCCGGTCCCGGTTAGGGCGAGGGCCGACGCGGGCGATGCGACGTATGCGATGGCGGGCTCGTGGTTGTGCGGCAACGGCGCCGGCATACCGGCGGAACGACCGACGGCGCTGCTCGGCAAACCGCCATCCGCCGATCACTCGAGCGGGCATGGGCCTTGTCCTCAAGCGGTGCGCGTGCCGGTCCGGGTGGTGGTGGGTGCGGCGCGCATGCTATGGGCGGCGTTGCTGGCGATGTTCGGGTTGGCAAGTGGTGCAGAACTGGGCCGACGGCCGGTGCGCCAGCTGTTCGATCGGGATGTCGCGGTGACACCCCTCGCAGGTCCCGTAGCGGCCCTGTTCCAGGTAGTGCAATGCCCGGGCGATGTCGCCCAGAGCCTGTCGCGTCGCGGCGGCGATTGAGGAAGCCGCCTCAAGGTCGGCCCCGTCATTGGGCATCTTGCGCGCCTGGCGGGCCAGCAGCGCCAGCTGGGTGCTGTGCCGCTCGTACTGCTCCTCCAGGACGATCCGCAGCACACCCAGCTCGTCCTGCCTGCTCACGACGTACACGGTTGAGCTTCCTTCCTGCTCTGAGGTGACAGAACGGGCGGAGCGCCTGATGCGCTCCGCCCGCTGGTGCCGGTCATGTAAATGTCGGCCGTTGTGATGGCGGCGGCGCTGGCCGGGCTGCCGCCGGGTCGGCGGGGCGACAGGCGGCGTGACGGTGCCGCGGCGACCGCGAGCGATCGCGGACACGACGAGGTGACGCATCAGCGCAGCGGGTCGAAGGGTCGGATCTCCGCCGGCTGGTGGCCGCTGGTGATCTGCTCGGCGAGCAGCCTGCCGGTGAGCGGGCCGAGGGTGATGCCCCACATGCCGTGGCCGCCGGCAGCGAAGACACGCGGTGACCCTGTCCGACCGATCAGCGGCAGTCCGTCAGGGGTGCAGGGTCGCGCCCCGACCCACTCGTCGGTGCGGGCGTCCAGGTCGGCGCCGCGCAGCAGCGGCCGTGCGGCCTCGGCGATAGCCAAGATACGGCGACGGTCCAGCGGCGCCTCGGCGCTGCGGAACTCCATCATCCCGGCGACGCGCAGCCGGTCTCCCAGGGGCGTGCACGCGACGCGCTGCGCTGGGAAATACACCGGACCGGCCGGGACGTGCTCGATCGCGACGCTGAAGCTGTACCCGCGGCCGGCCTGCACGACGGTCCGGACGCCGAAGCGCCGGGCCAGCTCACCGAGCCACGTGCCGGTTGCCAGCACCAGCGCGTCATAGCGCTCATCCGCGCCGGCGGAGGTCACCACTCGGACCCCTGCCCCCTCGTCGCGAACGTTCACGACGTCCGCCCCGGTGACGAGCGATCCCCCGCGTGCGCGAACGGAATCAGCGAGCGCGTGCATGTAGTGCCCCGGGTTGATGAACCGCTGACCATGCAGGCGGATGGCGGCGCCGATGTCGTCCGACAGCGAGGGTTCCACCTCACGCGCCTCGGCCCCGGTCAGGACGTCGAACTCGATCTCCTGGCCCGCGGAGTGGATGTGCCCCAGCTCATCCAGAAGGACCGACCGTTCGGCCTCGGTCCGGTACGCCGCTATGAACGACTTCGCCTCGTTCGTCATCGACGCGACCCCGCCAGCCTCCAATGCGTCGAACGCCTCGAACGCGCGCCGGTTCATCGGAATGTAGGCCTGCATCGCGGTCCGCCACTTCGAGGGCGTGCTGTGCCGTGCGAAGCCCGCCAAGAACCGCAGAAGCCGAGCGTCGGCGCGCGGCGGCACGTAAACCGGCGAGGACGGGCTCAGGACGGCGCGCAGCCCGTAGCGGAGCACCGCCGGCTCCGGCAGGGGAGTGGTGATGCCGGGGGTGAGCCAGCCCGCGTTGCCCCAGGACGCGCCTGCGGCCACACCCGTGCGGTCGAGCACGGTGACCTGCACCCCCCGCTCCTGCAAGAACCAGGCGGTGGCCAGCCCGACCATCCCAGCACCGATGACGGCGACGTGCTGAGGGGCGGGCACCGAGTGCATGGCAGGCATCGTTCTCTCCTTCAAGGGCAACTGGGATCGCGGCAATCCTGTCCCGGCCACACCGGGACGTCATTGTTCCGACAGCCCAACGTTCGTCCGAACGATTGGCCGAAACGAACAATGCGAGGCACAATCAAGTCGTGATCACCGTGGCTGGCGTGGCGGACGCCCTCGGCGCCGCGTTGCTCAAGGTCGTCGTCCCCGCCACCGAGGCGGAGGTCCGCGATGTGACCCTCGCTGAACTCGACGAAGCAATAACCGGCCAGGCTGGCGACCTCGTCCTCGGTGCGGGGATCGCTACACCGGACCAGGCGCTGGCCGTCGTCGAACGCTGCTCGGAGGCTGCGGCGGCCGGCCTTGTCCTCAAGCCTCCGCTGGCCTCGCACCCCGCCGTGACGTCATCCGCCGCCGAACGCAACCTGACCCTGGTCAAGCTGCAGAGGCACGGCTCGTGGGCCCAGCTTGTGTGGCTGCTCCGCGGGGTGATCGACAGGGCTGCCGCGCCCGGCTCGCCCGAGACCGGAGAAGCCGGGGTGTACGACGAACTCTTCGCCCTTGCCGACGCGGCTGCCGCCATCGTCGACGCACCGGTGACGATCGAGGATGCCCAGTACCGGGTACTCGCCTACTCGTCGCGTCAAGACCGCACCGACCCGGCGCGCGTCTCGACGATTGTCGGACGACGTGTCCCCGGCGACGTGGTTGCGCACTTCCGTTCCCGCGGCGTCTTCCGCAAGCTTGCGAAGGGCAGCGAGCCGATCTTCGTGCCGCAGGGTCCGGACGGGACGTTGTCCCGGCTCGTGATCCCGATCCGTGCCGGAGGTGAGCTGCTCGGCTCGATCTGGGCCGTCGTCGAGGGTCCGGTGCCGGACGAGCGCCTGCGCGATCTCCAGGGCCCGGCGTCCGCGCTGGCGCTCCACCTGCTCCGCCTCCGCGTGCAGGCTGATGTCGCACGCCGGGTGTCGGCCGATCGCCTGCGGGCGGCCCTGCGGGCCCCCGTCGGGATGGGCCAGGAACTGGGCCTCCCCAAGGGTCCGTGGCGGGTTGTCGCGCTCGGGGCGCACAGCGGGACGGGGGAGATGGTGCACAACCTGGCCTTGTGGGAGTCGATCACCCGCCGTCACGGTTGGCGCCAGCCGCTCATCGCGGACGTCGGAGACGTCCTGTTCGCCGTCGTGCGTGACGAGGGCGAGACGCCCGGCTCCTGGCTATGGCTGGAGAGGCTGATTCGCGACGTCGCCGTGCACGACCCGGGGCTGCGCGCCGCGTCCGGCAGTGTCGCCATGGATCTGACGGACCTGCCGCGATCACGCGCCGAGGCGGCGGAGCTGCTCGCGCTGCACGGCTCGGCTCGACAGCGAGGTCCACTGCTGCGATTCGAGGACGTCTGGGCCGAGTTGCTCGTACACCGCGTGGTCACTGCGGTGCCGACGGTTGACTTGCTGCTCGGCGGACCGCTGCCCGACCTCGTCGCCCATGATCGGAAGCACGGGACTGACTACGTCGCCACGGTCGCCGCGTGGCTCGAGCAGCAGGGTGACCCGAAGAAGGCTGCCCGGCAGCTGCACGTGCACCCCAACACGCTCCGGTACCGGATGCGCCGCCTGACCGAGGTCGTCCACATCGATTTAGAGTCGCCGCGAACACGGCTCGCGCTGGAGATCCAGCTGGCGGCGCTGCATCCTGGGTCCTGACGTCTGACTCTGCCTACGCGGAAGCGAGCGGTGTGAGTGAGTCGAAGGCCTGCCTCTGGCCGCGGATCGTGTGATAACCGCATCTCGGCTCCGGCCCGGCTGCAAGACTCGCGAGTATGAGCAGCGACGGTCAGCGCCCAGGAACCGGCGGCTGGAGCCGGCCGCGCCGGGGAGCAAGGTGACCCCGCTGGAACTCTTCCACGACCCGGTTTCGTCTTCGCCTTTCTCAACGTGACGGCGACGAACGCCAAATACCTCACCCTGACCGCATTGGTGAAGAGCCTCCTGGTGCTGGCCCTGCTCTGGTTCGCTTGGACCACCTTCGCCGCGCTGGGCAACCTCGTCCGCGTCGATCAGGGCGTCATGCCCCTGGTCGGGTTCGCGATCATGATGGTCGTCTTCGTGCTGGCCGTGACGATCCCGGACGCCTTCTCCGATGCGCCGCAAGGGCTGCCGGGAGACCTCGTCTTCGCCACCTGTTACTTGATGGTGCGGGCGCTGCAGGTGCTGGCCTGTCCAACCTCGGGCGGGCCTCGCTGGCGGCCGACCTCAAGACGTTGTCGCGCGAGGTGGCGGCCGACGGGGTGACGGTCAACATGGTGCTGCCGGGCCGCATCGACACCGACCGGGTAGCGGCCCTGGACCGCGCCCAGGCGGACCGGGAGGGCACCGACGTCAACGACGTACGGGCGCGCTCGCAGGCGGCCATCCCCATGGGCCGGTACGGGCGCCCCGAGGAGTTCGCCTCGGTGGTCACCTTCCTCTGCGGCGTGCCCGCCGCGTACGTGACCGGTGAGCAGATCCGCTGCGACGGCGAGCTCGTCGGCTCCTACTAGTTCATCACCGAAAGGACGTCATGCAACTCGCCACCGCTGTCATCGGCGACCGGGAAACGGCCGTACTGATCGACGCGGAGCGGGGAGTGGTGGCCGTCGACGAGGTCGTCAACGGCCACTTCCCGACCGCTCTGGAAGTGCTCTCCCGCTTCACCGCCGGAGAGCCGCAGGAGCGACTGGTGGTCACCGCCGGCCATCGCTTCCGACCCGTCGACGACGTCCAGTTCACCGCGCCGTACCGCCGCCCCCGCAAGGTGTGGGGCATCGGGCTCAACTACGTCGAACACGCGGCGGACCTCGCCGAGTCCAGCCCCACCGAGGAGCCGGCGTCGTTCATCAAGGGCGACCACACCATCGTCGGGCCCGGTGAGGCGATCCCGCTGCCGTGGCAGAGCGAGCGGGTGACGGCGGAGGCCGAACTCGGACTCGTCATCGGCCGCTACTGCCGGGACGTGAGCATCGAGGAGGCGCTCGACCACGTCTGGGGTGTCGTGCCAGTGCTGGACCAGACGGCCGAGGACATCCTGGCCCGCAACCCGCGCTTTCTGACCCGGGCGAAGAACTTCCCGGCCTTCTTCTCCTTCGGTCCTCACATCACGCCGATGCGCGACGTGCTGGCCGCGTTCGGAGACATCGCCTCAGTCGCGGTGGCCACCGTCCGCAACGGCGTGGTCCACCGGGCGAACACCGTCGCCAACATGATGTTCAGCCCCCGGCACCTCGTCAGCTTCCACAGCAGGGTGATGCCGCTCTTCCCCGGCGACGTCATCTCCACCGGGACACCCGGCGCCGTGCAGATCCACCCCGGCGACGTGGCGGAGTGCCGGATCAACGGAATCGGGACGTTGCGAAATCCCGTCGTCGCCGGTGCAGCCCGACCGCGGATCGGATGAGGCGCGGCAGCGCCGGCCCCATCGCGCCAGAGGGTTGTAGCACCGCCAAATTGAACTCGAGGATGGGGAGCGGATTGGGAGCAGGCGGGTGTGCTGAACAGCCCGCAACTGCGCTCAACGGCGTTGAACTGCTTGAACGGAACTGGCGCCAACCTGCGGTTCCATGTTTTATAAGTTCAGAGGGGGTGCAGCGTCCCGTTTCACACCGAAGCGCTCGCTGGTTCGATACCAGCATCGCCCACCGTTCGTATGTGCAGGTCAGAAGCCCGTTACCGGAGTAGCCGGTAACGGGCTTCTCTGTATGTGTGGCATACATTGGGAGCAAATTGGGAGCAAATTGGGAGCAGCGATGGCGGTCCTGCTCGGATTACTGCTGGCGCGATCGGGTTGACCGCCCTCCGGCCGAGGGTTAGACGTTGTGGTCGCGTGCGTAGGACAGCGCTGGGTGGGCCTTGGTGACCGGGCGTGCGTCAGCGGGGTGGTTGGGGTTGCGGCGCATTGGGCAGATCAGCGGGCCGTCGGGCAACGTGGTCGCCGGTCGGGAGATGTATCCGTAGCGGGCGTACAGGCGCTGAGACTCGCTGGTCGTCGCGGTCCAGGAGGGCAGGTCAATGCGGTCGAGGCGGCTGCGGTGGTAGTTGAGGATCGCGCTGCCACGCCTGGTGCGCTGAGCACGCGCTGCGACGGCGAGGAACGCAAGGTCGTAGTGCGGCTCGGTCGGTCGCTGATCGGTGAGGATCTGATTGAGGGCGTCGAAGCGGTGCGCGTGTGGGCCGGCGGCGTCGGTGAGCCGATCCGGGTAGTTGGCCGGTGGTGGGATAGGGCGGTAGCGGTGGAAGCCGACGGTGGCGGCGCTGAGGTCGTCGGTGATGTGGATGTCGCCGTAGAACATGGCGTGCTCCACCCAAATTTCGAGGACGTCGGCGAGGATGCGGCGCCGCTGCTGCGGGTCGGGGACGAGCCACTCGGCGAGAGTGCTGGGGTGTAGGGCGTCGGCGATCAGGGCGGCGACGGGGCCCTTGTCTGCCCAGCGGGCGGCGCGGATACGGGGAATGTCCTGCATGGCTGGGAGCCTCCGGCGTGCGGGTCGGGGGGTGACGGTAGGTGCGGGCGGATTCCTCGGATTGGGCGTTGCCGCCGTGGCCGGGGGATGCATGCCTTCCGGTGAGTTCAGCGGTAGGCAGCGGTCGTGAGGTCACCCACGGCGGCGTCGACCGCGGCGGTGATGTCACGGACCTGCCGGTAGTGCTGGTCGGCGACTGTCGTCAGGCGTGCGGTGAGTGCGGTGGTGTCCTCGTCGAGGTAGAGGTGTGGGGTGAGGCCGAGGACCGCGACCAGGCCGGCGAGGGCGGCCGTGTGGTTGTTCGGTGGTTCCCGTCCGGCGGCGAGGTAGCGCAGCCGGGCGCGGGGGACCACCGTCCACTTGGTGTCGGTGGGCAGATAGGTGTCGGCGCGGATGAGCCCAGCGAGACGGCGTCGGGTGTGGTGGTGCAGGATCCCGGCGGCGATCAGGCCGGCGCGGGTGCGCTCGTAGAGGTCATCGGCGAAGCCCCGCAGCCAAGGCTTTACCCCTGCGGTGGTGGGGTGGGCGTAGCGGATCGAGGCGAGCGCGGTGTCAGCGATGAGGTCGCCCACGGGCCGGTCGATGCGCAGTCGAAGCTGCGGGACGGGGGCCGGGCGGGTCGTCTCGTTCGGGTCGAGGGTGACCCGTCCGGCCAGGAACAGGTCGATCAGGACTGCGCCGGCCATGCCGAGGGCGAGGGCCTGGCGGTGCACATGCGGGTGGCCGGTGTCGTCGTCGTGGCCGAGGAGGAACAGCTCGTCGCGTAACGGCAGTTGGGGGATCGACGTGGTCATCAGCTCGCTCCTACCGCAGTCCGGCTGCGAGCTGTCGCAGCCGGCGGTGCACCCCGTCGTACGCGGCGCGTGGGGCGGGTAGGAGGGTTTTGTCGACGGCGGCGAGGACGGTGTAGTTCGGGTCGCACACGTTGCCGATCGGCGCCCGCCCTGCCTGCGACACCAGCTGGTAGGCGTCGAGGGTGTCCAGGCCGGTGAGTGCGCCGGTCCAGCCGACGAGGTCGTGGTGAGCGATGCGATAGGCATCCTCCAGGGGTCGGGCGCAGCCGACCGACATGATCGACGTGTCGGTTTCCACCCTGGGCCACGGAGTGGACATGCCCTTGAGCAGTTCGACGATCAGCGTGGTGGTGGTGGCGATCTCCACGCCTACGCCGCAGGCTTCACCCTCGCCTTGGCGGGCGTGGCCGTCGCCGAGGGCGAGCATCGCCCCGTGCACGTTCACCCCGAGGTAGACGGTGGCGCCGGCACGCAGCTCGGGGGAGTCGAGGTTCCCGCCGTGAGTGCCGGGGACGATGGTGGAGAGCGCCTGGAACCCGCCCGGCGCGACGCCGATCGTGCCGATCATCGGGTCCAGCGGCAGATCCACTGTGTGGTCGCTGCCCGTCGCCCGGAAGCGCACTGTTCCGGCCCTGTTGTCGATCCCGTACACCCACACCCGCTCCTGCAGCGGTGGCTGGAGCGTGGCGGTGTGGCTGGTCGAGGTGAGCGCGCCGAAGTGCGGGAACGTGGACGACACACCCCACGTGCGGGCGGGCACGATCGAGGCGATGTGGACAGCGAGCGTGTCACCCGGTTCGGCATCGTCGATGAAGAACGGCCCGGAGACGGGGTTGAGGTAGGGCATGCGGCACACCTGCGACGGCAGATCGCCGGGACCGCGCACGAGGCCGCCGAAGCAGTCTTCGGTGAAGACCTGCAGCACGTCACCCGAGCGCACATGCGCCACCGGTATCCGGCCGCCGAACGTGTAGGCCAGCTCGTCGGGGCCGGGGGAGTACACGATGCCGTCCATGCCGATCACACCCGCTCCGCGTGCAGCCGTCGCGGCTGCTGCGCAGGCGCCAACCCGGACAGCGTCGGCCGCCGCCCGGACAGGTACAGGCCGGCCAGGACGAGGATGCCGAGGGCGAGCCACGCCAGGCCGAGGCGCTGCGCGGCGATGTTGGCGTTGATCACCACCCAGGTGAGGATCGCGAAGCCGACCGCCGGCATGACCAGGTGCGCCCACAGGTTGGTGCTGCGACCTCTGATGAGGTGATGCACCACGACGGAGACGTGCAGGACCAGGAACGCGACCATCGCCCCGAAATTGATCAACGACGACAGCAGGGTGATCCCATCCGCACGCGTGGCCATGTACAGGCCCAGGAAGAGGGACACGAACCCGGTGAGCAGGGTCGCGTTGATCGGCACGTTTCGGCGGATCGACACCTTCGCCAGAAACGCCGGCAGCTGCCGGTCCCGCGCCATCGCATACAGCAGCCGACTGGTCGCGACCTGGGCGACCATCGAGTTCGGCAACCCCCACGCGATCGCCGTCGCCACCGCGCACAGCGTCGCCAACCAACCCCCGCCCGCGACGGCGGCGGCGTCATAGAAGGCCGTGCCGTTCGGATCCCCGTCGCTGAGCAGTGACCCCGGGTCGGGGAGAAGCATCGCGGCCAGCCACGTCTGCGCGATGAACAACACCCCCGCCAACACCAGCACCGCGGCCATGGCCCGGCCGATCTGACGGGCGCCGCCCCGGGTCTCCTCGGCCAGCATGCTGATGCCATCGAAACCAAGGAAAGACAGCACCGCGATCGACACCGCCCCGGCGACAACCGACCAGGTGAAGGTGTCAGCGTTGTAGAACGCCTCCCAACTGAACCGGCCCCGACCCGTGGCCAGGGCCCAGCCGGCGACGGCCAGGAAGACCGCCAGGACGATCAGCTCACCGATGAGCATGACCCGCGTGACGACCGCGGTCATCCGGATCCCCACCGAGTTGACGACCGTGTTGACACCGACGAAGCCAACCAGCCACAGCCACACCGGCACCGACGGCACCGTCGCGTGCATCGCCACCGACGCCACCAGATACAACAACCCCGGAACCAGGACATAGTCGAGGAGGATCACCCAACCGGCGAGGAAGCCCACCGGTGGGCTGATCCCTCGGCCGGCATAGTTGTAGACGCTCCCGGACATGGGAAACGCCCGCACCATCTGCGCATACGAGAACGCGGTGAACACCAGCGCCACCACACCGATCGCATAGGCCAGGGCCACCATCCCGCCCGAGCCGGCGTACACGCTGCCGAAGATCGCCATCGGCGCGATCGGCACCATGTACACCAGCCCGTAGGCCACCAAGTCCCGGAACCGTAGTTGACGGCTCAACTCCTGCCGATATCCATATCGCGACAGGTCATTCTGGAGACTCATTTGACTCCTCAAATGTTTGTAATCTCACGACTTCGCGGCTGGCCCGTCAGCGAAAGACACCTGTTCGTCGGGCGAACCGCCGTTCATAATTCGCCCGGCGTGCGGACGGGTATCTCAGCAACGAGAATTGCGCACAGGGTCAGATGAGTCGATAGCGGCGATGCGGACATGCGGTGTTGTCCGCATGCAACTGCCCGCGTAGCGTTTGAGCACGTACGGTCAGGCTCGTCTGACTGCGGCGGCGACGGGCAACGGCATCCAGGAGTATCGGTGGCTCAGGTTCCACGACGGCTGACCCCGCATCGATCAGTGCTGCATGGGTTCGGCGCCGCGCTGCGACAGTGGCGCGAGTGCCGCGGGCTGTCCCAGCGGGCTCTAGGCAGGCTGGTGCACGTTAGCGGGGACCTCATCGGCAAGGTGGAGAAGGCCGAACGGTGGCCGTCCGCGCGCCTCGTCGAGTCGTGTGAGGCCGCACTGCAGACGGGTGGTGAGCTGGTCCGCTTCCTGTCAGACCTCGAACGTGAGCGTCGACTGACCGGCGTCGGCTACCGCTTGGCCGACGGTGCGGACGGCCAGCTCGGGGCCGTCATGGATCCTCCCGAGGAGACTGACCTGCTCCGCTCGTGGCACGAGCAGCTCGCCGGTCTCGCCATTGCCGGAAACCGCACCGGATATGCGGGGATGGCGTCCACCGCCCATGCGCAGATCAGCGCCGCAGCCGCCATCGGGCGGCGGAGCAGCTCAACCGACCGTCGAGACGTACTCATCGCCCAGGCCATGTGGGCCGAGTTCCTCAGCTGGATCGACGAGCAGAGTGACGCCGCCGAGGCGGACGCATGGCTGCGACGCGCCCAGCAGCACGCTGTCGAAGCCAACGCGCCGGCGCTGGCAAGCTACGTCCTGATGAGGCAGAGCCAACGCGCCCTTGAGCGCTTCGACCCGCGTAAGGCCGCCGCCCTGGCGCAGCGGGCGCTGGACGAGGTTCGGTTACCAGGCCGCATCCGCGCTCTACTGCTGGTCCGCCAGGCCCAGGCTTACGCGATGGGAGGTGACCAGAGCGCCTGTGCAGCCAGCATCGACAAGGCGCACAGGGTCGCCGGCAGCGCCGACTGGGACTCGGAACTGCCGATCGATGTTGGCGTCCACTGCGACCCGGTGTACGTGACTGCCCATGAAGCGCAGTGCCGTCTACTCCTCGGCCAACCGGCGGCCGCAGTCGATCTCTACGAGCAGCTCCTGCGCCACTGGCCAGCTCAGTGGCGCGTCGACGAGGCCCTGTGGCGATCGGCCCTGTCCACCGCCTACGTCAACAGTGGCAACGTCGAACGCGCGGCGACCGAGGCTACCAACGCCCTGGCCTTGGCCGCTGGTACCTCCTCCGCGCGGGCTCTGCGCTGGTTGAACCCCACGGCGGTGGCCCTTCGACAGCAGCCAGCCGTTCCCGAGGCGGCGGCCTTCGTGCTCGCCTACCGGCAGGCGACTCTCGAAGCGTGCAACCATTAGCCCGTGGACCTGATCACCACGGCAACGAGCACCGACGAGTCCGAGCGAGCGGCGTCCGTCGCGGTCCTCCCAGTCGGAAGTTTCGAACAGCACGGCGCCCACCTGCCGCTGCTGACGGACACCATCGTGGCATGCGCGATCGCGAAGGCAGTCGCCGAACGCTACCGCCTCTTCCTGTTACCGCCCGTGACGATCTCCTGCTCCCACGAGCACGCGGCGTGGCGTGGAACGGTCAGTATCAGCGCCACCACCCTCGCCGCCGTGGTCGTTGACATCGCCGGCTCCCTGCATAAATCGGGCATCGATCAGCTCGCCGTGATCAACGGACACGGCGGAAACTACGCGCTTGCCAACGTCGTTCAGGAAGCCAACGTCGCCGGACCACGGATGACTCTGTTCCCTGCTCGGGCCGACTGGGACGACGCTCGACTGGCCGCCGGCCTGCACAGCACAGCCCACCAGGACATGCACGCTGGAGAGCTCGAAGTTTCGCTGCTCCTGCACGTTGCGCCGGAGGTCGTGCGTGATGGCTTCCAGCATGCCGACCACGTAGCGGAAGACCGACGTCACCTGCTCACGCGGGGCATGGGTGGCTACACCACCAGCGGCGTCATCGGTCTGCCGTCCCACGCCACCGCAGCCAAGGGCAAGGCCGTACTCGAAGACCTTGTCCGCTCCTTCGCCGACCATTACGGCCTCCTGCCGAGGCCCACGGCATGATCAGGAAATGATGGTGGTGGTCTAGGCACCGCGTTCCCAGATCAACGGCCCGGGCACCGTCTGCCATCGTCGCCTCGATCGAGGCCGCCGCCCTTGGTCTCCTCGGCCGACATGCTTATCCCGTCGGAGCCCAGGAAGGACAGCACCGCGATGGACACCGCCCCGCGACAAGGGACCAGGTGAACGTCTCGGCGTTGTAGAACGCCTCCCAGCTGAACCGGCCCCTGCCCGAGGCGAGGGCCCAGCCGGCAACTGCCAGGACGATCAGCTCGCCGACGAGCATCACCCGGGTCACCATCGTGGTCGTGCAGATGCCGACCGAGTTGACGACCGTGTGACCGCGACGAGCCCGAGCAGCCACAGTCAAGCCGGTACCGCTGACACGGTGGCGTGCATCGCCACCGACGCCACCAGGTACAGCAACCCAGGCACGAGCGCGGCCACGCCCATCTCGTACGCCAAGGCCACCATCCCGCCGGAACCGACGTACACGCTGCCGAAGACGCCATCGGCGCGATCGGCACCATGAACACGAGCCCGTACGCGACCCGGTCCCGAAAATGCACCCTCCGGGCAAACTCCTGGCGATGGCCGTAGCGCGCCAATTTTCCTGTAGTTATACGCGCCCTTCCATTGAGGTCGTTATCGGGAGATGCCCCATTCATCGCCGCACCGCCCGTGAATAGCCTTACCGCTCCGAATGGTGGCTCTATTCGAATGGCTTGGTGGATACCGAAGATGCGGACAACAGCTCTGTCCGCATCGACGTTGCCCCACGAGAGCGAACGGGCCGGCGGCAGTTTGCGACGGCCATCCAGCGGCAGGGATAAGGCGTTCGGGCGTAGAGTCAGCCACGTCTGAGCAGTCGCGCGGCCCGGAGGACCGAGACCTGCCGCTGGCCTTGCCGGTGCCCCGGCGACCGGTTGACGAGCCCGCCGTCGTCCGGCCCGCGTGGAAGTTGTTAGAGGAGGACCCATGAGGCTGGCGGACAGGATCGCTGAAGTGTCGGTGGGCGACGCCGTCCGCGCCTCGGTGAGCTATGACCAGCTGCGTACCGGTGATGACGGCCTGTACTGGCTGGAGACTCGCCCCGACGTCGGCGGGGGTGCGACGGTGACACGGTGGCGGCCCGGCGAGGGCATGCGTGATGTCAGTCCGGAGGGCTTCGGCATCAGCAGCGGCGTTCACCTGTACGGGGGCGGATCGTTCGCTGTCGTCGAGAGGACGTCGTGGTGCGTCGGCAAAGATGGCCTCTACCGGAGCCGTCGTCACGGCCGGGAACTCGAATTGGTCAGCCATGGATCCTTCGGTGACCTGACGATCGGCGACGGCGAGTTGTTGGCTGTGCGGGAGTCGGAGCAGGGTGACGAACTCGTCGCGGTGTCGCTCACCGGTGCTCCGCAGGTGCGGACTCTCGCCTCGTCCCGGGGGTTCCTCGGTGCGCCTCGGCCGGGTCCGGGCTGGTTGTCCTGGTCCGCGTGGAGCGAGCGCGACATGCCGTGGGATGCGTGTGAGGCGTGGGTGGCCTCCTACTCGCCGCGTGGTTCGGTCGAGGGCGCAGTGAGACTGGCCGGTGGTCCGGATGAGTCTGCGGTGGAGCCGCGGTGGGGACCCGACGGGGCGTTGTACTTCGTGTCGGATCGCAGTGGCTGGTGGAACCTCTACCGGTGGGACGGCCACCAGGTGGAGGCGGTGGCACTGATCGCGGGTGAGTGCGCCGCGGAGCCGTGGGAGCTGGGTTACGCGTCGTACGGCTTCCTCGACGGCGGTCGGATCGTCGTGGCGGTGCAGGAGGGGCCGCGACACCGCCTTGTCGTCATCGAGCCCGACGGCACTGTCCGCCCGGTCAACCTTCCGTACACGTCGATCAAGCCGTACCTGGCGGTTCAAGGGACGACGGTGGCGTTGATCGGATCGTCACCGACCGCAGCCCCGCAGGTCGCGCTCATGGACCTGGCTGACGCCGATCCCCAGGTCGAGGTGCTTGCCAGGCCGGAGCACTCCGGACTCGACGGGGCGCGAGTATCGACGCCGACGGAGCTGCGCGTTCGAGTGGCGAGCGGTCGGGAGGTGCTTGCCCTGGTGTACCCGCCGACGGGCTCGGCTGCGGACTGGCGGGCACCGGTGATCGTTCGGGCGCATCCTGGGCCTACCGCCTCCTGCCTGCTGCGCCTGGACTGGCAGGTGCAGTTCTTCACCAGTCGCGGGTTCGCCGTCGTTGATGTCGACTACCTGGGTAGCACCGGGTACGGCCGGGCGTTCCGGGAATCGCTGTACGGCCGGTGGGGTCTGGACGACGTCGATGACTGCGCGGCGGTGGCGGTGCACCTGCTGTCGACCGGGCGGGCGGTGCCCGGGCAGGTGTTCATCCGTGGTGCCAGCGCCGGCGGATACACCGCATTGCACGCGGTGGCACAGGACGGCCCGTTCGCCGCCGCCACCGCCGTGTCGGCGATCGTCGATCCTGACCAGTGGGCAGAGACGGTGCCCCGGTTCCAGCAGGCCCATGCGATGCGGCTGCGAGGTGGTGCCGGCCGGGTCCGTGCCGCCGCAGTCCAGAGGCCGGTGCTACTCATTCATGGCACTGCCGACGAGGTGGCGGTGGTAGGCGATGTACGCGAACTCGCCGACGAGTTGACGTCCCTCGGCATGGCGCCGGAGGTGTTGCTCCTCCCTGATGTCGGCCACTATGTGGCGACATCCCGCCGAGCGGGCGCAGCGCTGGAGGCCGAGCTGGCTCACTACCGCTCGGTGGTGGCGAACGCGGCCAACGATCAACGGGAGTTACACAGCCGCCAGCGGTAGTCGGTGACGCACATACTCGCCGAACTCGCGGACCTCCCGTTCGCACCGGTAGGGATCGAGGTCGGCCTGTACCTCGACGAGGCGCTGCAGGCAGCGGTGTGAGGTCGTTCGTGCGGCGTAGTCCACTGCCTCGCCTGCGGTAGCGCAGGCTTCATCGATGCGGCCGGCGGCGGCCAGCGACGAAGCCAGGAGCGCGGTATCGATGGCGAGTCGCCGGACATGGGTGGGGCTCAGCGCGGTGAGGGCGTCGCCCAAGTGCCGCTGGGTCTGCTGCGGTCGGCCCAAGTCGTGGAAGCAGTGGGCGACCTCGTCGGCGAGGTACGCCGCGTCGAAGTACCGAATCCACGGCGGCTCGTCCTCGGGCTTGCTGCGGGCCAGTTGCCTCTCCGAGATGTCGAGATGGGTCAGGCATTCGCCTTCGCGTCCAAGGCGGGCGTGCGTACGCGCCACCACCGCGTGCAGCGCGGCTGCCACAGCGGGCGTCGCCTGGGTCTCGCTCCCTCTCACCGCTGTCAGCGCCATCCGCCGTGCCGGCTCGGGGTGCCCGCAGTGCAGCGCGAGGTGGCCGATGTTCACGGCGAGCAAATAACTGCCGTACAGGCGGTCGTCGGCGGCTTCCGTCAGACGCAGAGCGCGAAGATATCGGCGCTGGGCGAGGCCATGAGCGCCGGTGTCGACCGCCTGGTACCCGCAGAGCTCGAAAAATCCCGCCGCCAGCCTGTAGAGATGGCGGCCGGCAGCCTCGGAGGTGGGAGTATTCGCCAGCAGCCGGTTCAGTTCGCCTTCGACGTACCGCTGCACCTGGGCGTGGACTCGTCCGGCGCCATGGGTGTGGTCCAACTGCCGGAACATCGCCAGAGCCGTCTCCGCCGAGTGAAGATCCTCTTCGTCAACCTGGTCAGGCGAGCCGGGTCGTCCGGCAACGGGCGGCCGGGGTCCCGCCGCAGCGTTCAGCCAGTCAAGGGCGGCGCGATCAAGGACACCGGGTTGGAACGGAACCCGAGCGACCATCTCGGCCAGCCCCGACGTTTCTGCCGGGCGATTGGACAGCACGCTGCTGAGGCCGCCGCCGGCCGGTGAGGTGGTGGTCGGCTTGCCGTCGCTGGTCCGGTTCTTGTCGAGCAGCGGCAGAAGGCGCATCAAGGCGCCTCCCGTCGCCAGCGCCTCGTCGCAGGCCTCGACGAACTCTCGTGAGGGGAACCGGTCGGCCGTCTCCACACGACGCACCAGATCGGCACTGAAACGGATCATGGTGCCCAGCCGCGCCTGCGAGAGATTGGCGCGTTCGCGCAGCCGCCGCAGTTCGGCGCCGAAGAAGTGGCGCTCGGACAGGGATGGCTGGAGCGCCCGCGGGGTCTGGCCCATGGCACCGCCTTTCGGGCTGCTCGCAGCCTTATGGCATTGAGCAGCGTGGACATCGCGCACATAGGGTCACTCAGTGTTCAGCGCGGCGCAACCAGGAACGCTGGGAACAGCGCCGCATTGCCGCCGGCCAAAGGCGCGCCGTATGCGGACAACCACTTCGTCCGCATGCTCGGCATTCACGACAGCGACTCCGAGGGCGAGTGTGAAGAGAACGGGGCGCGACCACTCGCCAGATCCGCCCTGGTTCTTCACGACCCTGGGAGGTGCCAGTGGAGCATGAGACAGTTCCATCCGCCCTGATCGTGACGGGTGCCGGGCGGGGAATCGGGCTCGCCACCGTGCGGGCGACGATAAGCAGGGGCCTCCCTGTGTGCGGGTTAGATATTCATGTGCCCGCAGACGTGCCGCGCGGACACCAAAGCCCTTCCTGGCACGACGTCGACGTCACGGACGAGCAGCAGCTGCGGTCGTTCTTCGCCGATCACGTCAAGCCGGGATCAGTGGGTGGGCTGGTGAACTGCGCGGGAGCGGTGGAGCGCACCTCGATCATCGACGCGGACGTCGCGGAGTGGGAGCGGATGCTCGAGGTCAATCTGAGCTCCGCTTTCCTGGTGATCCGTGAGTTCGTCGTATACGCCGCCGCTCCTGCCGCCATCGTCAACGTCAGTTCGGTCAACGCCCACTACGGGCACCCGGAGCGACTCGGGTACGCGGTCGCCAAAGGCGGCGTGGAGGCGCTCACCCGTGTGACCGGCCGGCAGTTGGCCGACCGAGGCATCCGCGGCAACACGGTCGTGCCGGGCGCATTCGCCACCCAGATGACCCCCGACAAGGCCGCCGGTTACCACTGCCTACTCAGGCGCTGTGGTGAACCGGAAGAGGTGGCGGACGCGATCATGTTCCTGCTGTCACCGAAGGCGTCGTACATCACCGGCAGCACGCTGCACGTCGACGGAGGACTGGGACTGCGATGACGACTACCCACGGCGGCATCACCGAGATCGACTACGCAGCCATGATCCGCGCCCTGAACCAGGTCCACTACGCGGGTGAGACGTCGTTCTACAACACCGCACCGCTGCGTCCCTGCGAGGAGGCGCTCTACCACCGGCTCGGCGTGGGGGCGCGGATCCTCGATGTGGGGTGCGGTGCCGGTCGCGTCACCCGGGCGATAACCGCGCTCGACGGCAACATTGTTGGCGTCGACATCAACGAGGCGGCCCTGGCCGCTGCGCGGGCCGCGTGCCCGAACGGCACCTTCGTGCACGGCAGCATGAACGCCCTGCCGCTACCGGCAGACAGTTTCGACCAGGTGTGGTGCCTTCGCTTCTCCTTCAATGCGCTAGCCACCGAGGCCGAGCGGGTGGAGACCCTGCACGAGATGTGGCGGGTGTGCGCCCCGGGAGGCACCGTCCTGGTGGAGACGTTCAACTGGCACTACGCCGGCCGGTTCGGGCTTGTCCGTATCGCCAATCTGCTGGACCTGGCCGCGCGCGCCGCGCGATGGCGGGGGCAGCGTCGCACTGGCTCACGGCCCCTGCCCGCGCGCGACATCATCTACCTCGCCAACAAGGCCAGCGGAGCGGCGCCCGGCTACGCACACCTCACCACCGCCCACGAGTTGTATCTCCTCGCGGTGACGTGCGGCATCCGGCAGTACGCGACCGTGACATCGGAGGAGGGCGTCCTGTCGACTCCCGCGCCCCCGGTGCGCGGCAGACACCGTCGGTACTCGATGTGGCTCGTCCTCCATAAGCCCGGGGAGCGGTGATGAGTCTGCTGAAAGTCGGCAACCGCGCGCTGGAGATCCGGATCGCTGAGTCGGCACCACGCCGCCTGCGGCGCTTCGTCGCCCGACTCGCTGACACGGACCTGCCGACCATGCCGACCGGGCAGGTCATGCAGGTACGTGGTGGGAACCAGACCCGGCTGACCGTCGACGTCGACAGAGGTGAGGTCCTACTGGAACTGGCTGCGAACCTGCTCGGCGATCCCGCCACGCTGGAGATCGGGGTACTCCAGGCCGCGGCACGATCCGTGGCCGTCATGAGGGACGGCGAACTGGCGCTCCTGCACGGGAGCGCAGTGACCGCAGACGGCGGACGGTCCGCCATAGCGGTGCTGGACGGCGGACGCGGGCAGGGCAAGACATCCCTCGCGCTGGGCGTCGCCGCTCGCGAAGGCAGCCTGCTGGTCGACGAGTTCGCCTTCACCGTCTTCCCCGGCGGCCAGCCCTGCGTCGTGCCCATGCCCACCCTGCCCTGGCACGTACGCGCCGACATGGCCCCGCTGCTGGCACCCCACGCCACCGAACAGCTCCTCTACGCGGTGGATCTTCCCGCCCCCGCCACGGGCGGACACCGCCCGCTGCCGCTGAGCCTCATCGTCATTCCGGATCACGGCCTTGCGCCGGGCGAACTGCGCGAACCACCTGCTCCCGCAGCCCGGGATCTGCTGCGCGCCGCGGTGAACGACCACGAGGCGAAGCTACGCGACCCGACTCTGGACCACGTGTCGATCTTCTCCTCGGCCGACGATGTCACCATCAGCAGCAGCCTTCCCGCATCCAACTCCGGGGAGAACGCACTCGACGCACTGGCCGCTGTACCGGTCCTCCGCGTCGGGATCGGCAAGCCAGATGATCTGCCCACCAGCGTCAGTTCGGTGATCCGTCGGATAGGAGGAGCATCGTGATGCGGCAGCCAGTCGCACCTCCGATGCTTCTCCTCGCTGGCACCAGCGAGGCCGGAAAGTCGAGCGCGGGCGAGTATCTGGCCGCCCTCGGCGCCCGCCGCGTCAAGATCAGGACGATCCTCGTACGACTCGGCTCAGGACGACAGGCCTACCACGAGGGGGTGGAAACCCGGGAAGACTTCGGGTACGACGAGTTCGTCTCGAAACTCCTCGAACTGCCCGACGGCGGCGAGACGCCCTTGGCAGTCGAGAGCTTCATCGATGCCGCGTTGGCTGCAACTGTGAAGCGAAAGTGGTCGGCGCCATGCGCGATCACCTTCATCACCGCACCAGAACCCGTCCGCGTCAGGCGCCTGGCAGAGGCCCGGGGGCTGACCGCCGATGAGGCTCGACGCATCATCCGACGCAAAGACGAGCGGAAACGCGTCCACGAACAAATCCCGGCCTGGCGCGCCATTGCCGATCATTGGGTCGACAACACTGCCGACATCATCACCTTCAGGGCTCGTCTGCACGACGCGTTCCAGACCATCCAGACATCCTCGGGAGGCATCCAGCCATGACTCGTCGATACGCCTCCGCCGGTGCCGTCGTCGTGACCGACGACCTCAGCTCCCCTCACATCCTGCTCCTCGATCAGATCCGCAAGACCGGTGAACGACAGACCGTCGCCCCCAAGGGCCGACTAGAGCCGGGCGAGGCGCCACTTCACGCAGCCAAGAGGGAAGTGGCCGAGGAAGCCGGCCTCACCGACACGCACTACAGCGCGTACCTCGGGCAGGAGGCCTACACCTTCACCGACAACGACGGCACACCAGCGGCGAAGACCGTCGACTGGTTCCTCTTCACGACAGCCACCACCGCCACGACGCCGGCCCGAGACGAAGGCTTCATCCAGGCCCACTGGCTCGACGCTCCCGCCGCACGGCAGGCCGCCAGCCATCCCCAGTTCCAGCAGGTGCTGGATCGCGCCCTTGCCGTCATCACCTGGCGCGCCGCTCATCCTTTGCCGTTCAGCCGGACACTCAGTCACCTGGTCAACCAGGTGGCGGCAGAGGCCGAGGCCGTCATCGCCGGACATTCGCTTGCCGGGGTCGGGCTGTGTGGATCCGCCGCACGAGGAGACTTCATCGAGGGCTGGAGCGACGTCGACTTCATCGCCTGGAACCTGCCCCCCACGTCGGCCGCTGCCACGGCGCTCCACGAGACCGTCAGCGAAGCGGCCCAACGCCACGGTCCTCGAGCGTCACTGCACCTCGCCGACAGCCACAGAGGCGACGCCCGTCGCCTCGGCCCGCTGTACGACATGAAGATGCGGGTGGTGCTACGCCGCGTAGGGCTCGACACCGCCGTGATTGCGGGTGCCGCCCCTACCCTCACCGACGCTCCGGAACTGATCGATCTCGCTGGTGACCTTGCCGTACTGCACAAGTTCGCGGTCGGCCGTCTCGCCGCGAACCACCACACAGAATCGGAACGCGAGGACGCCGCCCGCCGGGTTTTGTCGGTCCTGTCGAGCGCCGGCCGGCTGTTCGTCACACGCAGAGCGCCAGAGGTAAGCCTGCGGCTTCCCGACGTGGCCGAAGCCCTGCGCGAATGGCCGGACAGCGAGCTCAGATTGCTCCTCCAAGACTACGACGCCTACCGCCGCGCAGGTGCAGACGACATAGAGCAGGCCGAGCGGCTCGCCGTTCGGGTGCCAGGTGCGCTCGTGGCCGCGAGGAGCATGCTCGAAGAGTCGGCATCTCTATGATCATTTTCGTCGACGGGATCGATGGCAGCGGGAAGACCACTCTCATCAGACACCTTGCCGCCGCCCTGAACGGCAGTGGCGCCGAAGCAGCCGTCTCCAGCCCACTGTGGCGTTACCTCCCCACGATCGCCGCCCCAGAACAGTTCGCCTCTTGGGTCGTCAGCACCACAGGTATGGACGTTGCCGAGGCGCTCATCGGGGCAATGATCGATCGTCTCGACGACCTCCGCGGCCTGAGCGTTGGACGAGACCGCGTGTACCTGGTTGATCGGGGGCCGAAAACGGTCTACGCATCTGCCCGTGCCCACGCCAGCGAACGGCACGGGGCACTCGAACCCCTCTGGAAACGTCTGGCCCTCTCGGTCCGAGCACTCAACGACGTCCAACCGTGCATGGCGATCGAACTCGGGGAAGGCAAGAACGCGCTCAAGGTCGCCCTACCGCGCCTCACGTTGTCTCAAACCGCGACGCCCGGTTACCTGAAGTATTTGCGATCTTTCGCCAAAGAAATGCACACCAGCCTCGACTGGTCGGGACTGCCAACGCAACGACTAGACGTTTCCAGTCCGATCGAACTGAACTGTGCGGCGGTCATGGCCGAACTATCCGTCGGCGGCGAGTCGGAGCCGGGCAAGTAGGTCGGCGACTTCCCGGGTCAGCTCATGATCTGGGCCGTAGACGACGCAAAGGTCGTCGTGCAGCGGTTGCAGCTCTTCCGCGGCCTCGGCGGCCTTGTCTTCGGAGACCAGCAGTATGCCGATGTTGAAACGTAGGTCGAGAGCCGTAGGGGAGACATCGCCGGAGGCGGCGCGTACGTGCGTCAGTACCTGCCGGAACTGGCGCAGGGCTGTGGTGGCCTGGCCCTTACCGCGACTCGCCGATTCCTGGTGACGGAGGCGCCCGGCGAGGTCTTCGAGCCGGTCACCTCCGGACAACTCGACCTTTACGAAGGTCGTGTCGTCCTCGCCCGCCGTGAGGGCGACGCCGCAGTAGGGCGGCTCTGGCTCCGACGCGATGCGGATGGTGTGGTCGGGGCGGGCTTACAGCCGATAGCCGGAGCGCCGTTGGATGACGGTGCAGACGATCTCATGTTGATCGGCGTTGCTGTGTGGTGATGCGTGGCTGGCTGTTGTTCTGCTCGCCGCTTCCCGATCGCCGCCGCGGGCCGCGTCCCGCCCAGAGCGGGGTGATTGTGGCCAGCCGTGATGCCACGCCTGGGTTGGCGTTGCCCAGGATGGCGCGTACCCGAGCGGGATAGTTGCGCAGATTCGACATCACGGACCGGGGTGGTGTTACCCAGAGATGGCTGGCCCTGTTCTGACCTTTGACCCGGCGGCCTGGCTTGTCTTCGTTGGCGCCGTCAATCGTGGCGGTTTCCGCCGCTAACTCGAGGGCTACGGCCGGGGCTGAGCTCTCTCTCACCAGGCCGATCAGACGGGTCAACACTATTCGTCTCAAAACGGTCAATGGTACAACTGGCCTGCATTTAAGCCAAGGAGCCAGCGGGAACGCTTTCGCGCCCAACTTCGGTACACTCCGGTCCCTATGCACCACACCACCGGAACTGCAGGCACCGGCCCGTGGGGGGATGATGAGTTACCGAAACAAGACATATGTCGCGTTTGCCAGCGAGGACATCAAGTGCTATTGGCTGATGGAGGCATGGCGCGACAACCAGCACATCGATTTTAACTTCTACGACGCCCACGATCTATACCAGGCCCGAGACTCAAGTCAGCCCGAGTCCATAAAATCCAGACTCGGGGAGAGAATAAAGAATGCCAAGCAGGTAGTTCTTCTCGGGTCTAAGATCGGCAAGAAAAAGGGCAGCGACGGCACTTCATTCCTGGCATATGAGGTCGGCGCAATCCTTCGACTCAAGCTTCCGGTGGTTGTTGCGAACCTGGATGGCGATCGGTGCATCGACCGTGACTTCATCCCTCGCCCTCTACTCGACGCCGACTACTACACCCTGTCGGTCTCGTTCCAGCCTGCGATTATAAAGCTCGCACTGGACAACTACGCACCAGCCTTCGCTGGCAGCAACAAGACGGGCCCCCACCACTACAAGTCAGAAGTTTACACGAAGCTAGGATTATGAGCAGATTTGGCGTCCTGCGGGATATTAAGCGTCCCCGCTTTTGGCAAGCGTTCGCCACGCACGCATTCTCATGCATCGGCCTGATCGCAATATTGTTCGGCTTATACGACGTTCTCGAACCTAACGCCATCTCAAAACTAAACTTTCCTTCCCTTCTTCCGATGCTGCTGGTTGCAATAACCTACGCAGCGATCCGCTCATACCCGCGACCAGTATCACAGAATTACTCGAAGCCTAGTACGGAAATTCGCATTGTCGAGGGAGATCTGTTCTCCCAGCAAAGCAACCTGGTCATCGGTATGACAACGACGTTCGACACCCAGATTCCCCACGTCATCCATCCCCGGAGCATTCAAGGCCAACTTCTTGAGCGCGTGTATTCGAACGACCTGGCAGCACTGGACGGCGACCTTGCGCAGGGGCTAACGCAGCACACACCTGTGGGGCACATCCAGAAGCCAGGAAAGACCGTCCGCTATGCAGCCGGAACGGTCGTTACCATTCAGCAACATCGCAAGCACTACTTTTGTGTCGCCTACGGGGAGATGGACGCAGCAAATCAGGCGCATTCAACGATGGATGGCATCTGGTGCAGTTTGGAGAGTCTTTGGCGCGAGGTCAGAGCGCGCGCCAACGGCGATCCCGTAGCGATACCCGTAGTGGGTGGCGGACTTGCACGTCTTTCTCAAATTCTTCCCGCCCAAGACTCAATCCGCTTCATCGCCATGTCGTTTATGTTTGCATCTCGCCAGACACGAGTATGTGATCGACTGGATATCGTGGTTCGCCCCGAAGATGTGGAGCGCCTCGACATGCTGGAACTTCAGGCCTTCTTGAAATCACTACAGGATTCTTGACATGTCATCGCATCTAGAAATCCCTCAGACCGACGACTGCGCCTTTTGTGATTACCTGTCCGGCAAAAGGCCCTACTCGATTCTCGAACGCTCGGACCTAGCAGCCATTCTAGTCACCCGAGAACAGCGAGGCGCGTCCCATCTCCTAGTCACACCCGTCCGGCATTGCCCAACGCTTCTTGAGCTGGAAGAAGATGAATCACAAGCGATCATGCAACTAGTCAGGCGAGCAGCGCGAGCTATCGACCTGACAGAGCAGCGGCCAGGCATAGCCGTATGGCAGAACAACGGCGTTCCGGCACATCAGACAATTCCACACGTCCATTTCCATGTGGCAGGAACGCTTCCTGGCGGCGGCACAGAGTGGGGCGATGTCCAGGAGTTATCAATTGGCGAAACAGAAGAGATAGCAACGAACCTCAGAGCCTCATTGAGAAACTACGAAACCATTTCCGGCGCAACAACCAGCACATTATCTTCAACGTGACCCCGCCGTCTTGTGCGGCGCGTCTGCGGGTACGAGATGAACCGCTCCTTCAGCACGTCGAGCTGGAAAGGGTGTTGGCCTGTACCGCTCGGAAACCCGGTTCTGGCCTCTGAGGTGCGGTTCTGTACGGCCCGGTTGGCCGGCCGTGGGGCAAAGTGGCGGGCATGTTCCTGTCTTTCGGGTATCTGATCTTGTGTCAGATCCTGCGGCTGGTAGGCCAAGGCCTGCGCGGCGACCGGTCCAAGGACATCGAGATTTTCGTGCTGCGTCATCAGGTCGCGGTCCTGCGCCGGCAGGTGGCATGCCTGGACCTGGAGCCCAACGATCGAGTGATGCTGTCAGCCCTTTCACGGCTGCTTCCTCGTTCCCGGTGGCCGACGTTCTTTGTCACCGCGGCCACGTTGCTGCGCTGGCACCGTGAACTGGTCGCCCGGAATTGGACTTACCCGCAACGACGACCCGGGCGTCCACCGATACGGGCGGAGATCCGCGCCCTGGTGCTGCGCCTGGCCCGGGAGAACCCGACCTGGGGCCACCGCCGAGTGCAGGGCGAGCTCCTCAGGCTCGGTTATCGGGTCGCTCCCAGCACCGTGTGTGGACGATCCTGACCGCCGCTGCCGTCGACCCGGCTCCGCGGCGCGGCGGGCCGACCTGGACCGAGTTCCTGACAGCTCAGGCCAGGGGCGTCCTGGCCTGCGACTTCCTGCTTGTGGACACGATCGGGCTGACCCGGGTCTACGTGCTGTTCCTGATGGAGATTGCGATCCGGCGGGTACATATCCTCCGGGCCACCACGAACCCGGCGGGGGTGGGTTACCCAGCAGGCGCGGAACCTGTTGCTGGACCTCGGAGATCGAGGCCCAGTTCAGGTTCTTGATTCGGGATCGTGACAGCAAGTACACCGCTGCGTTCGACGAGGTCTTCACCACCGAGGGCATCGAGATCCTGCGTACCCCGCCCGAGGGCACCGCGGGCGAACGCGTACGCGGAACGATGGGTACGCACCGTCCGCCGTGAGTGCCTCGACCGGATGCTGATCTACAACCAACGCCACCTACTGGGCAGCCTCGGCGAGTACGTGACGCGCTTCAACGACCACCGAGCTCACCAAGGACGACGCCAACACTCACCCAACGCCACCGACGTACCGCCCTCACCGGTCGCCGACCTGACCACAGCACGAGTTCGCCGCCGGAAGATCCTCAACGGGCTGATCAACGAATACGCCCAGGTGGCGTAGCTGTAACCGACTTTCCAAGCGGTACAGGCTGGCAAGGTAACGCCAGGCGTTCTCGGCCTCGCGTTGGTCGGATGTGAGTGTTTCCCGCAGATGGCGGGGTCGGCAGACCAGCACGCAGCGCGGCTTGGTCGGTATTGGCAGTGGCGTTGGCCGTACTCGTCAACCAACATGATGGGGTGTCCCATCCGTCCGTGCCGCCCTCCCTTGAGGAAGTGCTGCAATACATCCGGTCGGCGCCGCAGGCACCGGATCAAGCGCTGGCCGCGGTCGCGGAGGCGGCAGTAGTAGTGCTCGCGCAGCTCGAACGGTGGCCTGAATTGGCGGAGGTCGCCTCCGCCGGTGTTCTGTTCGCGGGTCCCGCGAACCCATTCACTGCCTTGCGCCTGCTGCACAACCGCGGCATCGGCGAGCAGTATCTTAACGAGCCGGCCTTCGCCGCGCAGACCTTCACTCTCGTCTCCCGGCTGGCAGGAGAGGTTGGCATGCCTGATCTGCAGGCGCAGGCTCTCGCGCATCTGGGCCAGGTCCTGTTCGAGCGGCACGAACCTGAGCAGGCGATCGACAAGCTGCACCAAGCGCTTGTGATCTTTAAACGGCTCGGCGATCGGCTGGGCGAGGCTCGCTGTTACGGCAACCTGGCGCCGATCGTGGCTGAGTTCGACGACGAGGATCTGGCGCTTCGCTACACGGAGGACGCCCGATCGATCTTCGCTGAGATCGGTGACCGGAGCGGGGAGGCACGAACGCTAGTGGCGCTCGCCGAGGACCGCGCCGAACGCGGCGACTTCGAGTCGGCGATCGACCTCCTGAGCGCCGCGAAAGAGCTTTTCGATGCCGCGCACGAGCCTGCGCGCGCTGGGTCCAGCGCGTTCACTGCGGCCCGCCTGGCGCGGATGGCCGGCGACGACCGGCTTGCGGAGCAGTATGCCCAAGCCGCGCTCATCCGGCTCGTGCCGCTCGGTCATGAGCTGGTTCCCGTCGTGCGACATTTCCTGGCCGAGGCACTCAACGACGAGCAGCCTGACACTCCGGCTCTTCCGGATGGCCCCGGTCTCGGACTCTTCGTGAGCGCCTGCGGCGAGATGAACTCAGGTCAGCTGACTCGGGCCGCAGATCAGGCAACAGAAGCCGCTGAGCTGTTGTGCCATGAAGGGAACGAGGAGTTGGCCGCGGAGGCTCTCGTGGTCGCCGCCATCGCTAGGCGCAACATCCGGAACGGCAACTTAGCCGCGCACGCCGACTTGGCCATCGCAGCGCTGCGCCGTGCACTGAGAATTTATCGGAAGAAGACTCACCCGTACGACTGGGCACGGGCGATGGCAACGCTCGCCATCGTATATCGGCAGCATCCTCAGGACCGGCCGCGCAACCTCAGGCGGGCGTTGCATCGCTTGCGCGCCGCCCTAACGGTCTTCACTCGGGAGGAGCATCCGCAGAACTGGGCCACCACGATGACTAACCTCGGCTTGGTTCTTTCCGACCGGGCGATGACCTCCGATCCCGAGAACATGGAGGAAGCACGGCGATGCCTGAGGGAGGCGTTGCGCGAGCTCGCCGATCCCGCGGCGCGGGCGAGCACAGCCCTGAACCTGAGCCTTGTCTACCGAGAGAGGCTTCGCGGAGACCTAGATGCTAATCACGCTCGGGCTCTGCGGTACGCCCAGCAGGCTCGCGACCTGTACAGCCAGCTCGGACAGCCCGTGGAGGTTGCTGTGGCAATGCGCGCGATGGCTGACGCGCTCGCTCAAAGCCGCGGCCGCGCCGAGCAGACCGACATTCGGAAGGCGCTCGACCTTTACCGTGAGGCACTGGCGCTGATCAGCGTCGATGACGATCCCGTCGAATATGCCAACATCTGCGACAATCTGTCCAATACCTTGAGCCTGCTGGATGACCCAACGAGGGACGACCTGCGGGAGGCGGCGGAGCGCAACAGGCTCGCTGCGGAGATCTACGAACGACACGACCAGCGGTACGATGCAGCGGCTGCTCACTACAACCTCGCACTGTCGCTGGAACACGAACCAGATGGTGATCTAGATGAGGTTGTTGAGCAGCACAGGTTGGCCTTGGCCGGACGGCCGGTCGCCGAGGTGCCGCTGCACTGGCTGGAGTCAGCAAATGAGCTAGCTAGAACTCTGATTCTCCGCGACGGCCCCGGTGATCTCGCGTGTGCTCGGAGCCTGTTGGACCGGTCAGCGCCGCTGGCCGTAACGTTGTCGGCGCCAGACCTAGCCTGGCCAGCCCTGCAGATGCTCGGACGCCTGCACACCTTCGACGACGACTGGACTGGCGCCGCCGATATCTTCCATAGGGCGGTCGCCATCGCCGATACCCGGTACGAGGCTGCAGGCTTGGCGGCTGGCCGCGCCGCCGAGCTGTACCGGATCGGTGGACTCCACCGCGAGGCCGCCTACGCCGTCGCCCGCGCCGGCGATGTACACGGTGCCGTGGCCCTACTGGAAAGGGCGCGTGCTCGCGAGGTGGCACGCCTGCTCGATCGGGATGGGATCGACCTGGCCGGGCTGCGGGACCTGGACCCTCGGCTGGCCGAGGACTACCGGAACGCGACGGAGGAGCTACAGGTCCTGGAAGCACTGCAGCGTCGCCACGACATCGGTACCGAGCAGCGGTACCAGTTGTACGGCCGGATCACCGGCGCCGAGGCCCGGCTGCGGTCCGTCCGGGCGGAGATCAGAAGCCAGCGCGGCCTCACAGACTTCGCCACAACCAGCGACGTCGCGGACGCTTCGGGGATTCTCCACTCAGGTGAGGTAATCGCCTACCTCGTGGCCGCGGAGCGGGGCAGTGTCGCCCTGATCGTCGGCCCGGACGGGACGACTCAAGCTGTGTACGCGCCGCTGACCGAAACGGAGCTCATCAGCGCCTTACTGACGACAGGTGAGCTGTGGAGCCGGCCGGTTCTCGATCTCCTGGGGGGCCAATTTCTGGGTATCGTGGCCGCGCGACTCGCCGTGCTCGGTGTCGAGCAGATCATTGTCGTGGGAACGGGGCTGCTCAGCGCTCTTCCCGTGCATGCCGCGCGGTACACGCGAGAGACGGGCTCTCGCTGCTTGATCGACGAGATGGACGTGGCGTACGCGCCATCCGCGCGAGTGCTGCAAGCTGCCCGCGTGCCTCGTCTGCCGGATCGTCCCCGCAGGCTTCTCACGATCTCGGATCCGCTTAGGAGTGCTGCCTCGTTGCCGGGCACGGTCGCTGAGACGGCAGCCGTTCGGGCATTGTTCGCCTCGGGCGGCACCGGATTGTCAGGCCGGGAAGCGACCCAGGAGGCGCTGCTGGCGGCCCTGCCGGGAACCACTCATCTACACGTTGCCTGTCATGCGGCGTATGAGCCGGTCCGTCCATTCGAGTCCGGGATCTTGCTGGCCGGTTCCTCGATGGTGACCCTACGCGACCTGTTCGACGGTCACCTGCTCAGCGGGGTGCGACTCGCCGTCGCCTCGGCGTGCGAGACCGCCGTGACTGATTTGACGCGTACACCCGAGGAAGCGCTGGGCCTGCCGACTGGCCTGCTGTACTCAGGCGCGGCCACCGCGATCGGCTCGTTGTGGCCAGTTTCTGATCAGACCGCGCCGGTGCTCATGTGCCGCTTTTACCGCAATTACCTGCAAGGTGACCCCGGTACGGGGGAAGGGCCTATGCGGCCGGCCCGTGCGTTGAGCCGGGCACAGGCGTGGCTGCGGAACGCCACCGCCACCGAGGTAAACGCGTTCGCAGCGGATGCCAGGTTGCCGCGAGTCTTCCACTCGGACAGCGATCGGCGCCGCCTCGCCGAGCTCCCCGAGCACTGGGCGCCGTTCGTCGTGGTCGGCGACGCCTGACGGCGGCGTGCGACCGGTCAGAACGTCCGGTCGTACGTCGCCAGGTCCTTGAAGCGGCTAACGTCCAGCCAGTCAATTCCCGTCGTGTTGACGGCGCAGCCGGCGGCTTTCAGGCGCTGTGCGATCTTCTGGAGGCTAGGCACCGTACCGTTGAAGTGGATGGTGTTGATGCCCGCTAGGTCGGAGATCGGCCGCAGCCTGCCGACCTGGATGATGACCGTGCGGTCGCGTTGCAGGCCCAGAGCCATGCCCGCCTCCACTAGGACGTTAGGGCGAGGTTGGCCGGTCAGCTCGCTCTCGAAGGATGCATCGCCCTTGTCCCGCAGACTCTCGTGCAGCATGGCGCCGTCGTCCGGGGTCATGAGGACGACGGCGGCCTGGTTGTGCTCGAAGGCTTTTGCCAGAACCTCACCCATGTACGGCGACGGCCCACCGGTTTCCTGCACGACCTCCTCCCAGTCGAGCGGGTGCAGGTCGATGGCCTGAAGGAAGCTCCAGAGGGCCCGGCGGGCCTGGTCGTCGCGGCCGTGGATCACGAAGACGTCGCGGGAGTTCGGCATCGGTGCGGTTTCTCCTGAAAGTTGGCTGAGGGCACGGGCTCGATCGTCGGCGATGGTGAGGTTCGCCAGGTCGTCCTTGAGGCCGCCGCGGAGCCACGCGACCAGCGCTAGGTCGTCGGCGATCGGGCCGGCGGCGGCGGAGGCGTCCGGGCCAAGGGCAGCTCGCATGGCAGCTTCCGTGTTCTTCATGCTCTGCCGCATCTCGCGCAAGGCCGCCCGCCAGTACGCTAGGTCGGCGCGGATCCTCGGCAGTTCCTCGGGGCCAACGGTGTCGAGTTGGTGCTGCACTCGGCGCATGTCGTCCGCCTCCTGCCACACACATACCTGGTGGCGGACCGCGGCGGCGTGCCGAAGGTGGTGGCCGAGCGGTGGCAAGACCGCTTCGCCGTTCGACCAAGTCCAGTCGCTGAGCTGGTCGTCGCGGTCCGGGAGGGCGAGGATCAGGAACTGCCGCTCGGTACGGCCGTCGGAGCCGTGCAGACCGGGTTCCCAGAGCGCGAAGCCGCCGGCGGTCATCATCCCGTTGTGCCACCATCCGGGTGACTCGATGCGCGGCAGGTCGGCGGCTACCTGCTGCGCTAGCTCCGGATCGTCCACCGTGAGCGGACCACTTTTGCCCAGGAACAGATACGCCGCCCCTATTAGCTGCCCGGACCAGGGTCCAGCCGCCGACCGCCACAACTGATCCAGCTCCCTCCAGCCTGGCGCGCCGGCCTGCGGCGAGGGGGAAAGGACCGCCGACAAGTTGATCATTGTGGGGAAGCGGCGCAGGATCGCCTGGTACAGCATGCTGGGGTGCTGCTGAGCGGCCACGACCAGCTCCCCGCCTCCCGAGTCTCGGGGTAGGTCGTCCAGTGTCGGCGGCAGGGTCACCGGCAACCCCGAGCGCGAGAGCGGGGCGGTCATGCCTAGCACGTCCCGACAGCGATGCCAGACTTCTCTTAGTTCGTCGTAGGCGGCCACGGCGTACGGTCCGTCCGCTCGGGCAAAAAGGTGAACCACGAGCTCCTGGTCAGCGGCTCTGACGGGACTCACCGCCCGACTTGGTCGCGCCGGAGCGCTTGGGGCTGTCAAGGGTGTCCTTGAGGGTGACGATCTTGTCGCGGATCTTCGGCGGCTGCCTGTCCGTGGTCCCGCTGTCCGCACTCTTCGTCCTCGTAGGCCCACTCAGTTCCAAGGCGTCGACGGCATCCCGGAGGCTGTCGGCTGTCCCGGCCAGGAGGGCGGCCGTTACCCGCTCGAGGAGGGTGTCGACGCGCGCCCAGCCCACAACGTCGAGCTGCCACGCATCCATGTCGTTGAGCACGTAGCGGAGATCGTCCATCAGATCGGGCGGGAACGGGTGATCCGACATGCGCCGATCGTAGACGCAGAAGGCACTCGGGAGCCGCACTCGCGGCCCGGCCCGGCGCGGAACCGGAACGGGCAGGCCGTTTTTGGGGCGACTTCCCTAGAGCTGTGGCAGCTAGTGCCGTGACCACAAACGTTGGCCGAGTTGGGTGACACACCGGGTCGGGTCCACGTAGCGGACCCGGCATCGGTTGAGGCTGTGGCGGTGGCAGAACCCGTTCGAGTACGCCGACTAAGTGATCAAGAGGGTTGCAAGCTGCAGCGACTGGTGCGTCGCGGGACCGGGTCGGCGGTGCGGCTGCGCCGGGCGATGGTCGTGCTCGCCCCAGCCGGCGGGAACACGGTCTCGGCGATCGCCCGCCTCGTGCAGGCCGACGAGGACTGCGTGCGCCAAGTCATCCACCGCTTTAACGAGATGGGGATGCCCAGCCTGGACCCTCAGCGGTCGGGTGGCCGTCCCCGCCAGATCAGTCCTGACGACGAGCAGTTCATCGTCTCGACGGCCAACACCCGCCCGATGAAGCTCGGGCTGCCGTTCACCCGCTGGAGCATTCGCAAACTCGCCGACCACCTGGCCGACACACCCTGACCGCAGGGTGTCGGTGGGCCGCGCACGGCTGCGGCAGTTGCTGCGCAAACACGAGATCACGTTCCAGCGGACCAAGACGTGGAAGGAGTCGAACGATCCGCGACGGGAGCGATGGCTCGTATTTCGGTGCAGGTGTTGCTGGTGAACGGCTGCGGGTCAGTCGGCCAGGGCGATGTTGTGCAGGTGGGCGATGCCGGCTGCGGTGGTGGCTAAGGTTCGGGCGGCGCGACGGTAGTCGCACAGGATCTTGTAGGTCTTGAGCCGGGCGAGGGCGTGTTCGGCACGGGCGCGGACCTTGCGGTGGCCGGTGTTGGTTCGGCCTACCAGATACCTGGCTGAGTGGCGACGCCTTCTAGCGACGCCGAGTCGGTCTCCCTAGACGTCGTCGCATCGAGGACTCCACCAGACTCGGGGCGGTTCACGCGGCTACAGCGTGGGTGCCGTACGCGCCTCGCAATTGTGATGGAGTTTCTATGATTTCTTGCGGGACGCCGGCGTCGACGCCCGGACGCCGGCGACTTCAGATCCGCCGAAGAGGTTTCCAAGCCGAAGAACTGGCCAGAGCGTTGCCTATGGGATCAGCGTCCCACATGACGGCACGGCCAGCGCGCCCGCCCCGGGCAGTCGGAACGCTGCTCACCGATGTCGAGGGGATGTGCCGCAGCGAAGTTGCGCAGCTCGACTCCCCTACCCCGGTGCGCGACCGGCTGGGCAAGGCATCTGATCATCGGCACGAATGGGCGCTGCGATGCCCCGACCAGCGGCGTAAGCCGTTGAGGACACTCGGGCGATCCCATCCAGCTCCCTCGACGTGACCGGCACCAGGATCCTGCCTGTCGAATGGCTGAGGAGGAACGCCGGGCCGCTACTCCGATGCAATGCCGTCGTACCGGAGTGATCGGAGTTCGACCTCTCGGTGGTCGTCACTGCGGTGCGCGAGCTACCGCTGCCCGGCAGCACGCGGCGAAGACCGGGGGTCATCGCCGCCAACCACGTGGCCTAGTTCGCCGTAGCGCTCGATCAGTAAACCCGTCGTGGCCGGGTACGTCTCGGCCACCGCCGACATCGTCTCCGGCAGACAGATCCATGTGCAGGCCCGCGGTGCTGGCATGGACGTGTGGCGCGGACCCGAGCTGCACCGGCAGTCGTGAGAGGCCGGCGCGGCGGTCCTGGCGGAGGCACGTGAGCAGGCGTGGTGCAACGTGCAAGACCGCTCGGCCCTCGCTGCTGCTGGTCGACGACCCCTATCATCAGGATGCTCGGCGCCGACTGTGCGCCCCTCTAGGAAAAAGCCAGCGCAGCAGCCTATGAAGCAGCAGACGAAGTGGCAGCTGATCGCCGCCCCGGTCGAGGTCCTCGCCGCCGTGGGGTCGGCCGTCGCGACCAACGTCGTCACCAACGGTAGTCGCCTTGCTACCGTCATCCCTTTCGTCATTGCTGTCGTGTTGCACATGGCCGTCGTGATGGTTATCAGAATCCATGCAAGTCGGCTTAGCAAAAATGAGTTTGATCGATCATTTGTTCTCGACGACCTGGAGCAACGTTCGATTGTTCGCGTTCACGAACGCCTAGAGTCACTTCAGGTGTCCTCCGATGCCGTCGATCAGATTGAGGTGCGGTGGCATGAGCTGGCACCGCCGATCAGGTCCTCTGGCGGGCGGGGCCTGACGGGTCTTATAGTGGTCGAGGGTGAATTGGGCAGCGGCAAGTCGACTCATGCGGACATGTTGCATCGCAACGCGATCCACCGGGCGCGATCCGAGCCGGCGGCGCCTTGGCCAGCCTTTTTAGGGGCTCGAGATCTGGCATCGGAGAAGCTAGATCAGGCCGTACGAGCCGGAGGGCCGCCCGACGCGACCTCATGGCACGTCGTCATCGATGGCCTGGACGAGGTGGGCCGAGATCAGGCCCGTGACCTTCTAAGCCAGGCGCGTCACCTCACGCTTCTCTCGCCCGGCTCCACCATCTTCCTTTTCTCGCGGCCGGGATACCTCGGCATCGATGCCGACGCGATCATCGGACTGCTTACTGACGAGCAGGTCGACCTGATCCTCGGGATCGTCGGCGGTGAGCATCTGCGCCGCTGGTCGCTGCCGCGAGGACTCCAGGAGGAGGCGCGCAAGCCGCTCTTCGCCATCCTCTCCGCCAGATACCTTCGCAGCCGAGAGCCGCGATTCCGGACGCCGATCGAACTACTCGGCGCGCTCGCAGAGGAGGTGCTCGAACGAGAGAACGAAGCAGGGATCGACATCCATGCCTTCCTACGTCGCCTCGCCGCCAAGAGCATGCACGGCAGAGGTCGCGTCGCGCAGCGCGAAGCCGGCGCGCTCGAGGTCCGGCAAGCCTTGGTCGCTACACGCCTAGTCGTCCGCCACGACGATGTACTGCGGTTCGCGTCACCAATCCTCGAGCAGTACTTCGCAGCGAGCGCATTGCTCCGAGGCGAGGTCCCCCTGACTAGGCAGATGGCCTCCCTTCAGTCCTGGGAGCTCTGGCGACCGGCGTGGCCACTGGCCGCCGCAATGGGCATTTGGGACGAGTCTTCCGGCCCGATCGCGGCATTGGTCGCGGCACATCCGGGGGCTGCCGCGTGGACGCTGGGCGAAGCCGTCCCGCTGCACGATCACCCAAGGCGTGACAACGGCGAAGAGCAGCATCACGAGCGGCCCGCTTCACCGGCGCGCGTGCGTTTCGCGCTCAATACTTGGGCTGGCGCGATCCCTGAGCTGCTTGCGCCTTGGGGTGTTGGCCCCATCGCAGACCCCGGGCTGGACCTCTTTCTCTCAGCCGCTGACGACTGGGTTGAAGTCGGTGTGCGGAAGAAGGGCGCGGATAAGCCGACTCGATATCTTCCGCGCTTGGGACTGGCCGTGTCGAGGCACCCAGCGGCACCGTGGCGAGTGGCGCAGGCGCTGGCGGAGAGGTCCGCGATCGACCTGCTGACGGCGATGCGCCGCGATCCTGACATCGAAGTGCTCCGCGGCGAGAAATGGCACGACCGGGCAGCCGGCTTGATGCCCTCGTCGATGAGCCCCAAGCAGTTCGCGCGGCACACGGCCATGTCCTTCACCGAACAAGTCGCCATGTACGGCCGGCAACTCCTGACGAGTATGGACGAGCACGGAGCGGATCTCGCTGGCAATGGCAAGAGGCGGTACGCCCGGGCCGAGGTGCAGGAACTGGTAGAGATTGCCTTGGAGGGTGATCCGATGCGACTCCTGGCCGATCCGTGGCCAGGTCGCCCCCCCGGTCCGTTTCCGCCGAATGCGGTGTGGTCCGGCTACCAAAGCGAGCAGCTGACTGCGCGGGTCGCGGCAGTTCACATGGCGGCCATCAAGGCGTATGCGGAGATCGTACGGCGACACTTTCCGAGCTTGTCCACGACGATGGAGCGGGCGCTGCTTATGCCATACCGGGCGGAGTGCCACATCTTCCTGGGCGGAGCTATCCCGGGGATCGCGACCGTCCTGGTGCCCTTGCTGGACGGCGAAGCCGCCACGGTTAAGGTCACAATCGAGGACTCCGCGGACCTAGAGGTTGCCTACGGCCGCGAACGGTTGGACGAGGTGTATCGGCTGGTCATGGCCCGGCGCCCGGAAGGCGCGCCCTGGGTACGCACTGCTGTTCACGGGGACCGGCTCAACGTGCTCGACCGGATGCCCGCCACCCAGATGGCGATTCGCTGGGTGTGGGAGGATCTACGGAGAATAAAGATCATAACCAAAACGTCGCCGCATTCCCTATAGGAGTCTCCTGGGGGTGGGTGGTTTCGTGGCAATGCGGGTGGACGTCCTTGAGTGAGCCATTTTCATCCTCGGTGGGTCGGGTTCTCGACGTGATGTAGGACGAGGATGGCCTGCACGATCGGGGTCGCCCGGTGCGGGCTGCAGCGCAGCCTGGTCAGGACTTTCCAGGTCTTGAGGGTGGCGTTGGCGCGCTCGCCGATGGCGCGGATTCGGGCGTGAGCGCGGTTGGCCTTCTTCTGCCAGAGAGAGTTTCGGCCGGTAGCGGTGGCGTTTGAACGGGGTTCGGATGCTGCCGCGGGCGCCCTGGTAGGCCTTGTCGGCGAGGGTCATCACGTTCATGTTGGTCAGTGCGTCGATGATGGCGTGGGTACGGGCTGCGGTCAGGTCATGGACTGAGCCGGGTAGGGCGGCCGAAGCCCAGATCAGCCGGCCTGCCGGATCAGCGATGACCTGTACGTTCACGCCGTGACGGCGATGCTTGCCGGAGTAGTAGGGCTTCTGGTCGCTGACTCGGTCGATCGGGATCAGGGTGCCGTCGAGGATCGCGTAGGCCAGCAGGCGGATCCTGGTCATCGCCGTGGTCAGGTCGTCGGCGGTGACGGCGAGTAGGTCGATGGCCTCTCGGACGTAGCGCCAGGCCGTCGTGACACCGATCTCGAACCCGGCGGCCAGGCGGGTCAGGGTGTCACCGTTACGCAGGTGGGCCAGGGCGAGCAGGGCTTGCCGGCCGGGGTCGAGGCGCCGCCATCGGGATCGCCGCTGGTCACGGCGGGCTCGGATGAGACCGGCGAGGTGGTTCAGGCTGCGGGTGGACAACGGAATCGCGGCAGGGTAAGACAGCACAGCGAGGCTCCCGGCTGGGGCATCTGATCTTGGTCGATTGCTGTCTTACCGGGAGCCTCGTCCTATGTCGACACCGGCCTCCCGCACTGCCCGTGACCTGCACCGTCGCGATGAAAATGGCTCAGTGACTGTCGGACGTTCCGATCCGCCGCCACCGAGTCCGTCAGCGCTGAAGGAACGGTCACTCGGAGCGTGCACTGGGCAGTAGCGGCGGCCCGGGGGCCCGGTCGCGGGGTGCACGGATCGTCGCCCACCGCACAGCCGTCAAGTGGGCCAAATTCGGGACAGGCCAGTAGCCCAGCCGCCTCCCGTGCCTGCTGCTACGGCGCCGATGCGAGACGGCGGGAGCTTTGTGTCGCGGCAGTCGGTGCGCAAGGCCCAGTAAAGTCGTGGAGTGCCCAGCCTGATGTAGATAGGGTCCGCAGCAGGTCATGGCGCAAATCTGGGTGTTGTCTTGTCTTGTCCTGCCTTGTCGTCGACGACTCCCTTTTGTCGGCGGATCAGTCGCCAGGCGGCGCTGCGGTTGAGCGAGCTGGGAAGTTCGACTGCGGACCGAAGTAGCGGCGACCGAGGTCGGCGACGTTTTCGAAGTGGTTCAACGTCTTCTCCTCGAAGACCGGCTCGAAGACGTGGCCGAAGTTCTCCTCGTCGTTGGCGACAGCGGCCTGGCGCACCTTGAGGTCGGCCATCGCCTCGTTCAACGGCTTGGCCACATCAGCCAGCCGTCAGATGGATATACCGCCGTCGACAGGCAGGACGACGCCGGTGATGTAGGACGCGCTCTCAGAGGCCAGAAATGCCACGGCGTCGGCCATCTCGTCGGGGTGGGCGAACCGTCCGAGGGGAATCGCGGCTGCCAGCTCGGCCTTCCTGGCGTCGGGGATCGAGGCGACCATCCGGGTCTCGGCGTTGGGGGAGATTGCGTTGACAGTCACGCCGAACCGGGCCAGTTCCTTGGCGGTCGTCTTGGTGAAGCCGATGATCGCTGCCTTGGCGGCGGCGTAGTTCGACTGGCCGATGTTCCCACGCAGGCCGGTGTATGAGGTCACGTTGATGACGCGTCCCCGGTTCTGGGCCCTGAACGAGGGTGTGCAGGCCCGCGTGAACCGGAACGTGCCCCCAAGATGCACTCCGAGCACTGCATCCCAGTCCGCGTCGCTGAGTTTCCAGACGACTTGGTCGCGCAGGATGCCGGCATTGTTGACCAGGACGTCGATCCGGCCACAGCTATCGAGGACCTGGGCGACGACCGCCTCCACGTCGGTGGTAAGGGAGACATCCGCGGTCACTGGCACTCCGCCGATGTCCGCCGCAGCCCGCTCCAGCTCCTCGCGGTCGAAGTCGACCATGAACACCTGTGCGCCGGCCGTGGCGAACCTGGTCGCGATGGAGAGTCCTACCCCGCGGGCGGCGCCGGTGACGATGACCGCCGCCCCGTCGAAATCGAAAGTGGTCGAAGCCTTCATTAGGATGCCACCTCGAACAGTCCGGCTGCTCCTATATCGCCATCGACGCACGCCTGTGCGGCGAGGTGCTGACCCGGGGTGTCGTTGAAGGCTTCGGGGTACGTCTTGCCGATCGGGTTCCGCGCGGTCGCGACGACGGCAGCCTTACGCATGTGGCCTCGCCTGGTAGCCGGGGCTGGTGTTCTGGAGAGCGGCCTTGATCTGGACCGCCAGATACTTCGAGTACCCCCGGCAGGCGGCGAGGCTGCCGGCGTTGAACCAGAGGCCGCGCTGTGCCGTGGGGCGCCACATGTTGCGCATCTCGCCGCCGTCGTCCACCCCCCAGATCGGCCCGACCTTCTCGGCGACGGCGTCGCCGAAGAAGAGTCGGACCTCCTCCTGCTGGTTGCGGTAACCGGTGGCCAGCACCACGAGGTCGTACTCCTGGACGGTTCCGTCGACCAGCTCGATCCCCTGGGGAGTGAACGAAGCGATCTGGTCCGCCTGCAGCAGGCCGATCTCGCCGTCGGCGATCAGCTCTGAGCAGCCGACGTTGATGTAGTAGCCACCACCGCGGCGGTTGTACTTCAGGTGGAAGCCGGTGCCGTCCTCGCCGATGTCCGTGCGGAAACCGACGGCGTGCAGGCGGTCCAGGATCTCCTTGTCGGCCTCGAGCATCCGCTGGGCGAGGATCTGGTTGGCCTTGATCAAAGTCGGGAACGAGTTGGCCGCCGCGATGAGGTCGACGTCTTCGGTGGGGGTGCCCTCCGAGTAGAGGGCGTAGACCATGATCCCGCTAGGTTCGAGGCTTACCACGGTCGTGGGCTGCCGCTGCACGATGACCACGTCGGACCCGAGGGCGTGCAGATCCTGCGCGACGTCGTGTCCGCTCGTTCCCGTTCCGATGACCAAGGCCTTGCGGTTTTGGAACTGGGTTCCGGATGTGTACTGCGTGGAGTGGAGGACGTCGCCGCGGAAGTTCTCGAGGCCGGGAAGGCGCGGACGGTTGGGCACGCCGCTCACGCCGCCGGTCGCGATGACGACGTGCCGGGGTCTGAGGATCCGTTCGGCACCGTCGCGCCGAACGGTGACCGTCCAAGTCTGCTCGCCCTCGTCGTAGGTCCCGCCGGCGAACTCGGTTGCGGTCCAGACGTTGAGTTCCATGATGTCGGCGTAGTGCTCGAACCAGTTGGCCAGCTTGTCTTTCGGGATGTAGGTGGGCCAGGTGTCGGGGTAGGGCAGGTATGGCAGGCTCGCCACCCAGGATTCGTTGTGCAGGGTGAGTGAGTGGTAGCGCTTGCGCCAGACGTCACCCACGCGTTCGTGCTTGTCCACGATCAGGGCGTCGACACCGATGGTGCGCAGCCGGGCCGCGATTGACAGGCCCGCCTGGCCTGCACCGACGATCAACACCTCGGGGGAGCGGTCGTCGTAACGCTGCTCCTCCTGGCGGAGGTCGAGCCAGTTCTTTCCGCCGAATGTCCGCGAGTACGCCGTGCCGTGTGGCCGGTTGGCTCCGCGACGCTCCTCGAATCCGGTTAGATCCTGCAAGGTCGTCAACAAGGTGCGGGCCCGCAGCGGCAGCCCCGCCCCCAGGTCGAGCCGCAGGACGCCGGTGCCGTGACCGAACGCCGTCTCGAAGGTGAACAAGCCCTCGACGACGTCGTCGTCGGCGCGGACGACGACCCGGGGTGGTGTGCGTCCGTGAACCGGGGTGAAGGCGTGCGCCTTCACGTCGCGGTTGCGCGCGATGAGGCCGGCGGCAGCCTCTCGGCCGCCGAGCGTGGTTCGGACGTCCCAGGTGAATGAGACGAGGTCACGCCAGTCGGCATTTGGCATGAAGAGATCGGCGAGCCGGTTCAGGTCCTCTGTGTCCATCGCGGCTTCGAGGTTCTGAAGCCACTCGGTGACGACTCGGAGGCACTCAGGTGCGGGGATGTCGGAGCGGGTCATCGGCCCTCCCGGAGACGTCAAAGTAATCTCGAACACAGTAAACTGAACATGGCGTCATAGTCAACTTGGTGATGCTACGCTGCGTTCCGAAACGTCGATCGATATTGGGGGGCCATGTCAACGACGGAGCAGGCCTCTCCGGTGACCGAGCGGGGCCGGCGGACCATGACCAAGCTGGTCGATGCGGCCGCAGTGGTCTTCGCGCGCAAGGGCTTCCTGGATACCAAGATCACTGACATCACGGCAGAGGCCGGCGTCGCCAACGGGAGCTTCTACACCTACTTCGAGTCGAAGGAGGTGATCTTCCGCGCGGTCATCGATGAGGTGAACGAGCGGATGTTCACGAAGTCGCGGGTGCCCGCCGGCGCCGGTTCTAGCCCCTACCAACGCATCGAGCACGCCACGCGGGCATACGTCCGGGCCTACCGTGAGGAGGCCGGCCTGCTGATGATCCTGGAGCAGGTGGCGAGCTTCAGTCCCGCCTTCCGGGAGATGCGTCGGGAGACGCGGAAGTCCTTCCGCTCACGTACCGAGCGCGGCATCCGCCGCTTCCAGGAGGCTGGCCTGGTCTCGCCGAGCTTGCCGCCGGATTACACCGCCGCCGCGCTCATTTCGATGGTCAGCAACTTCTGTTATATGTGGCTGGTCCTAGACGAGGACTACGACGAGGAGACGGCCATTCTCACGCTGAGCCGGCTCTGGGCCCAAGCGCTGGGTATCGAGGTCGAACCGCGGACTGCGTCCAGCGACTCCTAGCCGTTCCGCCCGCAAGGGTGGGGAAGGCCTCCGCAGTCGGCTGTCCGGCAGCTCCACAGCCGACTGCGGAGGTCCTCCGTTCACCAAGATCCGACCACCTGAAGAAGTCGCGCGTGCACCATCCGCCGGGCGGCTCAGCCGAGAATCCGGGCGGGGTTGGTCACGAGCATCGTATGGATCTGCTCGGGCGTCACGCCACGCTGGAGCAGGGCGGGCAGGACATCCTCGTGGAGATGGTTGTAATGCCAGTTCGGGAGCAGGCGGGCCTTGTCGGCGACATCGAAGTTGTGCGTGAAGCACGAGGCGTCGTGCGACAGCACCATACGGTCCGCGTAGCCCTGCGCGCAGAGGTCGGCAACGGTCTGCACCCGTGCCTCGAACGGCAACATCAGATCCAGGCCGAAGCGGTCCATGCCGATAAAGGATCCGGCGTCCATCAGGGAGCGTAGGTAGTCAAGGTCGGTCGTGTCGCCGCAGTGACCGATCACCACGCGTTCGAGATCCACCCCTTCGCTCCGGAAGACGAGCTGCTGATCGGTACCGCGCCGCGTGCCGGCATGGGTGTGGGTGGAAATGGGCGCCCCGGTCTCGCGGTGCGCGATAGCCACCGCCCGGAGCACACGTTCGACTCCAGGTGTGAGGCCGCTCTGGTCGGTGGCGCACTTGATGATGCCCGCGCGGATGCCCGTCTCGGCGATCCCGGTCGTAAGGTCCTTGATGAAAAACTCGGTCAGCAGCTCCGGGCCGTCGACGAGCTTCCCGGGGCCCCGGAAATTGAAGAACATCGGGACATCGTTGTAGGTGTAGAGGCCGGTGGCGACCACGATGTTCATCCGGACCTGCTGGGCGACCTCGGCGACCCGCTCCACGTCACGGCCAAGTCCGATCACAGTGAGGTCGACGATGGTTCGGATGCCGTGGTCGTAGGCGCTCTCCAGCTTCTGGACGGCATCGGCCCGGCGGGCCGACTCGTTCCAGCGGCCGGGGTAGTTGCGCTCGACCTCGGTGTCGAGCACGAAGACGTGTTCGTGCATCAGCGTCTGGCCGAGTTCGCTGGAGTCAACAGGGCCGCGAACGGTGGGGACGGTACTCATGCTCTGCGCTCCTTTGGGCCGGTGGCTCAGGCGAAGGTGGGGAGGATGTTGGAGCCGAGTTCCGCGATGGTTCGCTCCAGGCCGTTCTCGGCGATGGTCTGCGCGGGCAGCAGGACCCGGTCGACGCCGAGATCCTGCATGAACCGAAGGGTCTCGTGATCCCCCAGCCGGCTCGGGTCCTTTGTCCAGCGGGCAGTAATCTCCAGGCTGCCCACGCGTCCGGACGCCTCGAACTCCTTGCGGGCGCAGGCGACCAGCGACGCCACCGCCTCCCGGTCGTAGCCGCCCGGGAAGAACCCGTCGCCGGTCCGACCTGCCCGCCGCGCAGCCACAGTGCTTGAGCCGCCGATATGGATCGGCACCGAGGCCCGGTGCGGTGAGGGTTCGCTGTGCACCAGGTCGAAGGTGAAGAATTCACCCCGGTACGTGCGGGGACCCGGACGCCAGAGCTCACGCATCACGGCGATCGACTCGTCCAAGGCCGCTCCTCGCCGGTCGAAGCTGGCGCCCAGGGCCTCGAATTCCTCGCGGAGCCAGCCCGACCCGACGCCGATCTCGATGCGGCCGCCGCTGAGTCGGTCGAGGGTCGCGATCTCCTTCGCCGTGATCAACGGATTCCGCTGCGGGGCGATCATGATCCCGGTGCCGAGACGGAGCCGGGTGGTCGCGGCCGCGACGAAGGCCATCCAGATCAGTGGGTCGGCGAGCGGCAGGTCGTGCCGGAACCAAAAGCGCCCGTCAGGTGTCTCGGGGTAACGAGGCTCGTAGACCTCCGGGATGACCACGTGCTCGACGGTCCAGAGCGATTCGAAACCGGCCTGTTCGGTCAAGCGTGCCAGGTCGCGTGCCCGGCCGGGCTCGGCGAACTCACCGACATTGCAATGGCTGATGCCGAATCTCATCGCTTCGCTCCAGACCTCGACTTCGTCGTGGCGACTACTTGACTCCGACGCCAAGTTCAACTTAGCTGTGAGAGCTACCACACTTCAAGGCTTCAGCTCCAGCAGAAGGAGGGGGTATGCGAGTTCCGCTCGGGCGACCCCGCGACCTTGACGGACCGCACGCGGGCATGGATGCGCTTTTCCACCCGCGGGCGGTGGCGGTCCTGGGCGCGTCAGGCCGGGAGGCGAACCCGTTCGCTCGCCCCCTGCACTACCTGGCGCAGTTCGGATTCGCCGGCGACCTCTACCCGGTCAACCCCGGGTACGCAGAGCTCGCCGGCATGCGCTGCTACCCGTCTCTCGCCGCATTGCCCGGCCCGGTCGATCTGGTGTTGATGCTGATTCCGGCGGCACGGGTGCTGGAGGAACTGCCCGCCGTCGCGGCGGCCGGTGCGCGCGCCGCCGTTGTCTTCGCCTCCGGCTTCGGGGAGATGCAGGAGGGCCAGGCGCTACAGGCGCAGCTCCGGGACACCGCACGCAAGCTGGGCGTCCGACTGCTCGGGCCCAACTGCCAGGGCGTGATCCACACGGGCGAAGGGATGTTCGGAACGTTCACCGCCGCCCTCGAGCCCGGTCCGGTCGCCACCGGAGGGCTGGCCTACATCGGCCAGAGCGGCGCGGTCGGTGGATCGATCCTCAGCTTGGCGCGCGAGCGCGGCCTCGGTATCACCGCCTGGGCGAGCACCGGTAACCAGGCCGACCTGACGGCCGTCGAACTCGCCCGCTACCTGGTGGACGAGGACGAGACTCGCGTCCTCGCCTTGTACCTCGAAACCGCCGTGGACGACTACGCCTTCCGCGACCTCGCCCGTCGGGTCGTCGAGCTGGGGAAGAAGCTGGTCGTCCTGCGCTCCGCGGTCAGCCCCGCCGGTGCTCGCGCCGCCGCCTCACACACGGGCGCGATCGTCGGCGACGACGCCGGCTACAGGGTGACCGTCCGCGAGTTCGGGGTAATCGAGGCCGAGGACGTCGACGACCTCATGGCGCTCGCGCATGGCCTGACAATCTCTCCGCCGATCGCTGGCGAGCGGATCGCGGTCGTCACCACGTCAGGCGGCGCCGGTAGCCTTGCCGCGGACCAGCTCTCGGCTGTCGGCTTCTCGGTCGACGACCTCCCCGAAGAGACCCGAGCCGAGCTGGGCACTCTCGTGCCCAATTTCGGCGCCGTTGACAACCCGGTCGACGTCACGGCCCAGATCTTCCACGATAGCGACCCCTCGGCCTTTGTGGACGTCTGCGATCGTGTTTACCAGGCGGACGGGATCGACGCCGTGATGATCACCCTCACCCTCGTCACGGGGACGCTGGCCACTCGGATGGCCGAGTCCTTCGTAAAGGCCTGGCGTGACCCGGCAAAGCCCATCGTTCTGGTCTGGCTGGCGGCCCACGAGCAGACCGCCGAGGCGCGGGACCTTCTGGCGAAGGCGGGATGGCCGGTTTTCGACTCCACCCGTCAGGCAGCCCGTGTGCTGGCCGCGCTCCGTAATCCGAAGGTAGTGGAGAACAGCTTCGCCTCAGCGACTTTCCCGGTCGACCAGATCCAGCAGGCGGCCGCGGGGGTCGGTGCGGTGGTCACCGAGTCCGAGGGTGCGACCCTGCTCGGGCTCGCCGGGGTGACCCGGCCCGACTCGGTCCTGGTGCGTTCCGTGGACCAGGCGGAAGCGCTGGCCGCCCAGGTCACCGGGTCGAGCGTCCTGAAGATCCAGGCGAGCAGCGTGCTCCACAAGTCCGAGCGTGGCGGCGTGCGGTTGGGCGTGCCTGCGGAACAGCTGGTGCGGACCTACCGCGAGCTGATGACGTCCTTCGAGGCCGAGCAGCCCGCGGGGGTATTGGTCCAGGAGACGGCCCCGACGGGCGTCGAGCTGATCGTGGGCGTTACGCGGTCCACCGGCAGCCTGCCGATCGTCACCGTGGGCCTGGGTGGATACGCCACCGAGATCTACCGGGACGCGGTCTCGGCATTCGCGCCGGTGTCCCCGCAGCGGGCCGAGGAAATGGTGCGTTCGCTGACCGCGGCCCCGTTGTTGACAGGTTTCCGCGGCAGCCCCCCGGTGGATCTGTCCGGTGCCGCACAGGCCATCTCCAGGATCAGTCTCCTGGCGGTCGCGATCGGTGCGCGCCTGAGCGACCTGGAGGTCAACCCGCTGCGGGTGACTCCGGACGGCCAGGCGATCGCCCTGGACTTCCTCCTGCTCCAGTCGCCGGCAGCGACGCATGTTCCATCCGAAGAACTCTGAAGGAGAAGCCCGATGAACCCCTCGGTCACCCTTGAGCGGCACGGCAACGTGGCGCTCGTGACCATCTCCAATCCGGCGATCAAGAACGCGCTGACCATGGACATGGCCGGGCAGCTGGCGGATTGCTGCGAGCGGATCGACGGCGACGAAACCTTCGGGGCGGTGGTGATCCGCGGCGACGCCGGGACGTTCTGCTCGGGTGCGGACACAAACTCGTGGCGAGACTCCTACGCCGAGGACGCCCTCAGCGACCGCGCGTACGCCGAGACCGACCAGATGTACGGCTCGTTCGTCCGGGTTGGGGAGCTTCGGGTGCCGACGATCGCGGCGGTGCGCGGGGCCGCCGTCGGGGCGGGGCTCAACCTGGCGCTCGCCACCGATCTGCGGATCGTCTCCTGCAGCGCGCGGCTGCTGGCCGGCTTCCTGCGCGCCGGCATCCACCCCGGGGGTGGATTCTTCACGATCCTGAACCGGCTGGCCGGGCGTGAGGCCGCGGCCGGGATGGGGTTGTTCAGCGACGAGATTGACGGCGACCGAGCGCGCGACCTCGGCTTGGCTTGGCGATCCGTGCCGGACGGCGAGGTGGAGGCCACGGCGCTGGAAATGGCCGGGCGGATCGCCGCTGACCCGCTGCTGGCCACTCGGGTCGCGCGCTCGTTCCGGCTTGAGACCTCGGATCAGCGGCTTCCCTGGCCGGTCGCCTTGGAGCTGGAACGCGGGGTCCAGCTGTGGACGCAGAACCGTCGCCTCAAGCATCTGGCGGCCTCCGACCGCGCTGAGGCGGCCAGCCATGATTGATTTCGAGGCCTCTCGGTTGACCGGGGCGGAGATCGCACTTCGCGACGAGGTACGTGAGTTCTTGGCCGCAGCGCGGCGCGAGAACCGCTTCTCCGTTGGCCTGGGCATCAACGCGGAGGCGAACACCGAGTTCAGTCGCGAGGTCGCCCGTCGCGGCTGGGTCGGGATGGTCGTGCCCAAGGAGTACGGCGGCCCGGGACGCAGCGCCGTCGACCGCTTCGTGGTGGCGGAGGAGATGCTGGCCGCCGGGGCCCCGATCAGCGCCCACTGGGTCGGCGACCGGCAGACCGCCCAGATCCTCCTGCGCTTCGGCACTGAGGAGCAGAAAAGGCGCTTCCTTCCGGCGATCGTCCGGGGGGAGGTCTGGTTCTGCCTGGGCATGAGCGAACCCGGCAGTGGATCCGACCTCGCCTCTGTACGCACCCGGGCCACCCGGACGGCGGACGGCTGGCTGGTGACCGGGCAGAAGGTGTGGACCTCGGGCGCGCACTACGCGGACTTCGCGGTGACCCTCTGCCGGACCTCGGCCGAGGAAAAACACGCCGGGCTCAGTCAGCTGATCGTCGATTTGCGTGCCGACGGCGTCACCATCCGCCCGATCCGCCTGCTCAACGGGTTCCACCACTTCAACGAGGTCTACTTCGACGACGTCTTCGTTCCCGACGACATGGTGCTGGGAGAAATCGGCGACGGGTGGCGCCAGGTCACATCCGAGCTTGCACACGAGCGCTCAGGCCCTGATCGGTTCATGTCGGTCGTCCCGGTGCTGGAACTGGTCTACACGGCGCTGGCCGAGACAAGCCCGTCGGAGGAGACAGAACGTCTCATCGGACTGGTCACCGCGCGCTACTGGACCCTGCGCAATCTGTCGCTGTCCATCGCCCGCGCCCTCGATCGGGGTGAGACCCCTGCCGTCGAGGCGGCCCTCGTAAAGGACATCAGCACGCAGTTCGAGAACGACGTCATCGAGATCCTGCGCGAACTCGTGGCGGACGACCTGGATCCCTCGGCCGGGGGGTTGCGGTCCCTGCTGGCGGACGCCGTGGTGACGGCCCCGACCTTCACGCTGCGCGGCGGCACCAACGAGGTCCTCCGCACCGTCATTGCCAAGCATCTGACCCGCACCTCGAGGAGCACCTGATGTCGGAGACGTCCGAGATGCTCGAGCAGGCGCTCGCCTCCATCTTCACCCGCTCCGGCTCGGGTCCGGCGCAGCGGGGCGCGACCTGGCCGGATGACGTCTGGTCGGCCGTGGAGGCCGGCGGGTTCACCTACTTCGACCTCGACGAGGGCGACATCGGCCTGGAGGAGATCGTCGGCGTCGCGACCTGCGTCGGCCGCCACGCCATCCCGATCCCCCTAGTCGAGACCACCGGCCTGGTGTCCTGGCTGTTCGCCCGATCCGCCCTCGACCGCCCGGAGGGCCTGACCCTCAGCGCCGTCGCGCATCCGCTGGACAACCTCCGGACGGAGCCACTGCCCGGCGGCGACGTAGAGATCTCCGGGACACTCCATCGAGTCCCGTGGGGGCGCAGGGCGGATCATCTGGTGGCGGTCGCGGATGTCCAAGGCACCGCCCGCACGGTTCTCCTGCCGCGCCCGGCCGAGGTCCGGACCGGAGAGAACCTCGCAGGGGAGCCGCGCGACACCGTCCTGTTCGACCGGGTACGAGTACCCTCTGCGGCGATCGCAGAGTCTGCGGGGCCGTCGCCCACGGAGTTGCGCGCCCGCGGAGTCCTGCTGCGTGCCGCCTCTGCCGCCGGCGCCATGGAGCGGGTCCTCGCCATGGTGCTGGCCTACGCCGACACGCGCGAGCAGTTCGGCAAGCCGATCCGAACCTTCCAGGCGGTGCAGCACCACCTGGTCGACGTGGCCGAAGCTGCGGCCGGAGCGATGCTCGCGGTCAGAGCCGCCGTGTTGGCCGACCCCGGTCAACGACTGCTGGCCGCCGCGTCTGCGGCCGTGACCGCCAAGGAGGACACGCGCAAGTTGAACCGGTCGGCTCACCAGGTGCTCGGCGCGATCGGCGTCACCGATGAGCACGAGCTGCCGGCCTTCACCACACGGCTGTGGAGCTGGCAGGGGGAGTTCGGCACCAGCCGGGACTGGTCGATCTTCATCGGCCGTGCGGCGCTGAACAAGAGCCTGCCGAGCCTCTGGAGCTTGATCTCCTCGACAGAGGGGACCCAGGTCGGGTCTCCCCTCGGGGAGGTGGTCCCATGGTAGACCGCCAGCCCGATCTCCTGGTCGACGTCAGCGCGGACGGCGTCGCCTTCGTCCGGCTGAACCGTCCCGACCACCTCAACGCCCTGAGCCGCGGCCTGCTGAGCGACATCACGACGGTCTTCACCGAGCTCGACCGGCGCCGCGACGTCCGGGCGGTCGTGCTGCGGGGGGCCGGTGGACGGGCATTCTCGGTCGGGGCCGACCTGAAAGAGATGCACGCCCGGGACACGGCCGAGGACCTGCCGTACGAGCCGATGCGCGAGGCCACCCGCAATCCGTACGAAACAGTGCTGGAGTGTCGCAAGCCCACGATCGCGGCGCTGGAGGGCTGGGTCGTCGGCGGCGGATTCGAACTGGCGATGGCATGCGACCTGCGCATCGCCACAGACACCACGCGGTTCCTGATGCCCGAGTCCAAGGTGGGCCTGGGCGCCAACTTTGGCAGCCAGATGCTTCCGCGGCTGGTACCCGCCGGCTTCGCCTTTGAGGTGCTCTACCTCGCCGAACCGTTCGACGCTGAGACCGGCCTCCGGATGGGGCTGCTCAACAGGGTCACGCCGCCCGAGCAACTCGACGCGACGGTGCAGGCCTTGGTGGCGACCCTCGTGAGCAGGGCCCCGATCACCCTGCAGCGGTACAAGGCGATGGTGCACCTCGGGTCGTCCCTACCGATCGCTACCGCGCTACGCCTCAATCCCGGACCCAGCCCTTACCTCAGCGAGGACCGCGCGGAGGGCACTGCAGCCTTCCGGCAAAAGCGACCTCCGCAGTGGTCCGGCCGATGAAATCCCACCCCGTCTCCGTCCGGATCACCCCACCGCACTCGTCCCCACCGGTTCGAAGGGAACAGCAATGAAGCCACCCCAACGGTCTCGCACCATATGCCGCTCAATCGCCGTGGCCCTAGCCGCCAGCCTCGTCCTTTCCGCATGCGGAAGCGGTCCCTCAGGCGGCAGTGAGGGCGGCGGCGACATCAAGGTCGGCGTGATCGCCGCACTGACCGGCATCGCCGCACCCTACGGCGTACAAAGTGTCAATTCCTTCCAGATGGGCATCGCCGACCTCAACGCGGCCGGTGGTATCAACGGACGCAAGCTCGCGGTAGAGGTGCTCGACAACCGCTCGAAGCCGGAGGAGGTCCCCGCCCTGATGCGCCGGCTCGCATCAGGCGGTGCGAACGTCATCGTCGGAGCGTCGTCCAGCCCGGTGACCATCACCGCAGCTCAGACCGCCGACCAGTTGAAGGTGCCCCTGATCGTGCCGATGGAGGCAGCCGACGACATCATCGGAGCCGGTCGCAAGTACGTCTTTAAGCTGGCGCCCTCGGTCCTTGCAGACAACGGCTGGGCAGCACAATCGATCCGCGCCGTGATGGGGGCCGCGGAGAAGAAGGGCGAGACGCCGAAGACGGCGATGTTGATTTACGCCAGCGCCGGGGCCTTCCCGGACGCAAAGGAGGCGTGGAGCCGAACCTTGCAGAAGGAATACCCGGGCGTGAAGGTGCTCAACTCCACCTCCTACGACGAGGCGGCGACGACGGACTTCGCCCCGCTGATCAGCAAGGCGAAGAGTGCGAACCCCGACATCCTCCTGTTCGGAGGCAACCCGCAGGGCGCATTCCTCTTCTACCCGGCGCTCGCCCGATCAGGCTGGAAGCCCAAGGCGACGGTCGGTGTGCTGGGCGGGAACACCAACGCGCAGTTCATCCCGACGGTGGGTGCCATCGCCGATGGTGACATCACCGGCAACTACTGGACCTCTCTGCTCAAGTCAGCAGACGGCGCCAAGCACACGCCACAGGGCTACGCGGACGCCTACAAGGCCAAGTACAAGGGACAGACACCCGACGGCGTCGGTGCCTACTACTACGCGTCAGTCGGGGTGCTGGCGGACGCCCTCTCGTCGGCCGGCAACCCGGACGACAAGGAGTCGATCACCTCGGCCCTCCGGGCCGTCGACATCGCCGGCATCAACGGCGACAAGAACGGGCTCTGGATCGTCAGCCACGGCGTGAAATTCAACGCCAAGGGTACGAACGAGCGGGCAATCGGTCTCGTCACCCAGATTCAGGACGGCAAGTACGTCCCGGTGTACCCGGCGGATGCGGCCGCGAACTCGACCGTCTACCCGAGGCCATAGGCGGATCGGGGGACCATGATGAAGACGGCCCTGTCGGTCGAAGGATTCAGTGTCTGGCGCGGACGGTCGGAGATCGTACGATCTGTCGATCTCGAGGTCGGTGAAGGCGAACTCGTCTGCCTGCTCGGCTCCAACGGAGCAGGCAAGACCACGCTCACCGAGGGGCTGCTCGGCGTCATCCCCGCCCGTGCCAGGAAGCTGGAGTTCCACGGTCGTGCGATTGCCGGTCTGCGGCCTTGGCACCGGGTGCGGGCGGGAATCGTTCTAGTCCCGCAGGAACGGTCGCTGTTCGCGGGAATGACCGTTCAGGAGAACCTCCTGGTCGGGGCGAAACCGAGGTCCAAAGCGGGCCCGTTCGACCTGGCGGCCATGTACGAGCTCTTTCCGCGATTGAAGGATCGGGCCGGTCAGTTCGCGGGAACCCTGAGCGGGGGCGAGCGCAGCATGCTCGCCATCGCCCGAGGGCTCATGCTCCAACCGCGAACCCTGGTCCTCGACGAGCCCTCGCTCGGCCTGGCACCGGTCATCGTGCAGACGATCATGCGGACAATCGGCGACATCAACGCTGCCGGCGTCTCGGTCCTGCTGATCGAGCAGAACGTCCACCAGGCGCTGCGGCTGGCCTCTCGCGGCTATGTGCTCGACGGCGGAAAGATCATCGCGGCCGGTACCGCGGAATCGCTGCTCGCCTCCAATCTAGTGGAAGACGGATACCTCGGATCCACGACCAGCACACGAGAGGAGAGGTAGGTGATGACCCTTCTCCAGATCGCCACCACCGGGGTGCTCCAGGGACTGATTTACGCCCTGATCGGACTGGGCCTCTACCTGATCTTCAACGTCATGCGGGTGGTGAACTTCGCCCACGGCTACTTCGTCCTGATCGGAATGTACGGGGTGCTGTCCCTGGCGCCTCGGTCGCTGGCCGACTATGCCGTGGCTCTACTCTTCGTGGCCGCGATCGCGGCAGCCTTCGGCTATCTCGTCGAGCGCTTCCTGATCGAGTCGACCCTCGACAAGACCGGCCACGCGCAGTTGGTGATCACGCTCAGTATCGGCGTCGCCCTGCAGTACCTCTTCCAGGTCCTCTATCCCGAGCCATACCAGACCATCCGGAACCCCTGGCCGATGGAGGCCATCAACGCACTCGGCGTCACGATCAGCTTCGCCCGGCTGGCGGCCGGGGCGGTGAGCCTCCTCCTGGCGCTCGCTCTGTCATGGTTGATCTACCGGACCCGCCTGGGCGTCTACATGCGGGCCTGTGCGGAGAGCCTCAACGGCGCCATATTCGTCGGCGTCAACGTTCGTCGGGTGTACCGCTCGACCTTCGCGCTGGGTGCGGCCGCCGCCGCAGTGGCCGGCGGGCTCCTGATCCCGTTCCAGCCGGTGTCCCCCCTGTACGGCCTGGAGTTGACGGTCAAGGCGTTCATCGTCGTCGTGATTGGTGGCAGCGGCGCGCTGTGGGGGACGGTGGCCGCCGGCATCCTCCTCGGTATGGCCGAGGCGGCCAGCAGCGTCTACATCAGTGGCTCGCTGGCCTCCTCCGTGATCTACACCCTGTTCCTCCTGGTCATTCTGTTCCGCCCGCAGGGCCTGGCGCGAAGGACGGTGGCCTCGGCATGAGATCTGTTCGTGGGCTCGTCTCCACCCCGCTCAACCGGGTGAACACCCTCGTCGTGGCGGTCGCACTCGTCGTGGCGGTGGCCTTTCCGCTGTTCGCCGAGGCGCCGATGATCGGCGTCGGCTTCGTCGCCCTGGTCTTCGCGATACGCAACCTCACCTGGAACATCGCCGGTGGCTTCGCCGGGCTGCTGTCGGTCGCGCACGCCAGCGCGTTCGGCATCGGTGCGTTCTCTGTCGCGGTGCTGACCTGGGGGAAGGGCTGGAACGTCTGGTTGGCGATCGTCGTCGGTATCCTGCTCTCGGCGACGATCGGTACGGTTGTCAGCCTGATCATGAGCCGATTCGGCGTCAGTGCGCTGTTCTTTACCCTGGGCACCTTGGCCCTGGCGATCGCGGTGTCCGGGATCGCGGCCTCGTGGAGCGTCACGGGCGGCGTTGACGGCCTGCAGAATCTCACGATGCAGGAGGGCATTCTGCATCTGCAATGGTTTACGGACGCCACCCCGCTGTACTACGTCGCCCTCGGCTTCCTGATCCTCCTGACGGTCGGGGTGTCGTTCATGATGCGCCGCACCCGCTTTGGCCGTTCGCTGCCGTTCATCCGCGAGGATCAGGTGGTCGCGGCGAGCATGGGCATCAAGGTGGTCCGAAACCAGGCGATCGCCATGGCCATCAGCATGGGGCTCACCGCCATTCCCGGTGCACTCATGGCGCAGTACACGAACTTCGTCAGCTACGACTCGGTCCTCACAGTGGAGGTCGGTGTAGCGATGCTCGTGGGCGCGATCATTGGCGGGTCGGCCACCCTCGCAGGGCCGATCGTGGCCGGGATCGGCATCGCGGTGCTCGAAGAGCTGATGCGCTCCTTCGCCGTGTCCAGCTCCAACGTCTCCAGCTACACGCAGATCGCCTACGCGATCTGCGTCATCCTGATCCTCCGATTCGGTGGCGCCGGCATTGTTCCGCTATGGAACCAGCTAATCGTGCGCCTCTTCGGTACCGGCACGCCGCGCGCCCCGAAGTCCGAGGCTCCGTCCGACCGGCACGCACCCGATCGCAGCCACGACCCTGAAATGGTGAGCGAGCATGCTTGAGGTCACGGCGATCGCCAAGAACTTCGGCGGTCTCAAGGTACTGCAGGACGTCTCCTTCACGGCTGAGCCCGGGTTGGTGACCGCCCTGATCGGCCCAAACGGCGCCGGCAAGTCGACGCTAGTAAACCTGATCGCCGGCGTGCTGCGACCGACGAGTGGATCGATTCTCCTAAACGGCGTGGACATCACCGGTCTGCCGCCAGCGAAGGTGTTCGAAGCGGGCGTCGCGCGGACATTCCAGGTGTCGGGCAACGTAGCCGAGCTGAACGTCTTCGAGTGTGTTGCGCTGGCGGCTTACCGACGCGCGAGCGGTTACCGGGAGGCGAATCGACTGGCTCGCGAGCAACTTGAGCGGTTCGACCTCTGGCAGTATCGGCGGGAGGCCATCGGAGACATCCCGTCAGCAATGATCCGGATCGTCGACTTCGCCCGCGGCATGGTCTCGAAGCCGAGGGTATTGCTGCTCGACGAGGTTATGGCTGGGTTGACCCCGCACGAGGTGGACATCGTGATCGAGCGAGTGCGTGAGTGCCGCGCGGACGGCATCGCCATCGTGATGATTGAGCACGTGATGCAGGCGGTGAATGCGCTGGCGGACACCGCCGTGGTGCTAAACCATGGGCGGATCATCACCCAGGGAACCCTCGCCGAGGTGACCGGTCATCCCGATGTTCGTGAGGCGTACCTGGGCGCTGCCGGCTGACGCCTGCCGTCGCCTGCCCGACAATCCCCTCCGAGTCCGGCGCCTCGAAAGCGGCGGCAACGCATTCACGAATGAGCAGCGGCCGAAAACTCGGCTGTTTACCCAGCGCCATTCCCCACACCTGCACACCCCACCCGGGAAGGACCAGCATGCCTGAAGCAGTTATCGTCGCCACCGCCAGGTCTCCGATCGGCCGGGCGTTTAAGGGATCGCTCAAGGACGTGCGCCCCGACGACCTGACCGCGCAGATGCTCCGCGTCGCACTTACCAAGATCCCGGCTCTTGACCCCGCCGACATCGATGACCTGATGCTGGGCTGTGGGCTGCCGGGCGGCGAGTCCGGCTTCAACATGGGCCGCGTCGTCGCGGTCCTGGCCGGTTTCGACCACCTGCCCGGCACCACGGTAACCCGGTACTGCTCCTCAAGCCTGCAGACGACCCGCATGGCCATGCACGCGATCAGGGCGGGCGAGGGTGACGTGTTCATCTCGGCTGGCGCTGAGACCGTCAGCCGCTTCACCAAAGGCAACGCCGACAGTCTTCCCGGCACCAGGAACCCGCTGTTCGCCGAGGCCGAGGCCCGTACCGAGAAGTTCGCAGGCGGGGGACAGACCTGGATCGACCCGCGCGGCTACGACGCGGTTCCGGACGTCTACATCGCCATGGGGCAGACCGCGGAGAACGTCGCTCAGCTCAAGAGTGTCAGCCGCGCGGAGCAGGACGAGTTCGGTGTCCGTAGTCAGAACCTGGCCGAGAAGGCGCTCGCGAGCGGGTTCTGGGAGCGGGACATTACCCCGGTGACCCTGCCCGACGGCACCGTGGTCAGCAAGGACGACGGCCCCCGGGCGGGGGTGACGATGGAAGCTGTGTCGCAACTGAAGCCGGTCTTTCGTCCTAATGGCACTGTCACCGCCGGCAACTGCTGCCCGCTGAACGACGGAGCCGCCGTCGCCGTGATCATGAGCGACACAAAGGCCAGCGAGCTGGGCCTAACCCCCCTCGCCCGGATCGTGTCTACCGGGGTTTCCGCCCTGTCGCCCGAAATCATGGGGCTCGGCCCGGTCGAGGCGTCGAAGCGGGCGCTCGATCGGGCCGGCATGACCATCGACGACATCGACCTGGTCGAGATCAACGAGGCGTTCGCCGCCCAGGTCATCGCCTCCGCCCGCGACCTCGGGATTAACTTCGACAAGCTCAACGTCAACGGCGGGGCGATCGCGGTCGGCCATCCGTTCGGCATGACCGGCGCTCGGCTCACCAGCACGCTCATCAACTCCCTGCAGTACCACGACAAGCAGTTTGGTCTGGAGACCATGTGCGTCGGCGGGGGCCAAGGCATGGCGATGGTCCTCGAGCGCCTGTCATGACCTGCCGAAACACCGACCGCGACACGTCGAGCGGGGCAGCAGATGAGCAACAGTTTCGAGGGCGACATCGCCGTCGTCACCGGGGCCAGTGGCCAAATCGGTCCCAGCAAGCACCAGGCCGACGCGGTCAAGCAGACATCGAGAAATTCGCCAATGCCCGGCGACTGACCTCGACGGAGCGTACGGAGGAAGAAGATCATGAAAACCTTCAACGGGATCGACGAGTTCGAGCGGGCCGTCGGCAGTCACCTTGGCGACAGCGACTGGCATACCATCACTCAGGAGCAGATTGATCTGTTCGCCGAAGCGACCGGCGACCACCAGTGGATCCATACCGACGCCGAGAGGGCGGCCCGTGGACCGTTCGGCAGCACCATCGCGCACGGCTACCTGACCCTCTCCCTGGTCCCGAAGATGATCTGGCAGATCTACACGGTCGAAGGGCTGAGCATGGGCGTGAACTACGGAGCCAACAAGGTCCGCTTCCCCTCCCCGGTGCCGGTGGGGTCGTGGGTCCGTGCAGGCGCCGAGCTCGTCGAGCTCAACCGTGGCCGAAACGGCGCGCGAGCGACGGTCCGCGTGACTATCGAACGCGAGGGCGGTGACAAGCCGGTCTGCGTCGCCGAGATCCTCTCGGTGCTGGTTCCTGAAAGGGCGTCGCGTTCAAGCCTGTGATGGGGTGGGTGTTTCGGCTTGATGGTCACGCCAGGAGGGCGTCGATTTTCACGAGCAGTGCTCAACGGCTCTGAACGAACTTCAACTGCTGTCTATCCCGGCTGGTGGGGGAGTGTGGGCAGGGCGGGGTGGTAATGACCCGCTGTGGTGACCGGGGCTTGCGCTGGGAGCAGATCGGGTGCTGGCCGGCGTAGTGGTCACTGTAGTCAACTACTTACCCGCCGGTGTCCCGGCCAGGCCGATGAGCAGCAACGATGCCTTGACCTTCCAACGGACGCCGAAGTGGTCAGGGCTGCCTGCTCCCTGGATGGCTGGTTTTCGCCGGGGTACGGTTTGCCTAGCGGCACAGCGTCAGACCATGCCGATCCGGTAGCTGGTCCCGTCAGCTGAGACCCGGATCCCAGCCGCGGCGCCATGACCAGTGCCTCCGTCGTTGTCACCTCTTCTGCGGCACCGAAGATGTCATTGAGACGCCTAAATGCTCTGTGAGCCTCAAAGTTGTGCCGAGCGTGATCGGCGGTCGGACATGGCTGTGTCAACCCCGGAATGACCTCAAGTCCGACACTGCGATCGGACAGCATCTACCTCGAGCTTCTCGTCTGGCGACTTGACTCCGGTCGCCGGCCTTCACCAATCCACTCGCCCGCTTCGTGCCGTTGATTGCTGTGTTTGCGCGACCAACGCATGACGCCGGGTGTTCAGTTGGACACTCTCGAGCGGCTGGGCGGGGGCATTTGGTGGCCAGGTGATGGATGTCCGCCCCATCCTCGGGGGCTAACGTCTGCGGTTCAATGGTGACAAATGGGGGTTGGAGCTGTGGGTTACCGCTTCAATGCGCCGCCGACCTGGCCGACGCCGCCGACGGGCTGGATACCGGGCCCTGGATGGAAGCCGGACCCGGCATGGGGATCGCCGCCGCCCGGATGGCAACTGTGGATCGCGGAAGCCTCGGCTACGGCAGCGGTGGCGCCACAACCGACGCCCCCTGCTCCCACGGTGGCTTCCCAAATACCGCAGCCTGTCCCTGGGCAGCGTTGCCCTTGCCGAAAACCTTATCCGCACAGGTCAGGCGGCATGTTGGTACTCGTGGAGGATGCCGCCGAGCCGATCACGTCGGCGTATGTCGAGATGGGCAATCTTGTCTGGATCGGCGACCGGCGCGGGTAGCGAGCGGAGTGGACGGACGTTCGCGATGCCCTGGTGAGGCCGGTGCCCGTTGTAGAACTGTTCGAACTCGCACAGCGCGTGGAGCAGGTGGCGCTGATTCCAGATCAAGGTCCTGTCGAGGAGCTCTTGCCTGCAGGTCTGCACCCACCGCTCCATGATCGAGTTCATTCGTGGCACCCGGACACCGCTGCGCACGACCTCGATCCGCGAGTCGTTGAGGACGGCGTCGAACAGCTCGGGGAACTTGCCGTCCCGGTCCCGGATCAGCAAGCGCGCCCCACAGCCGGCGTCCTCGAGGTCCATGACGAGGTTCTTCGCGGCCTGCACCACCCAGGCCGCTGTCGGGTGTGCGGTAGCGCCCAGGATCCGGATCCGGCGACTGCCGTGCTCAATCACCGCGAATACGTACATCCGTGCCCCGGACAGGATGACCGTCTCGAGAAAGTCGCACGCCAGTAGGGCGTCGGCCTGGGAGCGCAGGAAGTTGAACCGCAGATACCAGCGCACCGCGACGACGATCACCTCCGGCGGAGACCCGGAACCCGGCGAACGCCGACTTCGGCGGCAGCCACGGGTCAGGCTGGCTCGATGACCTCACTGCTCAAGTCTGCCTCGATCTTGCCTACGCTCAACGCAACGGAGCCACACCCTCCGCGGCCCGTCAGGAGGGCAGTTCGATCAGGGCGAGGTTCCGATCTACCGCCGCCCATGCCTTGCGAGCCCCGAGGACAGGCTCGATCCGAGGAACCGTGTACCAGTTGGTGCCGATGCCGGTGTGCAGCCGCACCGCCGACTCCAGCCCGGGGCCAAGCTCGTAGATGTTGTCGCCGAAGTTCGCCCCGGCGTAGATGCGGCCGCGGTGGGCGACGATCTCCCCGTAGCCGCTGAGCTTGTCGGACTGCAGAACGGTGCGGGTCGCGAGGTCGTACGCGAGCCAGCTGCCGCTCGTACGCTTGTAGAGCGCGTAGAGCACCCCGTTGAGCACCTCGACGTGTTGCATGCTGGGCTGGTTGGGCAGCGGCGCGAACCGGTCGACCACCTCGCGCCGGCTGATGTCGAACACCGCCACCTGGGCGGTCGGCTCGGTGGGCGGGATACCGTTGCCGCCCCAGGTGTCCCCGGCGATGTAGGCCATATCCCCGTCCAACGCGATGGCGTTCAGCGCCTGGTTCGGCAGGATGTCGAGGCGTACCTCCATCTTCCCGGTCGCTGGGTCCAGGAGCGTGAGGGCGCCCTGCAGGCTGCCGTAACGCGGGGCCGACGCGATCAGGACGAGGCCCGACGGCTTGTGGTGCACTACGTCCCAGGGCCGCTGCTGATTGTTGTCGATCCTGCCGAAGCTGCGCACCCGACCGGTCCGTGGGTCCAGGTCGATGACCTCCCCGCTCGGGTACAGGGCACTGATCATCCGGTTCCGCCACGCGGCGATGTCCTTGGCCTCGCCGGCGACGGGATACCGGCGGCTGATGCCGCGAGCGGGTTCGTGCACGGTGATTGCGAAGTGCCCGCCCACATACACCGAGCCGTCGGGCGCCGCGCACATCGACTGGAGAAGTTCGGGTCCGGCGGCCCGCGCGTCGTTGGTCAGATCGTCCTGCTCCACCGTGTCCCGACCGGGCGCGAGGATGGACACCCGACCGCTGCCGTTGGCGGCGAAGACGGTGCCGTCGGGGAGCAGCGCCACGCCGCGTCCCTCGTCGCCTTCCGGGCCCTGGGCGATCCTGGCCAACCGGTCGCCTTCCCGGCGGAGAATCGATCCGGTCAGCCGTCCGAGGGCGAGCAGCCCACCGTCGTCCGTGACGGTCAGCGAGTCGACCAGGTACTCCTCGTCGGCGGGCACCTCGACGTAGCCGGAGCCGTCGCGGGCGATGTCGTGGACCCCGAAGGAGGATGCGGCGTAGACCCGGTCGCCACCCGCGGCCAGTGCGCCTAGACCCGAATCGAGCGGAGTGCCGACGGGCATGATGTCGACCTTCGCCCCGGTGCTGCGGTCGATCCGGACGATGTGGGCGGGGATCGTGCCCGCGTAGACGTAGGTCTCGTCCGCGGCGAGCAGGCGGGCGTACTGGGATCCGGGGAAGGCGCGCCCGAGGTTGGTCAGCGTTCCGGTCGCCGGCTGCAGGGACCACACTTCACCACGGGGATAGGTGCCGAAGTAGACGACGCCGTCCGGCGCGGTGGTGGCGGCGAACACGATCGTGCCCGACGGGCCGATGGTGCCGAGTCGCCGGGCGACCCTGGTCGCCGGGTCGTACTCGATGATGTCGCCGAACGAGTACGTGCCGATGTAGACCTTGCCGCCGGAGACGGTGCAGGCCCACCCGCCGTCGCCCCGCTCGAGCGAGACCACGTCGGTCACGGTGCGGGACACGATGTCGTATGTGACCACCTTCGGCGGCGTCTGCCCCCGGGTGACGAAGTACCCGGTGGTGCCGTCCACGGCCATGCCGACGATGGCCGCGCTCAGCGACGCCGGGCCGAACTGCCCCGGCTGACGTAGTCCGTCGGCTGCGGCCGGCAGTTCGCCGAGCACGCTGCCGCCCAGCGCGGACAGTGCCGTTAGTTGGATCACGTTACGTCGGTTGAGATGCGTCATGCGCCTGCTCCTCTTCCATGAGAGATGTCTCGAAGTCGGGCCCTATCCGCGGCCCGTGGGAGTCCGGCTGTCACTGGCGGGTTGCGGGCGGTCACCCGTTGTCAGTGGCCGGCGATCGTGATGCGGACCAGGTTGCGTTCCTTGAGGCCGAACAGGGCGCGCCGGGACGGGTCCAGGGCGAGTTTGGGTTCGGCGCCGAACCACTCTCCGGCCAGTCCGTCGACGATGGTGGTGACCGTGAACGTCACCAGGTCGATCTTGTGGACGGCGTTGCCGTCGGTGGTGTAGGCGACCCGGCGGACGACGTGCAGGTCCGCACCGCGCGCGCCGACCTTCGTGGTTCGGGTGACCTGGCGTCGTAGCAGGTCGTACTCGAAGAGCACCCCGCTGTCGGTGATGCCGTAGACGGCGAGTGCGGTGTGCGCGAGGCCGGGGATGACCTTCGCGCCGGGCACCGGTTCGACCTGCCAGCACAACCGGCGGCTGCGCAGGTCGAAGGCGGCGAGCCGGGCGGTGGTGGTGACCGGCGGCAGGCCGAGCCCTTCCTGGATGTTCGTGCCGAGGTAGGCGACGCCGGCGCGGCAGGTTACGGCGTAGAGGCTCTGCCGCTCGACGACGGGCCGGTAGGTGTCGAACCGGCCGGTCCGCGGGGCGTAGAGCGCCAGCGTCCCGTTGAGGTGTCCCGGCTCCGGCTGCGTGGTCATGGCGATCAGCCCGGTCGCGTCGTCGTACGCCAGGTCCCGCGGGCGGTCCTGCTGGTTGCCGGTCCTGGCCAGCAGGGTGGCCTCGGGCTCGCCCGCGCGGTGGCGGTAGAGCAGGGCCTGGGTGTACACGCCGAGGTACGTGGCGTCGCGGACGGTCAGCGCCGTCTTGGGTTCGCCTGGTATGCCCACGCGGGTACGCGTGCCGGTGGCGAGGTCGTGGATGTCCGCGCCGCCCTTACCGCCGACGTAGACGCGCCTCCCGTCGCTGTGTACCGACATGGGCTCCTCGGGCGCGGCCCGGAAGCCGCGCTGCACGACGTTGACGTAGCGCAGCGAACGGTCGGCGGGGTCGAAGACGACGATCGCGCCGTCCTGCACGCCGTAGACGAGGCCGTCGCGGATGAGGAGCCGGTGGGTGGCGGCTTCGGGCTGGGCCACGCCCAGGGTCTCGACGGCCCCGCCGTCGATCGCGCAGCGGTAGAGCATCCCCGACGGCCGTCCGGCGTAGTAGACGTAGCCGTCGTGGATGAGCACCGAGGTCACGTACTTCTCGCCAGTGGCCAGTACCCGGTGATCGGCCGGGTCGGCCTTGTTGAGCACGAGCACCTCGCCGTTGGAGGAGATGCCGCCGGCCAGGTGGGTGTCGGACAGCGTCAGGCTCGCCACGAAGTCCCGGCCCGCGAGCACGGCGGGAAGGATGTCGCGCTTGGCTCCGGTCGCCCGGTCGATCGCGATCAGGTGGGCGTGCGCGCCGACGCCCGCGTAGACGGTGGTCTCGTCCGCGGCGATGCTGCGCACGTACGCCTCACCGTCGACTGTCACGCCCAGGTCGCGGCTCTCTCCCGTCGCCGGGTCGTACTCGACGACCCGGCCGGGCTCGGAGATCGCGAGGTAGACCTTGCCGTCCGGTGCGGAGGCGAGGTTCCAGATGAAGTGGTACGGGTAGGCGCCCACCCTGTCGAGGACACCCGTCACAGTGTCGAGCCGGTAGAGGTCGGAGCGGCTGTGGGTGCCGACGTAGACGTCGGTGCCAACCCGGCACATCGCCCACACGCCGATTCCGCTGGGGATGTCGGTGTGGGAGGTGACGGCGTCGGCGGCGAGGTCGTAGCCGCCCACGAGGTTGGGCGAGAGGCCGCGGGTGCCGGCGTAGAGCACCGAACCGACGAACTCGCCGTTCCCCAGCGGGGTGGTGACGCTGGCCGGGCCGAGATCGGTCACGGTGCCCTCGGGTTCGGCGGCGGCCTGGGCGTGGGCAGGGGCTGACGGGAGGAGTGCCGCTCCGCCGGTGAGCGCGGCGGCCTGCAGGAGATGACGACGGGCGACCATGGGCACTGCCTTTCGGCCGGGACCGGAATTGCGGAGAGTCTAGTACGGCTGCCTGCCGCCGGGACATGGTCGAAGGAGAATTCGTTGATTAGTTGAGGGTGACACCTACCGGGACCACAGCCGCCGGCAGGTGACCGCGAGGCGTTGACGCCGACGAAGAACGCGGCCTAGGGTCATTGCGGTCCCGCCCGATATGAATCGCAAGGGGTCGCACCAGCAACAGCTCACCGATGCCCGGGATGGATCGCTTGTCCCGGCCCTCATCGAGATTCCGGTACCTGACCGTCACGGCTCGGCCGCCGGCTCCCCGGTGGCCGCTGGAAGAAAGGCAGGCGCCCCATGACGAACCGCCGTACCTTGCTCCGCTCCGCCGTCGCCCTCACCGCGGTGCCGGCCCTGCCCGTCGCCTGGACCGCGGGCCCCGCGACCGCCGGCGTCACGACCGGGGACTCCGCCGCCGGGGTGACCGTGGACCCCTTCGGCATCCCCCTGCGCGACGTACTGCTGATCGGTGGCACCGTCGCCCCCGGCCCGACCGGGACGCCGGTGCTCTGGTCCGCGGTGTCCGGGGAGCCCGCCCGGCTGGCCGCGATCGACCCGGCGACCGGGCGGACCGTCTCCGTCCAGGACCTCACCGGCGCCCCCGGCTCGTACGCGGTGGCCGCCGCACCCGACGGCACCGTCTACGTCGGCGCGTACAACACCGGCGACCTGTATCGCCGCCAGCCCGGCCCGGACAGCCCGATCGAGAACCTCGGCCGTCCACTGCCGTCCGAGACGTACATCTGGCGGATCGCCGTGGACGACGCGGGCATCGTCTATGGCGGCACCTTCCCCGGCGCGCGGGTCTTCGCCCACGACCCGGCCACCGGGACGACCCGCGACTACGGCCAGGTGCTGCCCGGCGCCCAGTACGTCCGCAGCCTCGCGGTCACCGCCGACACGATCTACGCCGGCACCCAGCCGGACGCCCACCTGTTCGAGATCGACAAGCTGACCGGCGAGCGGCGCGAACTCCCGCTGCCCGACGGTCTCGGCGACGGCACCGGCCAGACGGTGTACGACCTCAACGCCCACGACGGCCGCGTGTACGCGCGGTTCGGCTCGGCCACCACCGGCCGGCTCGGCGTGTACGACATCGCCCGGCGGCGGTGGACCGACCTGATCGACGACGTCGCCGGCCTGGACGTCTCCGCACCCGGACCCGGCGGCCTGGTCTACCTGACCCGCGCCGGGCGGCTCATCGGCTACCACCCCGGCAAGCGGACGTTCACCGACACCCCGCTGGTCTTCCCGGGCCGGGTGGTCAACAACCGGGGCATCGGCTGGGTGAACCTCCACGACCGGGACTGGCCGGGTCGCACGCTGGTCGGGCTGCTCTGGCGCGGCGACATGTTCCGCTGGAACCCGCTCACCGGGCGGGCCGACGTGGTGCCGACCGACGTGCCCGGCGCGCCGATCCCCATCGCGGCGCTGCACGTCGGCCCGACCGGCACAGTCTGGCTCGGTGGCTACCTCAACGGCGGCCTGGCCCGGGTGGACCCGGACACGGGCGTGTCGACCTTCCAGCGGTTCGCCCAGGTAGAGAGCGTGCTGGAGACCGGCGACCGGATCTGGCTCGGGGCGTACCCGGACTCCCGGCTGTACCGGTACGACCCGGCCGCGCCGTGGCACAGCCCCGAGTACTCGCCCGGCCTGCCCGGCAGCGCCGACAACCCGGCGAAGCTGCTCGACCTGAAGGCCGCCGACCAGGTGCGGGCCCGGGCGCTGACCGACGCCGGCGACAAGGTCGCGTACGGCACCATGCCCAACACCACCCTCGGTGGCGTGCTGGCCATCGTGGACAAGGCCAGCGGCGCGTCGCGCGTGCACCGGCCGGTGTTCACCGACCAGTCGATCGTCAGCCTCAGCCACGTCAACGGCCTACTCGTAGGCGGCACCTCCATCTCCGGTGGGTACAGCGTGCCCCCGCCCACCCAGACCGAGGCGATGCTGTTCGGCTGGGACGTCGCCGGCGACGCCAAGACGTTCGAGTTCGTACCGGTACCGGGCGCGACGGCGATCCCCACGCTGGCGGTGGACCGCACCGGGCTGCTCTGGGGCCTGGCCGGCGGCCAGCTCTTCGCCGTCGACCTGGCCACCCGCTCGGTCGTCCAGCGCCTCCAGCTCGCCCCGGGTGTCGCCGACAGCCGCGGCAAGCTCGGCTACGACGCCCCGCGTCACCTGCTGTACGCGCTGGTCCGCGGCGAGCAGGTGGTGCAGGTTGACCTGGCCACCGGCGCCACGCGGCAGCTGCTGGAGCAGCCGGCGGAGTTCCTCGCTGTGCATCCGGACGGCCGGCTCTTCCTCGGCGCCGGCGAGCACCTGTACCGGGTCACCGTGACCGGCTGACCGCCGCCCGTTCGCCGCGCACAACGCAGAGACGGAGACGGGCCGGCGATCCCCCTCGGGATCGCCGGCCCGCGTCCTGCGCACCGGAATGCGGGGTCTACAGCTGGAGGCGGACCAGGTTGCGACCGCGCAGGGCGTACAGCGCCGAGCCGTCCGGGGCGGCGGTGAGCAGCGCCCCGCCGCCGTACCACTCGGCGTTCAGGCCGGTGACGAACGGGGTGACCGTCATCGTCGCCGGGTCCAGCTTCCAGACGTCCCTCCCGTTGGTGCCGTAGATCGCCGGGCCGACCTGCACCAGAGTGTTCTGCCCGGACGCGACAGTGGTGGTGGCCACCACCTGGCGGGTCCGCTGGTCGACGGCGAAGAGCACGCCGGTCTCGGTGAGGCCGAGGATCCGGTCGCCGGTGGCGACCAGTTCGACGATCTGCTTCGCGCCGGGTACCGGGCTGATCTCCCAGGTCTTCGTCCGGGTGGCCAGGTCGAAGCCGGCGAGCCGGGCCTCGGTGGCCCGGGGCGTGGTGCCCAGTCCACCGTTGATGCTGCTGCCGAGGAACGCGGTGCCGTGCTTGACCGCCACCGAACGGATCGACTGGTCCGGGATGACGTCGCGGTGCACGTCCAGCGCGCCGGACCGGGGGTCGTAGACCGAGACCGCGCCGCCGTGGCGGCCGTACTCCGGTTCGGTGCCGACGACGAGCAGCTTGTCGGCGGGGGACCAGGTCGCGTCGAGCGGCCGAGTCTGCTCGTGGCCGATCGTGGTCACCCTGCGCGGGTCGCCGTCGGGTGCCATCCGGAACAGGTACGCCAGCGTGTAGACCGACATCCAGATCTCACCGGCGACCGGGGTCATCGCCTTGGCCTCGCCGGGCAGGAACCGGCGGGTGGAGGTGCCGGCGACCAGGTCGTGCACCTGCACACCGGCCTTGCCGGAGACGTACACCCGGGGGCCGTCGGTGGCGATCGCCATGGCCAGTTCCGGTGCCGGCGGCATGCCGGCCTCGGTGAGGTCGACGCCGGTCAACTCGCCGGTGGTCAGGTCGTAGGTGACGACGGTGTTGGTGACCACGCCGCGCAGCTGGTCGCCCGTGACGAAGAGCCGGCCGAAGGAGGCGCCGTCGTAGGGCACGGCCAGGGTGCTGAGCTGCCGGGTTTCCCGGTCGTACCGGCGCAGCGTGCCCGAGGGCCGGGTGCCCACGTAGACGTCGTTGCGGCCGGGGTCGATGGCGATCGCGGTGATGTAGCTGTCCGGCGTCTGCACGACCTCGTAGCGCGACGGGTCCGCGGTGTCGATCAGCAGCATGGTGCCGGTGGGGGAGAGGGCGGCGGCGAGGAGACCGTCCTCCAGGGCGAGGGTGCCGACGAAGGTACGGTCGGCGAACTCCGGTGGCAGGATCTCCCGCTTCGCGCCGGTGGCCCGGTCGATGGCGATCAGGTGGGCGTGCGCGCCGACGCCGGCGTAGATGGTGGTCGCGTCGACGGCGATGCTGCGCACGTACTGCTCGCCGGGGACGGCGACGCCGTAGTCGCGGGTGGCGCCGGTGGCCGGGTTGTAGGAGAAGACCCGGCCGTTGGGATAGGTGCCGCCGTAGAGGACGCCGTCGGGCGCGGTGGCCAGGGCCCAGATGAATTGGTCGGGGGAGACGTCGGCGACCTTGGTGACCGCGGTGCCGGTGGTGTCCACCCGGTACAGGTCCCCCGGGTCATAGGTGCCGACGTACAGGTCGGTGCCGACCGCCGCGGTGGCCCAGGCGCCACCGCCGGTGGGCAGTTCGTAGCTCCGGTTCACCCGCTGCTCGGCCAGGTCGTAGCCGCCCACCACGATCGGCGTCACACCACCGGTGGCCGTGTAGATCGTGCCGTCGATCAGCTCGGCGCCGTTGACGGAGGTGACCTCGGACGCGGGTCCGAGGTCGGTGACGGTGCCGGGCGGTGCTCCGGCGTGGACGGTTGCCGCCGCGGCCAGCGGCTCGGCGTGGGCGGTTGCCGCCGGGACCGCCAGCGCGGCGGCGGCGAGGGCAAGGGCCGCGGTCAGCGCGATACGTCGCAACACGACCTCCAGGGATTCAGGGTTTCGGTCAGGGCTGTAACTGCTACAGCGCACCATGCCGGGCGCATCGTGTCGAGGCTCCACCCGCAAGTTCGCCACCGATAGCATGCATCGATCACCGGCTCTGGAATTCCGGACGCCACCGTAATAGGGTGCCGGCATCGTCGAACGTGGAGGTCGCCCGTGTCGTCGTTCCGCCGTACCCTCGTGCCCGTCGCCGTCCTGGCGCTCGTCGCCGCCCTGTTCCCGGCCGCCGCTGCCGCCTCGGCGGTTCCGGCCGGCGCGACGCCCGGCACCGTCACCGACTTCGGTGTCCAGCAGACCGCCCTCACCGTCTTCGAGGCCCACTACGGCACCGGCGCCGAGAACCGGCCGGTCGTCTACGGGGTCCAGATGGGATCACCGGGGGTGCTCAGCGTGACCGACCCGGTGACCCGCGAGCTGCTGGACACCGCCTACCTGCCCGACTCCTCCGGCGCCTGGGGGATCACCCAGACGGCCGACGGCACCGTGTACGCCGGCAGCTACCCAAACGCCCATCTCTATTCGTACGACCCGCAGACCCGGACCACCGTGGACCTCGGCGCCCCGGTCGCCGGGCAGACCGTCCTCTACGGCCTGCGGCCCGGCGCGGACGGCCGGGTTTACGGCGGCACCTACCCCGGCGCGCACGTCTTCTCCTACGCCCCGGGCGAGGGCTTCCGCGATCACGGCCGGATGTACGCCGGCGAGCAGTACGTCGTCGATGTCGCGGTGGACCCCTCGCGCGACGTGCTCTGGGCGGCGGTCGGCACCGCCGGCCACCTGGTCCGCCTCGACCTGGGCACCGGGGAGAAGCGCGACATCTGGCCGGAGGCGCTGCGCGGCGACGCGAACTACCCGTACGACATCAACCTGGTCGGCGGGAAGCTCTTCGTCAAACGCAACAAGCTCCAGGGGCTGGTGCTCGACCCGGACACCGGCGCGGTCCTGGCCGACGGGTTCACCATGGGCTCGCGCGGTACCTCGCCGCTCGCCCCCGACGGCCGGTCGGTCTACTTCACCTCCGGCACCGAACTCTGGCGCTACGACCTGCCGACCGACACCGTCGGGCCGGTGCGCGACGCCGCCGGCGCGCCGGTGCGCAGCGACGGCGCGGGCATCGGGTTCGGCTTCCTCGACGGCCGGCTGTACGCCGTGATCGGCAACTACGGCGGGCAGGCGCTGCGCTACGACCCGGCCACCGGGGCTAGCGAGCGGTACCGGCTGCCGTTCCCGCCGCAGGCCCTGGACATCAACACCATCACCGCCGGCCCGGACGGCCGGATCTGGACCAACCTCTACATCAACGGGAACCTCGCCGTCCTCGACCCGGCCACGGGCACGGCGATCAACGTGGGCCGGCTCGGGCAGGCGGACGGCTTCGGCTGGCACGAGGGCAGGATGTACCAGGGCGTGTACCCGTACGGCGGGGTGCTGGTCTACGACCCGGCCCGGCCGTACCAGCTCGGCACCAACCCGCGCGAGCTGTTCCGCCTCCAGCCCGACGGGCAGAACCGGCCGCTCGCCTTTGCCTCGTCGGGAAGCCGGATCTACGTCGGCAGCACCCCCGACTACGGCCTGTGGGGCGGCGCGCTGACGGTCTACGACACGGCGACCGGCGCGCGTACCACCCGCCGGAACATCGTCGCCGACCAGGGCGTGATCAGCCTTGCCGTGGTCGGCGACCAGCTGTGGGCGGGCACCACGATCAGTGGCGGCGGGGGCACCGTGCCGCGCGCCGCCGAGGCGGAGGTGTTCACGGCCGACCTGGCGACCGGCGAGAAGACCGCCGAGTACACCCCGGTGCCCGGCGCCGACTCGATCACCTCGCTGGTCGCCGGCCCGGATGGGATGATCTGGGGCCTCGCCGACGGCGAGGTGTTCGTCCTCGACCCGGCGACCGGCGCGGTGACGCACCGCCTCGACGTGCCGGGCCGCTCCTCCGGGGTGGCCGACGAACTCGTCGTCAGCGCCGCCGACGAGCACGTCTACGCCGCGCTCGACGGGTACCTGCACAGGATCGATCCACTGTCGAAGGCCGTGCGGACCATCCGGGACACGCAGACCTACCGGGTGACCCAGGACGGCGAGGGCAACCTCTGGTTCCGCAACGGGGTCAAGGCGGCCAACGGGGCGGTCCAGTACGGCTCGCACCTGTTGCGGTATGTGCCGGAGCCGGACGACTGCCCCCGCTCCGACCTGCGGGCCCAGGTGCACGCGGGCGGCGGGTCCGGCGTGCCGAACCGGTACGCCGAGCGTGGGTGCACGGTCAACGACCTGATCCGCGACGAGGCGCACTGGACTAGCCACGGCGCGTTCGTCGCACACGTCGCCTCAGTCACCGGCGATTTGGTCGAGGCCGGCCTGCTCAGCGGCGGCGAGAAGGACGCGATCGTGGCGGCGGGCGCGCGGTCCGGCATCGGCCGGTAGCCGCCGCGCCGGCGGCTTCTCGCCCTGAGCGGGTCATCCCCGGCGTGTCGAGCCACCGCCGGGTGGCGGCGATCAGACGGACCAGCCCCGCTCTCCCCCCGAGAGGAGAGCGGGGCTGGTCGGCGTCGGGGCTCAGCGCGTGAGCTGGTAGAGCTGGCCCCCTCGGGCGTAGTACATCGTGCCGGTGGTGTCCATGGTCCAGACGTCGTCGATCCCCGTCGCCAGCCTCTTGACGGCGAGGGTGGCCGGGTCCACGCACGCCACGGTGGTGCGGAAGTTGCCGCACAGGTCGCCGTTCGGCGCGAAGGCCAGATGATCGCTGCGCCACACGTGGTCGACGTTCCAGTCGAACGGCTCCACCTCGACGGTCGTGAGCACCTTCCTGTCCACCGGGTCGAACTCGAACAGCGTCCCGGCGGTGGCGCCCCACACGTGACCGTCCGCGCCGACGATCAACCGGGTGATCGCCTTCGCGCCGGGAACGGGTACGCCCTCCCAGACCTTCGTCGAGGTCGCCGGATCCCACAGGAAGAGCTTCGCCTCGGTCTGCGTCGGTACCGCGCCTAGCCCACCCCAGACGCCGGAGCCGCCCAGCACCAACTCTCCGACCGTGGCCAGGGCGGTGACGCTCTGGTCGGGTACGACGTCGCGGTGCACCTGCTGCGCGCCGGTGTCCGGGTCGGCGATCGCGAGCGCGCCACCGAGCTGTCCGTACTCCGGGATCGTCCCGAACGCGATTCGGTCACCGAGGCCGGTGATGGCGAAGGGGCGGTCCTGGTGGGCCGAGCTGAGCGACCCGAACTGGCGCGGGTTGCTGCCCCGGACGACGGGCCTGGCCGGGTCGAGCTCGAACAGGTTCGCGCCCGGGTAGACGCCGGCGTAGATCAGGCCGCGGTACGAGTGCAGCCCTTCGGCCTGGCCCAGTGCGGTGGGATTCTCGGTGAAGGTGCCGGTGGCGGGGTCGTACGAGGTGATCCCGCCACTGGGGTAGGCGCTTGACCAGATCTTGCCGTCGGGGCCGGCTACCACGGTCTGCAACTGGGCGGGCAGGCCCTGCACGCCGGAGGAGACGACCTTGTGCGCCCCGGTCTGCGGGTTGAAGTAGGAGAGCATCCCGCCCAGGCTGATCGTCACCAGCGTCCGGCCGGGCCAACCGTCGGCGTCGAGGTGGGTCCAGCCGAAGCCGCGAGCGGTGCCGAATCCGGTGAAGCCGGTCGGGGTGACGGTGCGGTTGTTCAGGTTGTAGGCCATGAGGCGGCCACCGGTCGATCCGAAGTAGACGTTCTTCTTGGCGTCCGGCGGCGAGACGTTCAACCCGGGGCTGGTGCCCAGGTCGGCGACCCACTCGCCGGTTCTGAGATCGTGGACCAGCAGCCGGTTGCTGTTGGTCAGCCGCGCGAAGAGGGTCTGCTGGTGGACGTCGAGGTCGTAGACGAACTGCTCGGCCCGGTACTGCTCCGGCAGCGGGATCTCGCGGCGGTCGCCGGATTCGACGTCCACCTCCACGATCCGGGCGACGGTGCCCAGGCCCGCGTAGACCTTTCCGTTCGCCACGCCGAGGCTGCGCACGTACTGTTCGCCGGGCCAGACCTGGCCGTAGTCGCGTACCGCCCCGCTGCGGTGGTCGACCGAGTAGATCTTTCCGTTGGGGAAGGTGCCGACGAACACGCGCCGGCCGTCGTTCGCCAGGCGCCACGTGGCGGTCTCGCCCGGTGCGGGCGAGCCCAGGTCCTCCACCTGGTCGGCGCCGGGCCGGTAGCGGAAGAGCTTGCTGTCGGCACCGATGTAGGCGGTGCCGTCGGGCATGACCGTGCCGCCCCAGGATCCTCCGGCGCCGGGTAACGGCATTGTCCGGATCACCTCCGCTGTGCGGGTGTCCACCACGCTCAGCTCGCCGGTGGTGCCGCGGGCGACGGCGTACGCGTAGTCGCCGGCGGCGGTCGACCCGAACGTCGCGCCGTAGATCGCGAGGTTGTGGTGAGGGGTTCCCACCAGCACTTCTGTCACCGGTGCAGCGCGCGCGGGGACGCCGACGGCGGTGGCGGCGAGCAGGGTCACGAGGGCGGCGAGCGGCGCGGCGCGCCGTGGTCGATCGAGAGCCATGAACCATCCCTTCGTCTATTTTGGCCCTCACCGTAATCATCAAGGCATCGAAGAATCAACATCGGCCCGGGGCGCCGGCGGGGACGTGGCCGGGCTCGGTCGGCCCCTGTCGGGCGCGGCGAGCGCGACGGGGATGCCGCCCGCGAGCCGGCTGCGTTCCGCCGCGAACGCCATCCGGTGACTGTCCAGGGACTCCCGTGGCCCCGACCGCACCGCGGACCGATCACCGGTCGCCACGGCCTCGACGAAGGCCGCCATCAACCGCATGTCCCCGCCGCCGTGGCCGGTTCCGGCGTCCGCCCCGCCGCCCCGCGTGTCGGTGGTGACGGTGGCGCCGGTAACGAAGTCGGTGACGGTGACCTGCTCGCCGTCGCCCTCCAGGTAGCCGTGCGTGCCCATGATGCGGGTGCGCCGGTGACCGCCGGGGGTGAAGGCGCTCATGGTCAGGGTGGCGGTCGCCCCGCCGGCGAAGGAGATCGTCACGCTCTGGTGGTCGGCGACGTCGTTGCCGCCGGTGAAGACACACCGCCCGTACGGGCCGTTCCGCAGCGCCTCGGTCACCCCGGCAGGGGTCAGGTCGCGGGTCAGCACCGACAGGGGCCACACCCGACGGTCGGGATCGGCGAGACAGTCGTGGTAGAAGCGGGCGGCCGAGTACGGGCAGCGCGGCTCGACGCGACAGTCGAGGCAGCTGTCGGCGGCACCGACCGGCCGGTTGCCGGGGTGGAAATGGTGCAGCCCGCCGACGCTGCTGACCCGTACCGGGGTGTCGTCCACGACGTGGCGGAGCCAGTCGAGGTCGTGGCAGCACTTGGTGAGCAGGCTGCTGGACGAGGTGTCGGCGCGGCGCCAATTGCCGCGCACGTAGGAGTGGGCGAAGTGCCACCAGCCGACCGGCTCCAGGTGTTCCACGCCGACGATGCGGCCGAGCGTGCCCGCCTCGACGTACCGCTTCACCGCCTCGGTGTAGCGGGTGTAGCGCAGGACGTGGCAGACGGCGAGCAGGACGCCGGCGCGTTCCGCCGCCGCGGTGACCGCCTCGCACTCGGCCTCGGTCGGTGCGATGGGCTTCTCCAGCAGGACGTGGTAGCCGAGTGCGGCGAAGCGGGCGGCCGGTTCGGCGTGCTCGCGGTCGGGGGTGGCCAGCACGACCGCGTCGGCCAGCCGTGGCCGGGCGGCCAGGGCCTGCCACGAGTCGAACCGGGCGGACGGCGGCACCCGGTGGGCGTCGGCGAGCGTGGTGCGGTGCGCGTCCCGGGGTTCCGCGACGGCGACGACCCGCGCCTCGTCGGGGGAACGCAGCGTGTAGCCGGCGTAGGTGGTACCGCGGTCGCCCGCGCCGACGATGGCCAGGGAGACGGTCATCGGGTTCCTTCACTATTACGGGGCTGGATCGATCCGGCGCGACGCTCGTACGAACAGTAACGGTGTGACCTCGATACTCTTCGGCTCTAGTATCGGCCCGGACCGTAAGTTAATGTACGGCGAACCTGACTCCCCCGGAAGGATGCGAGATGAGTGTTCGCAAGAGCCTGTCGGCCGTCGCGGTGGCGCTCGTCGCCGCACTCGCGGCCACGGGTTGTGGCGGTTCCGGCTCCGGTGACTCCGGCAAGACCACCGTGACGATGTGGATATATCCGGTGATCGTCGACGAGGCGAAGCACCGCGCGCACTGGGACGAGACCGTCAAGGCGTTCCAGTCCGCCAACCCGAACATCGAGGTCAAGACCGAGATCTTCCCCTGGGCCAACCGGGACCAGGCGCTGGCCACCGCCATCGCCGGCAACAAGGGGCCCGACGTCGTCTACCTGATCCCCGACCAGCTGCCCAAGTACGCCCGCAACATCGAGCCGGTCGACAAGTACCTCGACGACGCGGCCAAGAGCGACTACCACGAGAACGTGACGAAGTCGGTGAGCATCGACGGCAAGATGATGGGCGCGCCGATCCTCACCAGCGCCGCCACCCCGATCTGCAACAAGAAGGTCTTCGCCGCCGTCGGCGAGACGACCTACCCCACCAGCTGGAACGACCTGCTCACCCTGGCGCCGAAGTTCAAGGCCAAGGGCTACGACATCGCGGCGTACCCCGGTGACTCCAAGCAGACCCTGAACCAGACCTTCTACCCGCTGATGTGGTCGGCCGGCGGTGACGTGTTCAGCCCGGACGGCACGTCGGTCGCCTTCAACAGCGACGCCGCAAAGAAGGCGCTGACCTTCGTGAAGCAACTCGTCGACGGCGGCTACGTCGACAAGAGCCTGATCACCAACGTCCCGTCGATCGAGCAGACCCGCATCGGCCAGAACAAGGTCGGCTGCGTCTGGCACGTGCCGGTGGCGGAGGTCGAAAAGCTGTGGGGCAAGGAGAACATCCAGGCCGTCCCGCACTTCACCGACGTCAAGCAGATCGGCTACGGCACCGTTGGCTCCCTGTCGATGCTGAAGGGCGCCAAGAACAAGGAGGCGGCCGGCAAGTGGATCGCCTTCGCGACCAACGCCGACAACACCAAGAAGTACGACCTGTCCTCCAACTTCTTCTCCCCGCGGAAGTCCACCGGCACGCTCTACGCCGGTGACCCTGTCCTCAGTGTGCAGGAGCAGCAGGTAGCCACCAGCACCGTCGGCCCGCTGCACGAGAAGGCCCGGGACGTCCAGGGCGTCCTCTTCCCGGAGATCCAGGCCGCCCTGCTCGGCAAGAAGTCGGTGGAGCAGGCGCTCGACGACGCCGCGAAGGCCGCCGCTCCGCTGCTTCGCTGATCCTGGCGCGGCTCGCGGTGGGCGTACCCTGCCCACCGCGAGCCGCCGAGAAAGGTTGTCAGATGGTTGCACTACCGGAGAGCCAAGTCCGGCGGCCACGCCAGCCGGGGAGCGAGGTTCGGCGCCTCCGCCGGCCATCCGCCCGTGAGGCCGGCACGGCCCTGCTGTTCGTCCTGCCGTTCCTGCTGCTCTTCGCCATCTTCCGGTTCGGGCCGGCGATCGCCGGGATGATCCTCGGCTTCACCGACTACACCATCGGCGGTGACACGAGCTGGGCCGGCCTGGAGAACTTCCGCCGACTCGTCGACGACCCGACCTTCTGGTCGGCGCTGCGCGTCACGGTCGTCTTCACCGCGCTGTCCGTACCCCTGTCGATGCTGGCCTCCCTCGGCATGGCACTGCTGACCCGCCGCGCCTTTCGCGGCGCGAAGCTCTTCCGGTCCATCTTCTTCCTGCCCGTGGTGACCAGCCTGGTCCTCGCCGGGGTGGTCTTCACCTGGGTCTTCGCCGACGGTGGGCCGTGGTCGCGGGCGATGGGCGCGCTGGGCCTGCCGGCCGGCTCCTGGCTCGCCGACAGCGCGCTGGTGGTGCCGGCCCTAGTGCTGGTATCGGTCTGGTCCCGCTTCGGCTACGGCATGCTCATCCTGCTCGCCCGGCTCCAGGACATCCCGGCGGAGCTGGAGGAGGCGGCGCTGACCGACGGCGCCTCGGCCTGGCAGCGCTTCCGGTATGTCACGCTGCCACAGCTGCGGCCCGCGCTGTTCTTCGTCGCCATCATCGAGACCACCGTGTCGTTCCAGGTCTTCGACATGATCTACGTGATGACCGGCGGCGGGCCGGTCCGCTCCAGCTACAGCCTCGTCTACCTGCTCTACGACCAGGGGTTCAAGTACTTCGACCTGGGCTACGCCAGCGCGGTCGGGGTCGCCCTGTTCGTGATGACGATCGTCGTGGCGCTGATACAGCGGCTGACCCTGGGGAGGGAAGAATGACCGACACCATCACGCCCCCGGCCACCGCCGCGCCAGCCACCGAACGGCCCCGGCGCGCCCGGCGTCCCTACCTCGCGGACCGGGCCGGCCGGGGCTGGGTGATCGGGCGCACCGCGCTGCTGCTGGCTGGTGCCGTGCTCACCCTCTTCCCCTTCTACGCGATGGTCGTGTTGTCGCTCAAGCCGACCGGGCCGGTCACCTTCCCGGACAGTCTGCTGCCCTGGCCGTTCTCCACCGAGGCGTACGACCAGGTCATCGGTGCCAAGAGCGTGCTGCGCTGGATGGGGAACACGCTCGTCTACTCGGTGGTGTCGGTCGTCGGCGTGCTGCTGTTCGCCTCGATGGCCGGCTACGCCTTCGCCAAGAAGCGATTCCCGGGCAAGGAGACGATGTTCTGGTCGTTCCTGGCGATGCTGATGGTGCCGTACCACGTCACGATGATCCCGACCTTCATCATCATCTCCGAGCTGAACGGCGTGGACACCTACTGGGGCATGATCCTGCCGACGCTGGCCAACGCCCAGGCGGTCTTCCTCATGCGCCAGTTCATCGCGTCGCTGCCCGACTCGCTGTTCGAGGCGGCCCGTTTGGACGGCTGCTCCGAGTGGCGGGTGTACGTCTCGATCGTGCTGCCGCTGATCAAGCCGATCCTGGCCACGCTGGGCGTCTTCGTCTTCCTCTGGCACTGGAACGACTTCCTGTGGCCGCTCATCGTCGGGCAGAGCCTCGACATGCGGACCCTCACCACCGGCATCGCCTCGCTGCAACAGGAGAACGTGCCGTTGAACATGCTGCTCGCCGGCTCGGTGGTGGCGTTCGTGCCCATCTTCATGGCCTACCTGATTGGCCAGCGGTACTTCCAGGAGGGCGTCTCCACCACCGGCATCAAGGGGTGAGCGTCATCGCCGTGGCGGCCACGCCGTACGTCCGCGAGCTGTTCCTCGACCCCGACACCTGGGCCGCGCTGCAGCGCCTCGGCGAGGTGCGGCTGCCCGCCGACCGCGCCGACGTGGGCGACGAGGCCGTGCTCGCGGGACTGCTCGCCGACGCCGACGTCGTCGTCACCGGCTGGGGAACCGCACCGCTGACGGCCGCGGCGCTCGCCGCCGCGCCCCGGCTGCGGCTGCTCGCGCACACCGGGGCCAGCGTGAAACCGTTCGTCACCCCGGAGAGCTTCGCCCGCGGGGTACGCGTCACCCAGGCCGGCGACGCGATGGCGTACGCAGTGGGGGAGCAGGCCCTCGCGTTGACCCTCGCGCTGCTGCACCGGCTGCACCGGTTCGACCACGCGCTGCGCACCGGGGCCGACTGGGCGAGCGCGAAGGGCGCCCCGCCCCGCCGGGAGCTGCGCGGCGCGACGGTCGGGGTGGTCGGCGCGTCCCGGACCGGCCGGGCGTACCTCGGCCTGGTGCGGGCGCTCGGAGCGCGGGTGCTCGTGGCCGACCCCTACCTGTCCGGCGCGGAGGCCGTGACGCTGGGCGTCGAGCGGGTCGGCCTCGACGAGTTGCTCGCCCGCAGCCTGGTGGTCTCCCTGCATGCTCCGGTGCTGCCGGAGACCGCCGGGATGATCGGGGCACGCGAGCTCGCCCTGCTGCCGGACGGGGCGCTGCTGGTCAACACCGCCCGCTCGGCGCTGGTGGACGAGGCCGCGCTGCTGGCCGCGCTGCGCACCGGCCGGATCGACGCCGCGCTGGACGTCTTCGACGCCGAGCCGCTGCCGGTCGACCATCCGCTCCGCGGGCTGCCGAACGTGCTGCTGACGCCGCACGAGGCGGCCGGGACGGTGGAGTCGCGGCGGCGGGCCGGCGCGATCGTGGTGGCCGAGATCGACCGGTTCCTCCGCGGGCGGCCGCTGGCCTACGAGGTGCGGCCGGAGCAGCTCGACCGGACGGGCTGACCCGGGCTGACCTGCGCTGGCGCGGCCGGAGATCGGAGAAGTAGCCTCTGCGCTCATGCGCATCGCTCTGGCCGGACTCGCCACCAGTCACCCCTACACCGACGCCCGCGCGCTGCGTGACCACGCGGAGCTGGTGGTGTGGGAGCCCGATCCGCAGCGGCTGGCCCGGTTCCGGGCCGAGCAGCCGGACGTCGCCGTGGCGCCGGACCTGGCCGCGCTGCTGGCGACCGGCCCGGACGGTGTGGTGCTCACCGTCCCGACCCCGGACGTGCCGGACGCGCTGGCCCAGGTGCTGGCCCGCGAGCTGCCCTGCTTCGTCAACAAGCCGGCCGCCGCGACCCTCGGGCAGCTCGACCGGTTGGAACGCGTCGTGCAGCGGGCGCCCGAGCTCGTGCTCACCTCCTCGGTGCTGCGCTTCGCGCCGGATTTCGTGGCGTTCGACGTGCCGCGCGACGAGGTGCTGTCGGTCCGGGCCACGGTGCGCCACGATGTCGGCCTCTGGGCCACCGGCTACAACCCGTGGCAGGACGACCCGGCGGTGGGTGGCGGCACGCTGGTGATGATGGGACTGCACGGCGTGGAGCTGCTGGTCGCGCTGCTCGGGCCGGCGGTACGGCTGGTCGGGGCCGCGGGCACCGTACGCCGGCACCGGGGACTGCGCTCCGAGGACACCGGGCTGCTGGCGCTGCAGTGGGAGGACGGGGTGCCCGGCGCGGTCGAGGTGCTCGGGGTCAGCGAGGGCGAGGCGTACGAGGTGACCGTCCACACCGGCGGTGGGGAGCAGCGGGTGGTGCTGCGCGGCGGCCCGGACCAGCTCGGCTACCGGGCCACCATCGACGCGTTCCTGGGCATGGTCCGGGGTGGGCCGAGCCCGGTGCCGTGGGCGCAGACCCGGGCCGTGCTGGGCCTTCTCGCCGCGGCGCGCGCCACGGCCTGACACCGCGCAGCCCGTCCGGCCGCCCCGGCATGACACCGCGCAGCCGGCCGCTTGCCCCTGAGGTGCGAACCGGACGGCCGGTTCGCCGTGCCCGTCGAGCCCGCGCCGGTCGACCCACCTCCCCGGACACCTTGACGCTCCCGTGGCCGGAAGTTACGGTCATGACCGTTACTTCGGAAGGGGTGTGGTGGCATGCGTACCGTGGCGGACCTGGAGGAGCGGCTCTCCCGCCCGCGGGACGTCCTGGTGGACGACCTGCGCAAGCTCGACGGCGACATCCTGGTCCTCGGCGCGGGGGGCAAGCTGGGGCCCAGCCTGGTGCGGCTGGCGCTGCGGGGGGTCGCGGCGGCGGGCACCGGCGCGCGGGTCGTCGCCGTGTCACGCTTCTCCGAGGCCGGCCTGGCCGACGCGCTGCGCGATGAGGGCGCCGAGGTGGTCGAGGCGGACGTCGCCGACGACGCCATGCTGGCCGCGCTGCCCGACGCGGCGAACGTCGTCTTCCTGGTCGGTGCCAAGTTCGGCACCTCCGGCCGGGAGCACGCCACCTGGGCCACCAACACCTACCTGCCGGGCCGGGTCGCGCAGCGCTTCGCCGGGTCGCGCCTGGTGGCGCTGAGCACCGGCAACGTCTACCCGCTCGTGCCGGTGACCGCCGGCGGCTGCGTCGAGCAGACCCCGGTCCAGCCGGTCGGCGAGTACGCGATGTCCTGCCTGGGCCGCGAGCGCATCCTCACCAACTTCGCGCTGCGCGACGACACCCCGCTGGCCCTGATCCGCCTCAACTACGCCGTCGAGATGCGCTACGGCGTGCTCGTGGACATCGCCCGCGCCGTGCACGCCGGCCAGGCGGTGGACCTCACCATGGGACACGCCAACGTCGTCTGGCAGGGCTACGCCAACGAGGTCGTCCTGCGCTCCCTGCACCACACAGCCACACCGCCGTTCGTGCTGAACCTGACCGGGCCGGAGCTGGTCTCGGTCCGCCAGGTAGCCGCCGCGGTCGCCGCGCGGCTGGGCCGCGAGCCGATCCTCACCGGCACCGAGGCGCCGACCGCGCTGCTGTCCAACGCCCAGCTTTGCCACGGCCTGTTCGGCTACCCCGACGTACCCCTCGCCGAGCTGATCGAGCTGACGGCGGACTGGGTCGCCGACGGCCAGCCCTTGCTCGACAAGCCGACCGGCTTCCAGCGCCGCGACGGCAAGTTCTAGGAGAGACCGTGTTGACCGCATCGAGCACCCGACAGGCCGCCGCGCTGGCCCGGTTCCGGCACGGGTGCGTCATCCCCGCCCATCCGCTCGCCCTGGACGCCGACCGCAAGCTCGACGAGCGCCGGCAGCGGGCGTTGACCCGCTACTACCTCGCCTCCGGCGCTGGCGGCATCGCCGTCGGCGTGCACACCACCCAGTTCGCCATCCACGACCCGGAGGTGGGCCTGCTCGCCCCGGTGCTGGAACTGGCCGCCGAGACCGCGGCCGGCTCGGACGCGATCCTGGTCGCAGGGGCCTGCGGGGACACCGCGCAGGCCGTCGCCGAGGCGGAGCTGGCGGCCTCGCTCGGCTACCACATGGTGCTGCTGTCGCCGTACGGGCCGCTGGACGAGGACGCTCTCGTCGAACGGGCCCGGGCGGTCGGCGAGGTGCTGCCGGTGATCGGCTTCTACCTGCAGCCGGCCGTCGGCGGCCGGGTGCTGTCCCGGCACTTCTGGGCCCGGCTGGCCGCCCTCGATTCGGTGGTCGGGATCAAGGTGGCGCCGTTCGACCGCTACCGCACGCTCGACGTGCTGCACGGCGTCTGCGCGGCCGGCCGCAACGGCGACCTCGCCCTCTACACCGGCAACGACGACCACATCCTGGCCGACCTGGTGGCGCCGCACCGGGTCGTCGTCGACAGGCGGGCGGTGGAGGTCGAGTTCGTCGGCGGCCTGCTCGGCCAGTGGGCGGTCTGGGCGCGCACCGCGGTGACCCTGCTCGACGAGGCCCGGCGGGCCCGGGCCGGTGACGACACCGCGCTGCGCCGGTTGCTCACCCTGGATGGTCACCTGACCGACGCCAACGCGGCCATCTTCGACGCCGCCAACGGCTACCACGGCTGCATTCCCGGCATCCACGAGGTGCTGCGCCGGCAGGGCCTGCTGGCCGGCCGGTGGTGCCTGGACCCGGACGAGGAGCTCTCGCCGGGACAGCTCGCCGAACTCGACCGGGTGCACCGGGCCTACCAGCACCTGCGCGACGACGACTTCGTCGCCGAGCACCTGGACGAGTGGCTGTCCTGACGCGTGCCGAGAGGATCCGGTCCACGTCGACGGGATCGTCTCAGAGGGTCAGCCGGTAGAGCGTCAGCGGGCGGCCGCTGGTGCCGGAGGCGAGGTTGCCGGTCCTCTCGGCCAGGCCGGCCAGCTCCAGCCGGTGCAGCATCCGCCGGGCGGTGCGTTGCTGCACGCGCAGCTGGTCGGCCACCTCCCGGCTGGTCAGCGGCTCGTCGCCGACCGTCGTGCGCACCTCCCGCAGCCGCAGCAGGGTGGGCACCGACAGGCCGACCCGCTGGGCGATGACGGCCAGGTTCACCTCCGACGGCGGCGGGGCCGGCGTGGTCGACTCGAGCACGATATCGGTCTCGCCGCGCAGCGACAGCACCGCCGTGGTCGGGCCGACCCGGCGCGCCCGGCTCAGCGCCCGCCGCGCCAGGTTCTCCGCCTCCGCGGCGCTGCGTCCCAGGCCGAAGCCGATCTGCACGGTCTCGTGCCGGTCGGCGAGGCGGCGCAGCATCGGCAGCGCGGTGAACCCGCCGGTCGCGTCGTGCAGCGGGCCACGGGTGGTGACGATGAGGTACGTGTCCGGGGCGAACCGCGCGAGCGTGCCCCCGAGCCCGGCGACCTCCTTGAGCAGCCCGTCGTCGCCGTCGGAGAGGTTGGCCAGGCCGAGCGCGATCTGGGCGTCCTCCTGGGCCTGGCTGCCCACCTGCAGCAGGAGCTGGCGCAGCGCCGTGCGGACCGAGTGGTTCGACGGGGCCAGGCGGAACGCCGGCATCTCGTGGCGCAGCACCTCGTACACCGAGCTGATGCAGGTGACCGCGACGTCCGCGCCGGCCTTGCGCTGCCGCTGGTGGAATGCCACCACGTCCTCCGAGCTGAGGCCGCTGCGGTACGGCAGCGACCGGACCCGGTCCACCGGCAGGACCGCCTCGCCGAAGGTGGTCGCGACGTCGGCGCCGGTGACGGTGTCGATCGACATCCGGGTGACGTCGTGCCCGGCGCGCAACAACCGCACGGCGGCCTGGAGCAGCGTCGCTCCGGTGTAGTCGACGAAGACCGCCGGACGGTTGAGGGAGTTCGCCTCCCGGGCGAGGGTGTAGGGCACCACGCCGGTGAACAGCCACGCGTCCACCTGGCCGGCGTGCGCCTCGACGATCGCCGGGGCCTGCGACTCGTGGTCGTAGTGCAGCCGGCGGGCGGTGACGCCGGGCTGCTCCTCGCAGGTCGCGGCCACGTCGTCGACCAGGTCGTGCGGACCGATGACCCCGATCTCGATGGTCACCGCTGCCTCCTGTCGGGGTTGCATTGTTCGCAGCACAAGATTACGGTCAGGCCCGGTATTACTGTAGCCCGGGAGGGTACGTGTCGTCGTTTCCCAGCATGGCCGACGCCAGCGGCCGGACGATCGGCGCGGAGGAGTTGGCCGCGGTCAGCCGGGTGCTCGAGTCGGGCATGCTCAGCTCGGTCTGGGGCACGGAGGTCCGCGCCCTGGAACGCGAGATGGCCGACCGCCATGGAGTGTCGCACGCCGTCGCCGCCAGTTCGGGAACCGCGGCCCTGCACCTGGCCGTCGCCGCCGTCGCGCCGGATCCGGGCGACGAGATCATCACCTCTCCGATCAGCGATTTCGGCACGGTCGCGCCCATTCTCGCGCAGAACGCGGTGCCGGTGTTCGCCGACGTCGATCCGTACACCGGCAACCTGGATCCGGCGGCGGTCGCCGCCGCGATCGGGCCGCGCACGCGGGCGATCCTTGCGGTGCACCTGTTCGGCGCCGCCGCCGACCTGCGCGCGGTCGCCGACGCCGCCGGCGTGCCGCTGATCGAGGACTGCGCCCAGGCGTGGCTCACCCGCTACCCGGACGGCACCCTCGCCGGCACGGCCGGCGCGATCGGGTGCTTCAGCCTCCAGCAGTGGAAGCACATCACCTGTGGCGACGGCGGTCTGGCCGTCACCGACGACGCGGTGCTGGCCCGCCGGATGCGGCTCTTCGCCGACAAGGGCTGGCCGCGCGACGAGTCCCGCCGGCACGTCGGCCTCGGCCTGAACTACCGGATGACCGAACTCGCCGGAGCCGTCGCCCGGGCCCAGTTGGCGAAGCTGCCGGGGGTGCTCGCCGACCGGCGACGCACCGCCCGGCGGCTGGTCGACGCGCTGGCCGACCTGCCCGGCGTGCACCTGCCGGCGGACGTGGACGCGCACGCCTGGTGGCTGTTCCCGATCGTGCTGGACCCGCCGCTGACCAACCACGGCGTGGCCGGGAAACTAGCCGCCGCCGGGATCCCCGCCCGCGCCGGCTACCTGGAACAGCCGCTGCACTGCGCCCCGGCGCTGACCGAGGCCCCCGTCTACGGCGCCTCCCGCTTCCCGCTGACCGTGCCACCGGCGGACCGGTTGCCGGCCTACGGACCCGGGTCGTTCCCGGTCGCCGAGCGGATGATCGAGCGGACCCTACTGGTGGTCGACTGGAACGAGCGGTACACCGACGCCCACGTCGACGAGATCGCCCGGGCCGTCCGCGCCGCGGTGACCTCGTGATCGCTCCGATCGCCGCCGAGCTGCGCGACCGGCTGCGCTGGCGGCTGATCGCCGCGACCGCCACCCCGGTGGACGCGACCGGCGCCGTCGACCCGGACGTGCTCGGCCGCTATCTGCGAGGGCTGGTCACCGACGGGGCGGACGCCCTGGCGGTGCTTGCGCACACCGGACGCGGCCCGTACCACGACGAGTCCACCCGCGCTCTGGTCATCCGCCGCGCCGTCGACACTGGGGCGCCGGTGATCGTCGGCGTCGGCGGCCGGCCGGGGGAGCGGACCGACGAGGTGGTTGCGCAGGCGGCGCGGGCGGCCGCCCTCGGTGCGGCCGGCCTGCTGGTCTTCCCGGTGGCCGACGATCCTGTTGCCCACCACGACGCGCTCTGGCACGCCGCCGGCCTGCCGATGCTCGCCTTCGACCTCTACCTGCGGCCGTACGCCGAGCCCACGCTGGCCGAGCTGCTGCGACACCCCGGTGTCGCCGGGGTGAAGGTGGCCCGCCTGCACGACGCCCTCGCCTGCCAGGCAGCCCTGGCCGCCGCGCACCGCGCCGACCGGCTGGCGGTCACCGGCGAGGACCGGATGTTCGGACCGTCGCTCATGTGGGGCGCCGAGGCGGCCCTGGTCGGCCTGGCCGCCGCCGCGGTCCCGGTCACCGCCCGGGTGCTGCGGGCCTACGCCGACAAGCGGTACGACGAATTCTGCGCCGCATCCGTCGACCTCGACCGGCTGGCCCAGGTCACCTTCACCGAACCGATGGAAGGGTACGTGCAGCGCATGCTCTGGATCGCCGCCGACGAAAGGCGGATCCCGGCGGGCCACGCGGGCGACCCGCACGCACCGGCGCTTCCCGACGACGACCGGGACCGGGTGCTGCGGGTGGCAGGGCGCTGGTGACCGGCAACCCATTCGTGGCCGGCGACCTGCCGCCGGTCACCCTCGACATCGACGTGCTCGTCGGCCGGTACGCCGACCGGCCCGGGCCTGGCGGCGAGCCCGCGGCGGTCGCCGACACGCTGGCCGCCAACGGCATCGAGCGGGCAGCCGTCGCGAGCCTCCGCGCCGCCCTGTTCGACGTTGCCAGCGGCAACGACGAGGTGGCCGCCCTCGCCGGCCCCGGCGTACTGCCGGTCGGCGGGCTGGACCTGCGCGACCCGCTCGGCGCCGAACGGGAGGTCGTCCGGCTCGCCGAGCGCGGCTTCCGGGCCGTTCGGCTGTTCCCCGACGAGCAGCGCGTCGAGGCGGACTACCCGTCCGTACGGCACGTCGCCCGCCGGGCCGCCGAGGCGGGCCTGGTCGTGCTCACCGGCGGGGACGTCCGCCGGTTCTGGCGGCCGCTGCGCGGCGCGACCGTGGTCTTCCTCGACACGCACTTCTACCACCTGGGCGACTTCGTGGTGGTGGCCCGCGACGAGCCGGGCTTCCACACCTCCACCCGGCTGCTCAACTCGCCAGACGCGCTGGAGACCGTCGCCGCGCACCTCGGCGTCGAGCGCCTGCTCTACGGCTCCCGCACCCCGTTCTACGAGCCCGTCGTGCCGCGGCTGCGGCTGGCCCGGACCGGGATCGGCCCGTCCGCGGTCGCGGCGGTGACCGGGGGAAACGCCCGCCGGATCCTGGGGCTGGCCCGATGATCATCGACGTGCACGCCCACTGGGGGCCGTGGTTCTTCAGCATGGAGGTCGGCGCGGTCGCGACCAACCTCGCGGTGATGGACCGGTACGGCATCGACTTGGCCGTGGTCTCCGCCACCGAGGCGGTGATCTACGACGCGGCCGCCGGCAACCGGGCGATGGCCCGCGTGCTGGAAGGCAACGACCGGCTGCTCGGCTACCTGACAATCAACCCGCGCCGGCTGGACGACGCCGAACGGGACCTGCGCGACCTGCTGCCCACCGGCCGGTTCGTCGGCGTGAAGATCCACACCGACTACACCGGCTCGCCGGCGAACTCCGCGCCGACCCGGGCGGCCCTGGAACTGGCCGCCGCGCACGGCCTGCCCGCCCTCGTGCACACCTGGGACACGACGCCGCTCGACCTGGCCCAGGCGGTGGCGGACATCCCCGGGGTGCGGGCCATCGCCGGGCACATGGGCGCGAACGGGTGGCGGCACGCCATCGAGGCGGCCAACGGGGTGGATCGGCTCTGGCTGGAGCCCTGCTTCTCGCACACGGAGGCGGGTCGCTTCGCCGCGGTGGCGGCGGCCGTGAACCCGCGGCGGTTGCTCTTCGGCACCGACGCCACGCTGATCGACCCGGCCGCCGCGTACGGGGCGGTGCTCGCCGCCGACCTGCCGCCCGAACTGGCCGAACGCGTCGCCTGGCGAAACGCCGCCGAACTGTTCCGGCTCGACCTGTCCGCCCACACGGTCTCCCGAGCCAGCGGATGAGGCAGCGGGCCGCCGCCCGGCAGCGCCCGCGAGGCGTCACCGAGCGGCGGCCCCGCAACGATCGGCAGCAGCGTCTACCGGTTCATCGAGGCCGCGCTGCGGGACGGGGCGTCCGCCGCCGTCGCCGAGTGGCTGCGGAGCGGCGAGCTGCCCGGCTTCGGGCGGGAAGCGGGCGAGGTCCATGCCGAGCATCCCCCAGGTCGACCTGCCGTCCGGGGTGAAGTTGAAGGCCCGGTTGTTGTACCAGCCGCGCGACACATTGTCGTACAGCGTGGTCACCTCGCGATCCGGGACGGCCGGCAGCTCGGAGGTGTCGTTGGTCCAGTGCACCCAGGAGAACACCCGGCCGTCGACCCCGTTGAACTGGCCGTACCCGCCGAGGTCACCCTCCATCACAATCGTGCGCGTGGTCAGGTCGTAGGCGAACCAGGCCCCGCGCGGGCGCCGGCCCATCGCGTAGAGCAGGTTCCCGACCACGTACAGGCTCTCGTACGACTGCCAGTCCGGTTTGATCTCCTCGCGCCACAGCAGCTTGCGGGTGACGATGTCGACGGCGGCCACCTGCGCCGTTCCGCGGATCGGGCCGGTGGTGCCCTCGCCGTAGGTGTCGCCGGCGATGTACGCCGTGGTGCCCTGCACCACCACGTCCATCACGCTCTGCTCGGGCAGGAACTCCCGATGCGTGTCGAAGGTATTGTCGACCGATGGCCAGGACGTCCGGTCGGCGGCGGGCGCGTGGCCGCCACACCTCGACCTGCACGGTGCCGCCGACAGACTCCCACGTGCGGGCCTTGCGCTCCTTGAGCGCCTTGTGGGTGTCGGTCTCGGGCTTCGGACACTGTTCAGTACATCAGCCACTTGGGATGCCTGAGCGGACACCGTGCAGTCGGTCGGTCAAGGTCAGCCCCAGTTAGCGGTAGATCAGGGCCTTGTCGACAGGGTCGGTGTCGCGGAGCATGGCTTGATGTCTCTCAACGTTTCCACGATGTGGCGGATTTCGTCAGGACTCATGGTCCGACGTCCGGGGAGGCGGCGCAGGTTGGCCTCGGCGGTGACCTGTTCTGCTTGGACGTCAGCAAGCAGGCCTACTGCGCGTGGATAACCCCGGTCACCCGCCGTGACCTGGCTGACGCCCATTTGATCAACGCCGCCCTCGACATCCACGCCGACGACCCGGCGTTCGTAGGTGCCGGGCAGAAGCATCTTCCACTGCAGGTCCCGCACGTACGTCTCCGCGCTGCCGCCGAAGATGCCGTCGACGTCGCCGGTCGCCGCATGCTGTCCGGACAGGGTTGCGCCGGCATAGGTGGGAATCTGCCAGCGGATGTAGTCCCAGGAGCCGGACTGGTCCCCGCTCCAGGTGACAGCGCACCGCTGCGTGCCGGCCCAGCCTTCGATGGTCAGGACGGTGGCGCGGTCATTGCTGTTCTGCTCGATGCCGTCGCGCGACTTCTCGCAGGCATCAAGCGCGAAGCGGTACCCCGGCCCGACCCAGGCCACGTCGCTCTTGCGGACCCTGACCCCGCTTTGAACCTCGTATGCCTGGTTGGTCAGATCCGACTCGGTCCACAGGCCCAGCTCGGACCCGTGGCCCGCGAGCATTCCGCCGGTCTCGGGAAGGTCCTCGTAGCCGCAGCCGTAGCCGTCGTTGACCAGCATCCACCCCAGAGGCATTTCGTGGTCGGTGTAGCCCTGTGCGATCGCGGTAGCGTCACGGAGCGTTTCGCGCTCTCCGCGATTGGCGTTGTGCAGGTAGCAGTCCGCGTCGCCAAATTCCAGGGCGTACATCGGCAGCATCGCCGGGCGGCCGGTCAGCTCGGTGTAGCCGTCGATGACCTCACGGGCATCTCCAACGAAGTAGTAGGCGTCGAACCGCTGCTCCTCGTGGGTGGTGCGCACCGGGATGGCGAAGGTGTAGTCACCAGACGCGAAAGTGTTCCGTAGCACCCCGTAACCGTTGCTGGACAGGTAGAACGGTGCGGCATTCGGGTTGCCGCCCTCGTTCCAGTTGTAGTCCCGGGAGATGCCGATGGTGGTGTCCCGGTGGCTGAACCGCCCGTTCTGCATCCCTCCGCCGAAGAACTGCTCCTTCGATCCCTGAGCCAGGGTCTGCGTCGTACCCGCTGACGACCAGGACAGCGGCGCGGTCTCCGCCCACAGCGTGCGGCCGGTCTCGTCCGCAAGGCGCAGGGTGAGGGGGTGCCTGGTCACCGTCAGCGTGGCCTGGTCGGCCTTGAGGACGTAGGCGTCACCGGTGTCGGTGTACGTGGACCCGACCGCACCGTAGTCCCGCTTGACGACGATGTCGGCGTCCGGCGCCGAGGGGTCGCCGGGGTCGTCGTTGGCCGGGTCGGTTTACGTCCCGTCCGGCGCCAGCCAAACGCGGAGCAGGTCGTTCTCGAAGTTCACCCGCAGCGCCGCAGCTCCGGAGCGGAAGGTGTAGGAGTCGCCCTCGGCGGTGAATCCGGAGATGTCGCCCAGGCTGCCCGCAGCTGCCGAGGCGGCAGGCGGGCTGCAAAGCAATGCTGCCGCCACTGCTGTCGCCGTTACTGCGGCCAGTGTCAACGAACGCCGTTGTCGGTTAAACCTGATCATTTCCCTACCAATCATCGGGGTGGGCATGCCGGGTGACTCAGGACCACGTCACCGCGGCATGCCGGAGGTCGGATTGGACGCTTGTTGGGGCGGTCCCTGGCGGTCGGCAGATCGGACCGGTGTTGTCCCGCCCGGCGGTGGCCCGGGAGGGTGGAGCATTGCGGGCATGCGGGGGCCGCGACGGCCACCGCCCGCTCGGTCGAGGCGGCCTGTGAGGGGCGCTCGCGGCCGATCGGCGGTGGCCGCCGCAGGTCACGCGACACGGCGTGCGCGGCACGCCGCCGGCCGTGCCGGTGGCGGCCGGTGGTCAGTCGGTCGGGTAGTTTGCCAATGCCTCAACGACCGCCGCTCGGGCGTCGAGCAGCGCCTGGTAGGCGGCTGGCCCGGGGGTGGCCGCGGGTTCGACACCGGCCAGCGCCGCCACCCGCACCGGGTGGTCCTGGCCACCGCGATCGGCTAGCTGGTCGAGCAGGGCGAAGTCATCCTGACCGTCGCGGAACAGCTCCCACCGGATGCTCGACACCGGTCCGTCCTTGCCCGGGTAGACGAGGTACTCGTCGCCCTGGCGGTAGCGGTATGACCCGTCGGTGTACGGGTCCTGCGGCCACGAGTTGTACGCCCAACGCAGGTAGCCGTCGAGGTTGCGTTGTGCGCTGAGCCAGGACAGCACGCGTGCGCCGAGGGGTGCGGCCGGGGTCACCGTGTTCGGGTAGGCCGGGTTGGACCAGGTGTAGAAGGTGGTCTTCTTGCCCTCCGCCCGGCGCCGGTCGATCATCTCCTGCGACCAGTTGTCAACGTCGGAGTAGTTGAGCGACAGGTCCTGCGCGAACGCGTCGGTGCTCGCGGATCCGGCGATCGCGATCTGGTCGACGAAGACCGGTGCGACCTCCCGGACCAGGTCGATGGCCACCTGCATCTCGCTCGCGGGCCGCTCGTCGAAGGCGAGGTAGGTCCGGTCCAGCCAGCCCCGGTCCCGTACGTGGTTCTCGAACGCGACGAGGAACGCCGACCAGGCGTCCCTCCACTCCGCGCCACCCAGTGAGACCTCCTGGTCCACCCGCTGACCGGTCCGGGTGTCGGTGTAGACGACGTGCTGGTAGCCCCGGAACATCAGCAGCCCGAAGGCGTGGATGTACGGGCCGACGCCGGCCCGCATCCCCTCCTCGACCAGACGGTCCCAGTTGGCGAAGTCGAAGGACCACTGCTCGCCGTCGTGGAACCAGTCGACGGTCGAGTGGTACGGCACGTAGGTCTGCGACCGCCACTGGCCGTCCGGCCACAGCACCGGCCACGGGTCCTCGGCGATCGCCGAGTTGATGACGCGCTGGCCGCGCGAGGCCAGGTCCTCCAGGTACGGCCGGATGGCCTTGAAGTGCTGGTCGGACCACAGTTCGAGGCCGGCCTGGTCGGCGACGGTGTCCGGCTGGAACCAAAGATTCAGGTGGAAGTCCCGCTCGGCGACCGGCGGCAGGGTCACGTCGGCGATTTTCACCGTCAGGTCGTACTCGACCGCCTTGACCTTGTGGGCGGTCACGGTGATCCGGCTGTGATAGGTGCCGGGGCGGGCGTCCGGTGGTACGGCGAGGGTGAACCAGACCGGCTGCGCCTGGCCGGCGGGCACGTCCACCCGGTCGACCTCGCGCAGCGGGTCGGCGATCATCCCGCCCCGGTCGTCGGGGATGTAGGCGGGATAGCGGACCTGGATCGCCTTCGAGATCGCGCCGCCCTTGCCGGTCGGCTTCAACGGACCAACTTGCACCTGGAGTTTCTCGAGGTCCTGGGCGCTAGCCACGGCGATTTGGGCGGACGCTTGTCCGCCCCGGACGGTTGTCAAGGACAGTTGTCGGTCGGTGCCGGTAGGCACCGACTCCGGGGTGACCTGCGGGACGCGCTCGAACGACGAGGACGCGAAGTCGCCGGTCGGCACCCAGATCTTGAGGGCGTCCGCGGGCGGCCGCGCACTGGCCGGAGTGGGTGCGGCGACGGATCCGACCAAGAGCGCGACGGCCGCGAGCCCCGCGCTGAGGCGGCGTGATCGGACCGCTGTGGTCGGTGGACGGGTGATGTTCGACGGTGCGGAAGGAGGCACGTGATCAACTCCTGTGAGCGATATTGCCGGGATCCGACTGATAGCGATCAGTATTGATCAGCACCCGCCGCGAGGCAAGAAGCCACTTTGGACGCCGGGCTCAGCTGGTCGGGCGGCGACCCGAGCCGACCGGGCGGAGGGGGTGCGCGATAGCGACAACTTCTTGGTAATATCGAGCATGAAACTCCACGCTGAACTGCCGGCAGAACTCCTAGGTTGAGGATGTTGCGGCCGGCGCGGCCCGTCGAGTCGAACACAGTGATGTTCATGGGCGTCTCCCCCGGTTGGCGTCAGGCAAGAGGTTCGGCTGCGGTCGAGCGATGCGCGGCGCCGCGTTCGCCTTGCTCACGGCCCTTAGACAGGCCGCGGTCCAAGACGAACACCAGCGCATACGCCTCGGCGAAGGCGCATACCGCCCACATCGCCCAGGCCAGAACGCTGACGCTCAGGGGCTGGTGCAGCACGTTGAATGGGCCCATGAACTCGGCGAACACGGTGCCCAGCCACACGACGAGGCCGAGCCGCCATGCCCTGCTGTGCAGGCCAGTCGTCCACGCAGGAGCGATGGACCGGTAAACGAAGGCGTAGCCGATCCCGAACGCGAGCATCCCGCCGAGGATGATCAGCGGATTCTCCAGAATCCGTGGAAGTGGCTCCAGTTCCTTCCACACGGTGATGACCTTGGGATGCTGGGTATCGGGGTCGAACAACAACCCTTCCGCGCCAAGGCGTGAACCGCCGAGCAGCCGGAATGTGACGAACGTACCTAGCACGAACGCGATGCCTCCGGCGAGGCCGGCAGCGAGTGTTCGCCAGATCGAGATGGTGTGTCGCATCGTTCTCCTTCCTGAGTTGGGGTGCCGTGAAGGAAGCTGTTACCAAGGGCCATGTAGCGCTGCGTGACTGAATGCCTGCTGAAGGGGTGCCTGCCGGTACGTCTGCGGCTCTGGGCAGCTACCCGAGCATGAGGCTGGGCGGGCGCCTACGGCGCGCTAGAACTTGGTGCGGCGGTCTTCAGGCAGACTCGAACACGCGCTCGTATTCGCTGCGGTCAGCCGATCAGACGGTGCGGCGGGAGCGGGCCAGAGCCAGCCCGCCGAGGGCCGTGGCGATCAGCCCAAACACCAGAGATGCGAAGCCACCAACTATTCCGTAGCCGGTGCCGGCACCACCCTCGGCCGCGGCCACCACGTACCCGCCAAGGACAATGCCGATCACGCCCGCCACGAGCGCAACGATGGCCCCCCTTTTCCCGCTACCGCTGCCGATACGACCAGCGGAGCGGGCCAGAGCCAGCCCAGCGATGGCCGTGCCGGCCAGCGCCACCAACGCGCCCACGGCGCTCAAGAGTCGCCCGGTGGTCAAAGCGTAAGCATCGTTGGCGACGAGCGGCTGGGCCTCGACCTGCACGTCCGGCGGTCCGACAAGCCCGAAAGTCCCGAGCAGGACGGCCCCGGCGATGACAAGCACAAGCACGGCTCCGGCGATGACAAGCACACGCCGGGTTGACGTCAGGGCTTTCGATGAACTCATGACCCTCCACCTTTCGCGCGTCTCACTTCGAAAGTTTGGATGTCGTCTGATCATGTCGCCGGGCGCACCGCCAGTCGTCCTGCAGACGCAGGTAATTCGCGCTACCGCAAGCGGCGCATCCGGCTGCTGCGGATGCCGCAGAAGCCGGGAAGGTACCGCGTGTGCGGTAGGACTGAACAAGGAAGTCGGCGGATTGAGGCGGCGGTGTGAATGGCGCCATCCATGGCCGCGGAGACTCGGCGAGGCAACCTCTCGACCAGACCTGGGCGATGGTGCGTGCGTTGCTTGCCGGATCCTAATGTGCACCTGGACCCACCTCTACGCCGCGTGGCGTCGATGATCGGAGACACTTTCACCGTGCGAAACGACCTCGACCAGATCGAAGCGGCGTTCGTCGGCACGCCACTGGCAGGCCTGCCGATCGGGCACGGCCCGTCGGGCACTGTCCTCGTCGCCGACATCGACCCCAATCGCCTGCAGGAGGCATGGCAGGCTGCCGACGCACTGGTGCCGGTCATCGGACGCCGGCCCGTCATGGTCACCGACGACTTCGACGACACGCTGAGGATCCGGCCCGAGCCCGAACCGGGCCCGTCGGAGTCGGAGCTGCGTGCGTTCGTCGAGGCGGCCGAATCTTCCGAACCCTGGCTGGCCTACCGCCACTACAGCGAGGACGACGTGGTCGACGAGGGCGAGGTCGAGTACTACGCGCGTGGCATGGCGGGCGTCGACCTGGACCTGACGGCCCTGGTGTCGGATGTGGCGCTGCCGACTCCGCGCCAGGCGCTGGAGCGGGCGCTGTACGATCGCCTGCTCGCCGACGCCGACCTTTACGCCCGGGTGCTTGGCAGCGTGCGTTTCGTGACGCAGACCGGCTACTGGTACACGCCTGACAGCGTCCTGCTCATGTTGCTGCCCACCAGCGACGTCCGCAGCTCGGGGTACTGGGTGGACTTCTTCGGTGCGCTCACCCAGGAGTACCGGCGGACGCTCGCCGAGGTGTTGGCGCAGTGGCGCCACCGGTGGGACGCCCGCCTGGTCGCGTCGTGGGGCACCATGCTGCAGTTCCAGGTGGGTCGTCGCCCGGCACCGGGTGAGGACGCATGGACCGCGGCCGGCCAGCTCAAGGCGCTCGCCCCGAACCTCGACCTGAGCCGGTGGGAGGTCGCCGTTGCCTTGCCCGCCGGTGACGCGTGGTTCGTGCACAACCGGCCCTGACAAACTCGACCAGACCGTGACCCGCCGAGATCGGCCGTCGCCCTGCGGACTGAGCCGCTCCTTGAGGTCGTGGCCCTAACTGTTCTGTCCATGGACGTTGGTGACGTGACCGGGTCTTGAAAGGGTGAGGACCTCCCGGATTGGTGTGGCGCTACCAGACAGCCCGCACCCGACCCAGGGAGGTCCTCGTGGTTCACCCAGGCGCCGCGGGCACTGCGCTCACGTGGCCAGCCCGACACTTCGAATCGAAGACAGCCTCACGGCGTCAATAGCGTTCAGAGTCGGAGTGAGCCACCCCCGCTTTCATGGAGCTTCTTGATCATAGTCTGATGGAATGCCTGCAGGACAACGGAATCCTGCCGTACATGGGCTCCGTCGGTGACTCGTACGACAACGGACTGATGGAGAACTCCTGGTCCACGTTGAAGATCGAACTCGTCTACCGCACGAGGTGGCGGACCCGCGACGAGGCCGAGAACGCGATCTTTGCGTACATCGATGGCTGGTACAACACCCACCGCATCCAGAGAGAACTCGGCTACCTCACCCCGACGAATACGAGCCCGCCTGGCACACCCGCAAGCACGACCAGGCCGAGCCAGCTATCGCCGCTCCTGCGCCAGCCGGCAGCAGGTAACCACCGCTTCATCAAAGCGGGGGAACTCAGTTCTGCCTGTTCGGCGCTGTGGCCGCTGCCGATGAGCCACTGGACGAGTAACGCGAGTTCGACCCAGGCCGCAGCCTTGGTTGCCCACGCCCAGTCGACGATCCGTAGGAGGTGCGTGGTCATGATCAGGTTGGGTAGGCGGGGCGAAGAGGGGGTCCAGCCATTCGTGCGGCAACTCCGTCAACACGTGATGGTTCGTGCCGATCCACCGCGTCGAGGCGGCGACGGACGCAGTCGTGGTGGTCGGCGGCACCTGACAGTTCCCCGGCACGCGGGCGACCACCACGGGTCGCCCGCGCGCCGGATGCTCGACGCGGTCCTCACGGCACTCTCCTCACCAGGCACAACGCCCGACAGGTCAGGCCGAAAACACCGTTAGATCCACAGACCCCACGGCTCAAGCAAGCCGGTGGGGCGATTTCAGGGTTGCAGGTGTGCGCCAGACCCTGCCACGGCAGACACCCTCTCAGCTACAAGGCAGCCGTGGTCTTTTCCAGGATGCTGGCGAGTGCGCCGTAGTCGACGTCTTGCCCTTCTTTGATGTCGACGGTCTTGCGTTCGCCGTTGCCCATTGCCCGGAGGAATCCCTTGACCTCAGGGATGTCCGTTGCGTTGAACACCATGAACGAGACCTTGGCCTTGGCTACCGCGATGACGGCCGCGTGGTGCCCGTTCTTGATGTAGTGCGGCTTGCCGTACTGAAGCCGTTCCTCGGCACCTGGGATGGTCTGGCCGATCATCGCACGTAGTTTCTCGCATACGTCGATCTGCCACGGCTGCGTCTTGTTGATGTACTGGGTGACGTCGTCGTTCACTGTCTTCTCCTTGATTGCCGCTCGCTGGAAAGCACGGGTCTTACGGAGAACGTGTCGTGGCGGAGGTAGAACTCGGCGAGTTCCTCCTCAATGGGGTGCCCGGACACGGCGAACCGGCAGCCCTTCGAAGTGGCCTTCGCGGGGCGCGTCCGAGCGGATCCGCTGCCTGGGGGCCAATCCGATGTCTCGGGTGCGGTGTCGTCGCTTCCGAGACATCGGCCGCTGGTTGATATGCAGGGTGGTGTTCTTCAGGTGGTGGTGGGGTGGTAGGTGAGGACGACGACTCCCGAGGTGAATGTCGTCGTGCCGGTGAGTTGCACGGGGGTGGCGCTGTCGGGTCGGAATAGGGGTTCGCCCTCGCCCTTGATGACGGGGTAGATCCAGATGCGGTACTCGTCGAGCAGCCCGTGCTTGGCGAGGTCGTCGGTGAGCCGGCCGCAACCCCAGGTGAGGATGTCGTTGCCGGGTTGGGACTTTAGCTTGGTGACCTCGGAGATTAGGTCGCCACCCGGGATGATCGTCGAGTTGCCCCAGTTGGCGGGCTCGTCCAAGGTAGCGGAGACGGCGTACTTGGCGATGCTGTTGACGTGGTCGCCGTAGGGGTTGCCACCCATGTTGGGCCAGGCTTCGGCCATGCCCTGGTAGGTGACGCGGCCGAGTAGCAGTGCGTCGCAACCCAGGGTGAGCTTCAGGGCGTACTCCATAGCGTCCTGGCTGTTGTGCTGCATGGACCACAGGTGGGGCTTGTCAATGTACCCGTCAAGAGTGGCGTATGTGGAGGCGATGATTTTCCGCATGGGTGGTTCCTTCCGAGTGATGGTGGTAATCAACTGATACGGAATTTGCGATCGGGATTGCTGGCCGTCGAAATCCGCTTGGTGACCTCCTAGGGGCGGCGATGCGCCACGGTGAGCGTCGGGGCGTGTGCGGCGCGAGGAGGGTCGTCGCGGCGGCTGGTGCGCCTTTACTTGAGATGGAAGACGTGGACCATGTGTGGTGCGTCGATGAGGGTGTGCGGCGCCAGTGCGTGGTATGCCCAGACGTGAACCCATGCGTTGCCGGTTCGCACCGTGAGCACCGTCTTGAACATTCCCGGCGCGAAGTAGGTCAACAGCAGGAAGGCGACCGACAGGGTGGCGTTGCCCGGTGTGGTGAACACCGTCCATGCGTCCCAGATGTGCAGCGCCGTATAGGTGAGCCCGCCCAGGATCACCGTGGTCGCGGTCGATCCGGTGAGTCGGAGAAAGCGCGGCACCAGGATCGCGTAGATGAAGATCATGGCGGGTAGCACGGCGCCAGCGAGGTACAGAATGAAGGTGAGGGAAGCCCCGAGCACGAGTTGACCGGGCGTGAGATCGAAGATCCCTGGAGCGAGCACGGCGATCTGGACGAGTGACTCGATCAAGAGGATCGCGCCGATGAGAACGGTGTCGGCCCGGCGGTTGCTCGAGCGGAGGTTGAGCGCCTCGGCGGAGTAGCGCCGCCGGAAGAACAGGAGCGGAACGACCGCGTAGACGAGGAGGTTGTAGGTCGCCCACGCGATGGACTCGGCGGGGCTGACGTGTTCGTGCGTTCCATAGATCGAGCCGGCGAGGTGAAGCCCGAAGGGGTGCCATCCCGCGAGTCGGGCAAGGATGAAGCCCAGCCCCAGCCCACCAGCCCCATAGAGAAGCAGGAACAGCGTCTCACGGGCGGCCACCGAGCGCTCCGGCGCGCGGTCAGCCAGGTTGGGCAGCGTCCGCTTGCGCGTGAGCCAGTACGTCAGCACGGTGAGCAGGAGCACCTCGGCGAGGGCCAGGTTGGCGTCCACCAGGTGGCCGATCGGCGTCTGGGGCGCAGCAGCCGGCCAGTCGAACGGGAGCGCGTCTCCCGCCACGGCAAGGACCACCGCGTTGCCCCCGAGCCAACCGATGGCGGTGAGGTGGACGCCGCGACTGCGGAGCAGTGCGGTCAGGCCACGCCGGGGCGGTCGTGGCTGCACGTCGGCCTTGCGGGAGAGCGTCACCGTCTGTCTCCGGAGGTTTTCGTGATACGACTGTGCTAAGTCGGGCCAGCCTAACACAGCTGTGATATAAAAGGTCAATGCCCAAAGTGGTGGATCCGGCAGAGCGTCGACGAGAGCTGGTCGAGGCGGTATTGCGGGTGATGCGCCGCGACGGTCTGGAGCAAGCCTCGGTCCGCAACGTCGCCCGTGAGGCGGGACTGTCGATGGGCTCGCTGCGTCACTACTTCGCAAGCCAGTCCGAACTCATGGTGTTCGCGTTCCGGACGGTCATCGACCGGATCGAGTCCCGCCTCGCCGGGTTGGAGCCCGAGCCCGACCCGACGCGACGAGCGCAGCGCCTGCTGGCGGAACTGCTCCCGCTCGACGACGAACGGCGGGCAGAGAACGAAGTCTGGTTGGCCTTCAACTCCCGGGCCATGGTCGACCCTGCGCTTCGGGCCCTGCGTGACGAGGGATACGACGCCCTGCGTGCCGGCTGTCAAGCGATGGTCACCGACCTGTCCGTGGCCGGTCTGGCCCCGACCGACGTACGGGCGGAGGCCGAACGGCTACACGCCCTGCTAGACGGCCTCGCCGTGCACGCGGCCATGCGGCCGGACATCCACACGGCTGAGTCGTTGACGGCCGCCATCGCACGTCACCTCGACGCCCTCGCGATCGAACGCTCCTCGCGCGACGCATCTGAGCGCGAGGACACACGAGCGTGAGCGACCCAATCCGGCTTTCATGACGGTGGCAGACCGATGGGGTTCACCTGCGACCGCTGCCGCTGAGCCGAGCCCGCTCTGGTGCTGCGTCGGCGTTGCGGTCTCGGTCCATGGCCAGGCCGCACGCCTCGCAGTGGTACTCGCGCTCGGACAGGGCGAGCTTGGCTTTCGCCTTGCCACAACCCGAGCAGGTCTTGGAGGAGGGGTACCAGCGGTCGGCGACGAGCAGCCGACCGCCGTTCCATTCGGTCTTGTACGTCAGTGCCGGCGGATCTCGGCGAACCCGGCGTCGGCGATGTGTCGAGCCAGACGCCGATTAGACAGCATCCCGGTCAAGTTCAGGTTTTCGACCACAACCGTGCCGTACTCACGAGCAAGCCGGGTGGTGAGCTTGTGCAGGCCGTCGCGGCGCAGGTTCGCCACGCGGGCGTGTGCGCCGACCGGGCCGCGCCGACGCGTGTTCCCAGCGCTTCGACGGGCGCTGCCCGGTCCTGCGGTCCGGACCTTGCTTGCGCGACAGCGCCCGGCCCAGGGCACGTAAAGGTCGGCTCGGCCGCCCATGCTTCGCTCGACGATCTCCAGGTGCTCGGCCGCCAACTGCGGATCGGCGAAGGTCGAGTCCGTGCCCTCGCTGAGCTTCTCGGTGGCCGGCCTTGGCTGCGCACACCGAACTCGAATGTGGTGCGGGTGTCGTCGGTGGGTCGGGGCCGCATTCGGTATGCGAAGCTTGCGCCGTTGACCACGGCGGGGGTGGCGACCATCCACGGCGCGTTGACCAGTCCGCTGTCGACTGCCGGTTTCTGGGCGGCCAGCATGCAGAGGGACGGCAGGGCGGTGATCAGGTAGAGGTCGAGATCGTCGAAGGGCTTCTGTTCGCCGACGGTCACGCCTGTCCAGACCTCGACCCCGCGCTGGGTAGACGGAGAACCGCCAGATGACGCCGAGATCCCCACTCATCCGCGGGCCCATCCGCGCCCCGCCAGCGTCCGCTCCTGCCGATGAGGCTTGATCCTCAATCCTTGGCCGTGCCCTGGTGGTGGTGACGCTCGGCGAGTTGCTTCAGGTTCAGTAGCTGACGTCGAGCCATGATCAGGTCGCCGACGGACAGCCCGAGGGCGACCCAGCGGGTGGTCTGCATGACGACCTTGAGCAGCAAGCGCGTGTCGTGCTCCTGGGGCACGAGGACGTAGGACATGAAGGCGCCCATGATGGTGCCCGTCAGCTGTTTCCCCGGGTCGACCGAGACGATCCTGCCCAGCTCCCGCCCGCCAGCAGTAGTGAATCTCTCTCCGACTTGCGGCTCGGAAAGGCCTACGAGCTCTCGAGGTGAACGGCAGCCGAGGTTGTCGATCCAGTCATAGGAGTACGGCGCAAGCCGCACTTGTGCAACCCACGGCCACACCACTTCGGCAGACGCCTCGACGCGCACACCCCGCCACGCCTGCAGCGCGGGTGAGACGACGAAGTCGTCGCACGGATAGCAGCGCAATTTCTCGCTGTCGGTCACGCCCCACCGGTCACCGATCATGCACCCATCCTCCACCAACGCCCGGCATCCGGATCTGCCGCGAAGCGCGCGACCGTGTAGTGATCCTCGACCCGTCTGCCCGCTACATGCGAGCGATTTCGTACCCGGTGGTTGCCGTCAGACCAGCCAGCGACCATCACGCATCAGGTCCCGGCCGGCGAGCTCGTTCTCCTCCCGCCACGCCTGTGTCCGTCGAGGTGTCACCCGGAAGTACGCGTAGCGGGTCGTGCCTACCCGTGCATCCCAGAGTTTCGCGGCGAATGCGTCGGCCAGATCGGCTGGCACGGTTTCGCGCGAGAACGTCTCGACGGTGCCGTCGACGAGCACCACGTCGCGGGTCGGACCGACGGACAGTCGTGCCCGTCCAGAGGAACGCAAGTTGCGCCCGGTCGGGCTGGACTCGGCTGTCGCGAAGGTGAATGCCGCGCCGTCCCAGAGGAAGGACAGCGGCACCAGGTAGGCGTTGCCGTCCCGGTCCGCTGAGGCGACCCATGCGTCCAGGTCGTTTTCGAGGCGGGCGAGCGTGTCCTGCTTACGTTGCCGCAGGGTGCGCGGCGGTTCGGGTACCACGTGGGGATCCTCCTTCATACGTTTGCGAGGGGCTCGCGGTTCTCCCGCTCGACAGGCGCCCCCGTTCAAGGATCGGTGTTCAAGTGGACTTGAACGCAAGCGGCACGGCCTGGACCTCCGAGCCTGGTAGCCGGTCGGGCTCACGGCGGTCTTTCCAGCAACGAATCGACCGCTCACTGGGCCGACTCATCCTGTCGGCGATCTCGTCGGGCACCGCGTCTGGTGCCGGCGATATCGGGTCGGCGGCGCACCTGGTCCCCAACGGGCCCTGCAAGCCGTCCTCGCGTCGGGCTCGTCCTCTCGGCGATCTTCGCGTCGTGGAGCATCCGCCGATAGACCACATCGGATAGTAGGCGTTTCAGTGTCGCCGTGGACGAGCGCGAGCATCTGAACAGCGACTACCGGAGGGCCCGTCACCATCGCCTTCACGCCGTACGTGCACACCTGCTGGAGATGGCGGGCGACCATGCGGCCGCCCGCTCCTGCTACCTACTGGCCGCGCACCGTACGGCCAGCCTTCCCAAGCGGCGTCACCTCCAGAGGCGGGGCCTTCCGGTCCGGCGCCGGAAGGCCCGCGGCGGAAGGCTGTCACCTGCCTGCGCCCAGGGAAGCGGGTTCGGGGTTGGCCTCGCCCGCCGGCGGCTCGGGCTCGTGGTGCTTGAACAGCTTGCTGGGCCACCACATCCATCGACCTACGTCCAGAGTCAGCGCGGTGACCAGCACCGAGCGGACGATCATGGTGTCCAGCAGCACGCCGAACGCCAGCGCGGCTCGGCTGTTCCTCCGCCGGGCGCTGTCGACATTGAAGGTGACGCCCGCGGAGGTCGTCACCGACGCCGCTGCGGTCTACCCCGGCGTGCTGGATGAGCTGATCCCGTCGGCGTGGCACCACGTCGAGCAGTATTCGAACAATCTGATAGAGGCTGATCACAGCCAGCTCAAACACCGGTTGAGACCGATGCGCGGGCTACGAACGGACAAGACAGCACAGGTGATCATCGCCGGCCACGCCTTCATGCAGAACCTCCGACGCGGATTACGAACTCGGCGTTGACGCCCCGCCCGCTCCGCGGGTCGCCGCTGCTTTCACCGAACTCGCCCAAGCGATCTGACCGTGGATTCGGCGCGGTTCAACACGTCCGCCGATCCGATAGGCAACGGCGCCCTCATGGCCTCCATCGTGTCGGGCCCGCCAGCGTCCAGCACACGCAGAACCGGACGTCAACCGGCATAACTCAATTCTCGAGCCCCACAGGTGGTCGGCGAGGCTCGCGGCGACAGTTGCCGCGCTCAGCCTCGTGGTGGGTGTCGCCGCAGGCCTTCTCTGGAATGTGGCGGCGGGCATCTGAGCATCGAACGTCGGTCCGGTGAACAGCAGGGGAACCGCGGATGATCATAAATCAGGAAACCATGATCAGTTATAGGCGAATCCCCTGATCTGGCGCTGGCCCGTCGCAACTGGTGGAGTCCGACATCGCCCGAACGGACGAGTTAGTGGATCACCTGGCGAGGGACGTCCGCGCGCGCCGTTCGTACCCTGCGCTGTGGGGTGGCAGCGGGAGGGGCGGTATGCCCGGATGGCGAGGATCCCTACCGGCGCCGCCGGACTGGGGAGGAGGATCCCGTTGCGCAGGGTGAAGTGTGAGCACCGCCACCTGATCACCCTGGGTGACCATGGTTTCTCCCGCCTAGCCTCGGCGGATGCGTAACGACGGCAATCCCGACCACCCGCGCGGCCTCGGCGGCCCGGCTGACCGTTCGGACGATATCCCCTCCATCGATCAGCCAGTCGGCACGTCCCAACCCCGACTCTCCACCGGTTGGCTGCGTACCCGCCTCGGCGGCCTCGGTAAACCCTTCGCCGCCCGACCCGGCCGGACCCGCATGGCGGTGGCCACCGGCGCCGTGTGCTGCCTCGGTCTCGTGGGCGTCACCTTCATCGGCGCCGACCCCGCCGGCGAGTCACTCACCCCCGACCAGCGCGCCGAGATCGCCCAGCGGGCGGAGGCCGACGCGGCCTCCCGCGGGCAGGCCCGCCAGCCCGCCGCCCCGGTCACCGAAACCCCCGCCCCGGAGAGCTCCCCGTCGACGACAACGCCCGCGCCCAAGCCCAAGGCGACGTCGAAACCGAAGCCCAAGCCCAAGCCCAAGCGGATCGTCCCGGTCGCCGGGCTGGACCAGGCGCAGATGGACAACGCCAAGGCGATCGTGCGTACCGGCCGGGACATGGGTGTGCCGCGCCGGGGGCTGGTGATCGCGGTGGCCACCGCGATGCAGGAGAGCAACCTCTACAACTACGCCAGTGGCGTGCTGCCGGAGTCGCAGGACTACCCGCACCAGGCGATCGGCTGGGACCACGACTCAGTCGGGCTCTTCCAGCAGCGGCCCAGCACCGGCTGGGGGAACGTGCGGGACCTGATGAAGCCGGAGTTCGCGACCCGTCAGTTCCTCACCGCCCTGGAGGCGATCCCCGGCTGGCAGGACCTCCCGCTGACCGCCGCGGCCCAGGCGGTGCAGGTGTCGGCGTTCGGTTGGCTGTACGCCCAGCACGAGTGGCGGGCCACCGAGGTCGTGAACGCCATCCTCGCCTGACCGCGGGCAACCGGAGCCGCGTTTCCTCTGCTGCCGCTGGAGCGCGGCGTCGGCCTGCGGTATGTGGCCGGTCGGTAGGGCTTCGTCAGTTGTTTCTCCCTCTTGCCTGACTGACTCACACTTGCGTTGAGCGTCGCCAAGATAGAGGCAGACTTGAGCAGTGAAGTCGTCGACCCAGCCTGACTCGTGGCTGCCTCCGACGTCCGCGTTCGCCGGCTTCCGGTTCCCGCCTGAGGTGATCGTGGTCGCGGTCCACGGGTATCTGCGGTTCAACCTGTCCTATCGCGACGTTGAGGAACTGCTGGCCAACGTGGGGTCGAGTTCGATCACGTCACGGTCTACCGGTGGGTGCAGCGGTTCACGCCGCTGTTGGCCGACGCCGCCCGCTTCTGCCGGCACTCACCTGGCGACAGGTGGTTCGTTGATGAGACGTATGTCAAGGTGAACGGTGTGTGGCGGTACGTGTACCGGGCGGTCGACCAGGACGGGCAGGTCATCGATGTGCTGGTTTCGGCCCGCCGCGACGCCGGCGCGGCCCGGCGATTCTTCCGACGAGCGCTGTCGACGTTGAAGGTGACACCCGGCGAGGTCGTCACCGACGCCGCGCCGGTCTACCCGGCGTGCTCGACGAGCTGATCCCGTCCGCGTGGCACCACGTCGAACGGTACGCGAACAACCCGATCGAGGCTGATCACAGCCAGCTCAAACAGCGGTGGAGACCGATGCGCGGGCTACGAACGGACAAGACAGCACAGGTAATCATCGCCGGACACGCGTTCATGCAGAACTTCCGACGCGGCCACTACGAACTCGCCGTCGACGCCCCGCCCGCTACGCGGGTCGTCGCTGCGTTCACCGAACTCACCCAAGCGATCTGATGTGAACCGCGGGGCCTGGACCCGGGTTCAACACGTCCGCCGATCCGATAACGCAACGGCGCCGCCGGGCCTACGTGCCAATCCGCCGGGGTTCGAGCCGGGTGGCCGCCGGCCCCGTCAGCTGCCAGAACTCCTTCGGCAACTGGGCGATGGAGTCCTCGTACTCCTTCGCGCTGACCGCGTCCCGCAGCGTGTCCAGCACGGCGCGCACCCCGTCGGTCGCCGTCTGGAACTCCACCGCGGCGCGTTGCTGCACCCGCTCGAAGAACTCGGGAAGCTCGAACGGTTCGGCCTCCTCGTCGGGCTTGCGTAGGTCACCCCGCAGCCCCTCGGGGAGCTGCACGGCGAGATCCCGTGCCTGGCCGCCGCTGAGCCGCTCCGCCAACGTCGCGAGCGTGGCACGGGTGATCGGCTCGGCCAGCGTCGGTGACATCTTCGGTCGCGTCGACACCGACTGGATGAACTCCGCGTAATTCACCTCGAACCCCCTCCTGCCGCGAATGCTGCGTCTACCCGCGCGTCCAAGGGTGAAACGGCGCCCGCCGCGTCATTGGCCGGGAGCCTCCGCGGCGCGTGCCGCCGCGACGATGGCGCTCACCCCGATCCCGGCCTGGTCCATCAGCTGGGTCGGGGTACCGGAGGTGGGGAGGCCCCGTACCGCCAGGTGCTTCACCCGCACCGGCTCGGCGAGGTCGGCCAGGGACTCGAGGACCGCCGACCCCACGCCACCCTCCGGGTAGTGATCCTCGACCACCAGCAGCCGACCGCCGGTGGCCCGGACGGCGTCGAGCAACCGATCCCGGTCCAGCGGCTTGACCGAATACAGGTCGATGACCCGGGCCTTGATCCCCTCGCGCGCCAGCTCGTCGGCGGCGGCGAGGCAGTTGTGCACCGTCACCCCGGCGCCGATCAGCGCGACGTCGTCGTCGTCGCCGCCGCGGAGCAGTTTGCTGCCGCCGACCGGGAAGGCGTCCTCGTTGTCGTAGAGCACCGGGTACTTGCCTCGGGTGGTGCGCAGGTAGTTGACGCCCTTGCGGTCGACCATCTGCGCGACGAGGGCCGCGCAGGACACGGCGTCGCTGGGATACAGCACCGTCGACCCCTGCACGGCGCGCATGGCCGCCAGGTCCTCCAGCCCCATCTGCGAGGGACCGTCCGCCCCGATCTCCACCCCGCAGTGCGACCCGGACAGGGCGATGTCGGCCCGGGAGATGCCGGCCATCCGCACGAAGTCGTAGGCGCGGGAGAAGAACGCCGCGAAGGTCGCGGCGAAGGGCCGATAGCCGCGTACCTGCAGCCCGACCGCGGCGGCGACCAGTTGCTGCTCGGAGATGAACATCTCGAAGAACCGGTCGGGATACGCCTCGCCGAACTTGTCGGCGCGGGTGGAGTCGCTGACCTCACCGTCTAGGGCGACCACGTCCGGCCGCGAGCCCAGCGCGCGCAGCGCGTCACCGTACGCGTTCCGGGTGGCCACCTTCGCCCCCTTGTCGTACCGCGGCAGCGTGGGCGGCTCGCCGACGGGGCCGCCGACGGGGCCGCCGGCGGGGGCGCCGGCGGGGGCGCCGGCGGGCGGGGCGGACTCGGGTTGCGGCCCGGTGACGCGGATCTGGCGTACCCCGCCGAGAGCCTCCACGGCCCGCTCGGCCATGTCGGGTTTCAGCGGCTTGCCGTGCCACCCGGGCTGGTTCTCGACCTCCGGCACCCCCTTGCCCTTGACCGTCCGGGCGAGCACCACGGTCGGACCCGTCGCCTGCCGCGCCCGGCCGAACGCCTCGTCGATCGCGGCCAGGTCGTGGCCGTCGATGACGAGCGCCTGGCAGCCGAACGCCTCGACCCGGCGGCGGTAGGTGTCCAGGTCCCATTCCAACTCGGTCGGACCCCGCTGCCCCAACCGGTTGATGTCGACGATCGCGGTGAGGTTGCGCAGTCCGTAGTGGCCGGCCTTGTCCAGCGCCTCCCAGATGGAGCCCTCGGCCATCTCGCTGTCGCCGCACAGCGCCCACACGTGGAACGGCAGGTGGTCGAGGTACCGGCCGGCGAGCGCGATCCCGACCCCGACGGGCAGTCCCTGACCGAGCGACCCGGTGGCCACGTCGACCCAGGGCAGGGCCGGCGTGGGGTGTCCCTGCAGGCGCGACCCGAACTGGCGGTAGGTCTCGACCAACTCCTGATCGGTGATCGCGCCCACCGCCTTGAAGACCGCATACAACAGCGGCGAGGCGTGGCCCTTGGAGAAGATCAGGTGGTCGTTGGTCCGACCGCGCGGGTCCGTCCACTGGTAACGCAGGTGCCGGGAGATCAGCACCGCGAGCAGGTCCGCGGCGGACAGACTCGAGGTCGGATGCCCCGATCCCGCCCTGGTGCTGCACCGGATCGCGTCCACTCGGAGCTGGGCGGCGAGCTCACCCAGTCGGGTGAGCTCCTCCGCGCGCAGGGTGCGCTCTGCTTCCATCGTCACCGGCATCGCCTCCGCAGATACCGTAGTCAGGAAAGACCCGCATTACCCGGTAACCGCCGATTTGACAGGGGCAGAGCGGGCCGGCCACGACCGGGAGCCGACCAGCCAGCCCGCCACCGCCAGGTACGGCACGGCGGCCAGCGCGAAGGCCACCGCGTTGCCGGCCGCGCCTGACGCCCTCGGCGGCATACCGAGCCAGCCAGTTGTGGATCGTCTGCCGCGACACCCCATACCGGGCGGCGACCTCCGTCTTCGGAGTGCCGCCCAGGCACTCCATCAACGCGTGAAATCGCTGCTCCATGACGCTCAACTCCGCGAGTCCCACCCGGTGCTCCTCCCGCCTGAGTTACAGGCGCAACGAGCACCAGGCCGACCAGGTGTCAATCATCAACCGAGGCCGCCGTGGGCGGGTTCAACCGGCGCAGGCAGCCGGCTGCCCGGCGTCAGGCTCCAGTTGATGCGTTACGCATCCATTCCAGTTGATGGGTGACAGCTCGCCGGCCGGTAGTGCCTGGTCGTCACACCGCGTGACTGATCCGCCGCCTGCTGCCGGGACGCGCGATGGATGGTGCCCACCAGCAACGCGCGGTCAGCGGCAGATCCGCACACCTGATCTTGGACGGCTCGCTGGCGCGTGTCGGCCGCAGCGCACCTGGCAGCGGAAGCTACGCGCCGCCGAGCGGGCGTACGCCGACGTCCAGCACCATGCCACCCGCAGGTTGAGCGTGGACCGGCGCAACTACCGTGCGCTGTACCGGCACATGGGTGCGGATCTGCGGTACTGGCTCGCGGAGTTGCCCGGCGGGAGCCGATGCGGCGGGATGGTCACGTTGGGGAGCCGGTCGACGCCGCGTTGCCCGCATTTCGGGCGATGATCGCGGGCCGCTTCCTCGGCGATGTCGCGTCACCGAAGCGCCTGGTCAGGGCGGCGACCACCCGGGCACACTCCTCGTGGTGGGCCCGGGTGACCGCCTCGCGGACGCGAAGATCCTGACCGGTGGTGGCGGGCGTCGAACGGCTCGGGCGCGAGGGCAACCTCGTCGGTGGCGTAGCCGCCGAAGCGCTGGATGCGGCCGGTCAGGCCGAGCGGCGGTGCGCAACCTCGGGGGCCGACAGGCTCGACTCCGACGTGCTGCCGAAGAGGCGTCCCGGAAAGTTCTTCAAAGAAATCCGGGAGGGGGTGTCGGATCGGGGCGGTGGTGTTCGTAGCAGGGGTGAGGCCGCCCACAAGGGGCGGCGCCAAGGCAAAGGAACCGCGATCATGAGGCTGACGACCATGACCCAGGTCACCCTCGATGGAGTGATGCAGGGAAACGGCGCCGCGTCGGATGACCGCAGGAACGGATTCGAGCGCGGCGGATGGGCTCGGGGGGCGGGTGACGACGAGACCAGGACGTTCATCACGCAGACCTACCAGCGCGCCGACGCGTTCCTGTTCGGCCGGCGCACCTACGAGTTGTTCGCCGGCTCCTGGGGATCAATCGACCAGATGCGCGCACATCCCATCGGCGTGGCCTTGAACGAGGCCCCCAAGTACGTTGCCTCGACCGCGCTCACCGCGCCGCGTTGGGAGGACACGACCGTTCTCCGCGGTGACCTCGCGGCGGCCATCAGTGAGCTGAAGGCCAAGCCCGGGGGTGAGCTGCAGGTACACGGCAGTGGCGCACTGACCCGGTGGCTGCTGGAGAACGATCTGGTCGACGAGATGACTCTGATCGTGATCCCGGTGATCCTCGGCCAGGGCGCGAGACTGTTCCCGGAGACCGGTCCGGATCTTGCGCTCGACCTGGTCGAGTCGCGGGTCGACTCGAAGGGCGTGACGATCCAGGTCTACCGGCCGGCCGGGCGCCCGCGGTATGCAACGGCCTGAAGTCCCTGACCACCGAACCACGCTGTCTTGACACCACAGGAGATGATCTTCAGATGCAGTACCTGGTTTCCGTGATCGATGACAAGAGCAATCCCGGCAGCACGGACAGGCAGCCTGCCATCAGCGCGTTCAACGAACGACTGATCGCCGAGGGCTACTGGGTTTTCGCGGGCGGACTCGCGGACACCGACGCGGCCACCGTCATCGACAACCGGGGCGAGCAGGCGGTGTTCAGCGACGGGCCTTTCGTGGAGTCGAAGGAGTACCTCGCCGGCGTCTGGGTGTGGGAGGCCCCCGATCTGGATGTGGCGCTCAATCTCGCCACCGAGGCGTCGAAGGTCTGCGATCGGAAGATCGAGGTGCGGCCGTTCCAGTGAGTGACGTCGAGGAGGCGATCACCCGGGCCCACCACGACGAGTGGGCCCGGGTGGTCGCCGCCCTGACCAGGCGCTTCGGTGACCTCGACATCGCCGAGGAAGCGGCCGCCGAGGCGTTCGCGACCGCCGTCGAGCGGTGGCCGGCCGACGGCGTGCCCCCCAACCCCGGCGCCTGGCTGACCACCACCGCCAACCGCAAGGCCATCGACCGGATCCGGCGTGAGAGCAAACGCGACGACAAGCACAAGGAGGCTCAGATGGTGTACGACGACCCGCCCGAGCCTCTCGGCGCCATCGACGACGACCGGCTCCGGCTGATCTTCACCTGCTGTCACCCGGCGCTGGCGATGGAAGCCCGCCTGGCGCTGACGCTGCGCATGGTCGGCGGCCTGACCGTGCCCGAGATCGCCCGCGCCTTCCTGGTGGCCGAGAGTGCCATGGGGCAGCGGATCACCCGCGCGAAGGCCAAGATCAAGGCGGCTCGGATCCCCTATCGCGTGCCGGCCGCCGAGGATCTCCCGGCACGCGTCGCCGCCGTCCTCACCGTCCTCTTTCTCGTGTTCAACGAGGGCTACCTGGCGACCGGCCCCGACACCGATCCAGTGCGTCACGACCTGACCGCCGAGGCGATCCGGCTCACCCGCCTGATCCGCGCTCTGCTGCCGGAGGACGGTGAGGTGGCCGGGCTGCTGGCGCTGATGCTGCTCACCGAGGCCCGCCGCCCCGCCCGGGTCTCGGCCAGCGGCGAACTGGTCGCCCTCGACGAGCAGGACCGTGGGGCCTGGGACGCGACGCTGATCGCCGAGGGCCACCGACTGGTGCGCGAGCGCCTCGCCGCTGCCGCCGCCGGGGTGGCCCCGGGTCGCTACCAGATCCTCGCCGCGATCAACGCCGTGCACACCTCCGCCCGCGACATACGCGACACCGACTGGTCACAGGTCCTCGCCCTCTACGACCAACTCGTCCGCCTCGACCCGTCACCGGTCATCGCCCTCAACCGGGCCATCGCGGTCGCCGAGCTCGACGGCCCAGAGGTGGCCCTCGCGGCCGTCAACCGCCTTGAGCACACGTTGGCCGGCTATCACGCCTACCACGCCACCCGCGCCGACCTGCTGCGCCGACTGGGCCAGAGTCAGCAGTCGCGCGCGGCCTACGACAAAGCCGTCAACCTGGCGGGCAACACCGCCGAGACCGCCTACCTGACCCGCCGCCGCGACCAACTGCGGTAGCGCCCACGGATCCCGATCGAAACCCCGCGCGCGCAACGGCCGCCGACACCGCGACGCGCAGACGATGCCCCGGTAATGGCAATCAGATCGGCCTAATACCCGCATGAGGTCGTTCAACTTCTGACGGTCGGCACCGCACTGTCATCGGCATGTGCGTATGCCGGCCGAGTCAGCACTTCGTGACGCCGCGTAGCGCGCGGATTGCGGCAGATCCGGATGCCGGAATGCGGCACTGATCATGGCATCAAGCGACGCAGAACTCGTTGCCCTCGGGGTCATGCATGACGACGTGCCCGAGGACGTCGCCGTACCACTCCTCGCGGACCACCGTCGCCCCGGCGGCAACCAGCTCGGGCACTTTCTGCCGGATCAGTCGGGCGCGCTCGGCCATGTCCCAGGGGCCTGGACCGGCCACCCGGATATCGATATGCATACGGTTCTTGGCGGACTTGCCCTCGGGCACCTTGAGGAAACCAATGGCAGGGCCCCGGCCATCCAGGTCGACGATGGACGCGTTGTCGGGCTCGTCGAAACCGGATTCCTTGACATAGCCGAGGGCCAGCGCCCAGAAAGCAGCGATCCGCTGGGGATCGTCGGCATCGCATCCCAAGGTCCAAAAAGTCGCCACGGCGCCAACGTACGCGAGCTACGACACGCTGTCATCGACATGACCATGCACCATGGCCAGCATCATGGGCGCCCGGACAGCGGCATGATCGGTCGCTTGACCTTGCTTGGCGTCATCGATGCGCGTATGGCCCTGCCGGGCGCCGCTTGGGATTGACCTGATCCGTTGACAACGTTCAGTGATGCTGCTGCGTGGTGATGAGTGTGAGCATGTATAGCGAGCCATCTGCCGCTGGCTCCGTACCCGTGGCGCCCACGGTGGTTGATGAGCTTGGGGGTGCCCCCGTCCGCGTCAGGCCAGGGGACACGCGTGATCAGGAGTTCGTCTCGTTCGTGATCGCGTCCGGTCGATATTTGTTACGCACTGCTGTGCTGCTGTGTGGTGACCCGGTCCGTGCGGAGGAGTTGGTCCAGGCCACCTACGAGCGCATGTATCGATCCTGGCGACGCGTGGCGCGCGACGGCGACCCGCAGGCGTACGCGCGTCGGGTGCTGGTCAACCTGCGGGTGGATGGGTGGCGGCGCACGCGTCGCGAGGTCGTCGTCGACCCGGGCGCGCTGCCCGAACAGGCCGGGCCTGACAACACGGGTGCCGTCGTCGCCCGCAACGCCGTGGTCCAGGCTCTGGCCCGGCTGCCGCTGGCGCAGCGGCGGGTCGTGGTGCTGCGACACCTGCTCGACCTCACCGAGACCGAGGTTGCCCACGAACTGGGGATCTCGGTCGGCACGGTTAAGTCCCACCACGCGCGCGGGATCGCCCGGCTGCGCGAGATCTTCGCGGAAGGGGATCTGCGATGAGCGTCCAGCTTCACGATGATGACGTTCTCGCCCGGCTGCGGGCGGGCGCCCCGGGCTACCCGGATGCCGGTCCCGACGCCCGGCGTACCCTCGCCGCCGCACGGCGAGCAATGCGCCGCAGCCGGCGCCGGCGGGCGCTTGGCAGCGTCGCCGCGGTCGTGGCCGCGGTCGTCGGACTCACGGCGGCAGGCCCAATCGAGCTGCCCGGCGGCGGCAGGTTCGTCATGCCTGGCGGGTACGACGTCCATTCGCTCATCAACCAGGGTGAGCCGCCGGTGTTCCCGCGCCAAAGGCAGCTTGACGACGTCGCGGACCTGGAACGTCAGGTTCTGCCGGTGGCAGACGACTTGGGGCTCACCCTGTACATCGACGAGAAAGCGGCGTGGGGTCGTCCGGCGTGCCGCGTGTTCACCTGGTCGCACGGAGCGTTCCGGGACCGCGACTCGAGTTGCGCGAATCCCGACGACCCCGAGCTGCCGTTCGACGCTGAGAGCGAGGCTGCGTTCACGCGGGTGTCCGACGCGATCGAGCACTCTGGCGTGAATGTGCACCGGATTGAGAAGGGCGGCTGGGGCCCCGGCACGTCGTTCCACCTCCGCGACAGCTCCTGGAGGTGGAACTGGTACTACTCCTACGTTCCCGGCACCCCGGCCGACGCACCAGAAGAGGTGCGGACGGAGACAGGACTCGGCGTCAGGCTGCAGGTCCACGTCAGCGGTGACTGGTGGTTCACCGTGGAGCCCGACGACTGACATGGCGACGTAGGCCGGCGGCCGTTGCGTCCATGGCCATCCGACAGAACGCGCAGTCAGACTGCGCGTTCTGTCTATCGTGCATGACGCCCTGGCCCGCAAGATCAGGCGCACTCATCTCGGCATGTGCGTATGGCGGCCGAGTCAGCACTTCGTAACGCCGTGTAGCGCGCGGATCGCGGCAGATCCGGGCACTCCGCCCACGGCGATGCGACAGGATCAGCAGCATTCTGATGACCGTGCAAGCCGCAATGCGAGGCGTGTCTTGGGTTGCCGATTGCGAGACTCCGCTCCGAGGCATCACCGGCTGCTGGCACGGGGAGGTCGTACCCGATGTCCGGCTATCCGAGAACCTCGAGCTGGACACGGTGGGTGGCCTGACTTGGTCTGCCGGCGGATCGATCGTCAGTGACGACGGCAGCAGCCAGCTTGACCAGGTGCACGATCAGGCCGTCCGCCTCAATGTGGCACGTAGGAGACTCATCGGCTGGGTGACACGTCGCGGGTGATCTGGTCGACCCGCCGAAGCCGTCCGTCCGCCGAAAGTTGGCCGAACATGTAGATCTCTGTCGCGATCGTGTTCCCGGTAGCCATGTCTGCGGTCAGTGTGTACCGCGCGGCCACCCGGTCAGCCATGCTCATGGTCTCGTGTACCTCGACGCGGACACCCTTGGCGCGTTTGCGGGCCGGTCGGACGTGCGCGAGCAGCTTCTGCCGGTCAAGACAGATGCCGTCGTTGCGCATGACGAAGTCCGGCGTGTGGTACCGGTCGAATACTGCCTCCGCGTCCTCCTCGCCAAAGGTGACTTCCTGCGGGTACTGGATGAGGTAGGTCGCGATCTTGACATCCATACTCAGCTCCGCGTCGATCAAACTAGCTCTGACAGGCGTGTCCAACTTAGCTCCGGGCGGTAGGCTTGACAACCGTGTCTGAGGTACGGGAGCCAGGGCAGCGACGGCAGCGGGCCGACGCGCGGCGCAGTATCGCCGTGATCCTGGACGCCGCGGTCGCCTTACTGGGCCGAAAACCAGACGCATCAATGGACGAGATCGCAACTGCTGCCGGAGTCTCCCGCCAGACGATCTACGCGCACTACCCGTCCCGCGACGCGCTGCTGCAGGCCGTAACGCGGCACATCACGGCCGAGGTCGCGAGCGGACTCGGCGGCCTCGACCTCGATCGTGGCAGCGCCATCGACGCCCTAGCACATTGGGTCGACGCCAGTTGGGCGCTGTTGGAGCGTTATCCGGTGCTGCTCACTCCGGCGGTTGTCGCGCCGGAGAGCGGCGACGAGCGGGAGCGCCACGAACCGGTCATGGGCGGGCTGCTTCGGCTAATCGAGCGTGGGCGCCGTCGCCGGGAGTTCGACCGCGCGATGCCCACCACCTGGTACCTCGCCGCGATCATCGGCCTCGGCCATGCCGCAGCTCAGGAGGTCATCGCGGGCCGGATGACATCAGCCAACGCTGGCACGGCATTCCGCGAAAGTGTGCTCAGGGTATGCCGCGGCCCGCTGTGACTGCCTTGCGCAGCCCTGTCGGTGATGGTCTTGGATCATGCTGTCGCGGCTGGTCACAACACACGCACATCGGCAGAAGCGGATGTTGCCGCATCCGCGTCCTAGACCACCGGGGTTCACAGTCGGTAGCCGGCGAGCCGGGGGATCGCGTAACCCATCAAGCGGAGTCAACGTGTTACGCATCAACCGGAGTACGACACAGCCGGCTGCCCGGTGCCTGGTCTCCCATGATGGTTGACGAAACGGCGTCGCAGGACGCTTGACGCCCAGTCATGATCGATCGGCCATGCTGGCCGTGTTCGGACTTATCGTAGGAGTGGTCCGCCCCTTGGGGCGGAGGTTACGACCGACGTCATGGGTCTTGGCAGGATGACCGAGTGAAACCAGCGCTGACTCTCGGTACGGCCACACGCCCAGGTGACGTTGTTCAGGCGGCTGGGTCCTGGCTCGGGGATCGGCTGGCGCCGGCGGGATTCCAGTGGGTGGCCTCGTCCACATCGTTGGAGCGGAGCGTGGATGGCCGGGTTGAACAGATCGTCCTTCAGGGCTCGACCCGTAACAGGGCTGGCAAGAACCTGCTGATCAGCTTGCAGTTGGTAGTGCGTGACCACGCGTTACTGCGCTGGCGGCAGGCGCATCCCGCGGTCGTCCTGCGCGACATCGATTGGTTGGTCGGCCATCCGCTCGGCTATGTGGCTGGAAGGGCCAACGGTTACGTCTACGGCTCGTACGAAGATGGGATTATGGACCTTCTCGATCCAGACGGCCGTCCTGCCAAGTTGGCCGCGGTCGGCGACATGATCCAGAACAGTGTTCTGCCGTGGCTGGCAGAGACTGCACAGCGCGCGGCGGTCGCGGTGCACTCACATGCCGACGAGCGTGTGTTGCGACGACGCCTTGGGTACCACAGTCGTATCCCTATCAGCGGAGCGCTTTTTCCATTACCTGTTCCCTGGTTACACCGTCGGACAACAGGCTCCCAAGCTGTCTGGTGACGACGAAACCATTGCGTCGATAGAGAGCGATGGCGGCTTCATTGCCCGGGATCACCGCGAGTTTCAACGTCCTAGCGTCTGACCGCAGTGCCCAGGTTTCGACGGCCGCTATCAGACGGTCTCCAACACCGCGCCCCCGAGCCTTAGGGCCAACCCACACGGACCTCAGCTCGCTGATGCCGTTATCACCGGGAACGCCAGCAGCCATGCCAACGGCATGATCGTCGAGCAACGCAACGATGTTGTAGCTGCCCAGCATCGCCAAGCGCGAACGCCACCGCTCCTCACCACCCTTATGCCATTCGGCGAGCCGAGACTTGAACGCGTATGGTGCCTCGGCGAGCGCAGCGAGGCGGGTCTCTCGCCACAACGGCCAGTCGTCGATCGTGACAGTACGCAGACTCAGCACATCCATGATTCTCCTAGACATCAGATCAGGATGGTTGAGGACGCCCAGTGCACCTCGTCACATGATCCGGCAGTGGACGAACTTCGGCGCGTGCTGAACGTCCGCTCATACCGCGATGAGCGCGGCCCTGTCGCGGACCGTGAGCGCCTCCGCGACGCGTCTTAAGGATCATGTCAAGCGTCTGGTGGGACGCCATCGTCAAGCATCTCCCGTGACGGGACAACAGCCGGCTGCCCGGCGAAGTTCAAAGTTTCTGTACGTCTTCAAGCGGCCCGCATCGGGCCCCACGCGCCGCCGCCAGGGCGCGCGCCTGCCGCTGCCGCTGTCGCTCTGCGGCCGCCACGCCTGACGCCCGGCGGCTGGCGCGGAAGTGGAGAAGCCCGGAGGGCCGCCGCAGAACGACAGACCGTTGACCGGTGGTGTGATGGGCCGGCAGCCGGCCGGGCCGCGCGGCCAGAACCCGCGCGGCGTAGGGGATCGCGCGCCGGCGGCGTCGGCGAGCTGGCAGTTCGTGCGGGTTGCGGTTAGGGCGCCTCCGGCGGCGGCGCTCCGGCTCCCGGATGGCCGAAGACCGTCGGCGGGTGCCGGGCCGTGGGTGGTTGCGGAGGGAGCCATCCCGCCTGCCATCGACCCGGGCGAGCCGAGCAGGCGCTGTTGCATTAAGCCATCGCGCCGTCTCGGCGCCGCAGATCTTCCCGTCACGAGGTTCCAGACGGGCGGCAGGGCGGCCATCGGTTGCTGGATAGGGCTGTCAGTAGGACACCTTTTGTCGCGATCCTGTAGACCGAGTTGTAGGCCCCAAGCTCGATCTTGCAGGAAGTCTTGCGACAAGTGATCTTGACGATCCCTTAACGCATCAGCGCCCCGGTCAGCACGGCGTCGGCCGACTGGAGGCGGATCTGGCTGACCTCGGCGACCGCCAGCCGGAGCTGGTATCCGTAAGTTCCTGTGCGGTTGGTGACCTGGCAGGTGCCGATCGGGTGCATGGCGCCGGCACGGTCGACGGCGAAGGCTACGTAGGGGCCGTCGGCGGGCGCGGCGGTGATGGTGACCAGCAACCAGGAGGGGTTCCCCTGGTAGAGGAAGACGGTGCCCGCTGGTCGTGCGTCGGCAGTGGTCAGGGTGGTTGCCTTGAGGTAGCGACCGTTGGCGACAGCGAGGGTCTGCCGGTACTGGTCGGCTAGGCGCCGGTCGTCTGCGGTACGTGACTGGACGAACAGCGCCCCACCCATGGCGCCGACCAGCACGGAGACCGCGATCGCCAGGGCCGCCACGACCCGCCGCCGGGCCACGAAACGCCGGCGGGGTGGCGGCGCGGGAGCCGCGTCCAGCCGGGCGAGGACGCTGCTCTCGAACTGCGGCGGGGGATCGACGGAGGGCGCGAGCAGCAGGACGGCATCGGCGGTCGTGGTCAGGTGGTGAAGTTCCCGGCGGCAGTCCTGGCAGCGCGCCACGTGGGCCAGGGCCCAGGCCCGATCATCCCCGGCGGCCGCACCGGTGGCGAGCTCCGGAAGCACGCCGCGCACGTCGGGGCACTGTGGCAGCTCACTCATCACGTACCTCGAAATGATCGCGTAGCCGGGACAGGCCCAGCCTGATCCTGGTCTTGACGGTGCCCAGCGGTAGGCCCTGCCGCTCGGCGATCTCCCTGGCGGTGAGTCCGTGGAAGATCGCCAGGACGACGGCCGTGGCCTGTTCGGGCGGCAGCTCGCGCAGGGCGACGCGGATGCGGTCGGCGTCGGCGACCTCGTCGGTCGGTGCGGTGATGGCGGTTTCGGCGGCGGTGAGCAGCGCCACCATCACCTCCGGCTCGTAGGGGCGATCGCGGCGCAGCCGTATCGCGTCGATTGCCGCGTTGCGGGTGATGGACAGCAGCCACGGCAGCACGGCGCCGCGGCGGGGATCGTAGCCGCCGGCGTACCGCCACGCCCGCACGAACGCCTCCTGGGCGACGTCCTCGGCCGTGGCCGTGACCCCGACGATACTCACCGCCAGGCCGTATACCCGGGCCTGGAAGCGGCGCACGAAGCTCGCCGTGGACTGCGGATCCCCGGCCGCCATCCCAGCGACCATAGCCTCGTCACTGACACCCACATTCAGTACTACGCACGACACGTCGTTGCGGGATCTCTCCTGGGCGAGAAATCCCTCCCCAGGTCGACGCAGGTAGTACTTGTATGAGACTCAAGATTGCGATAGGCGTGGCGATGCTGGCCACACTGGCCGCCTGCACCGGACCGAACGGCGCGACCGGGGGCGACAGCGGCGAGTTGTCGGTCCTCGTCGTCGAGCCCGTCAGCGGCGCTACCGTGTCCACCCCGTTCACCATCAAGGTCGACAGCAGCGTGCCGCTCGGCCCGAGCGAGTCTGGCCAGCACCACGTCCACATCTGGTTCGACGACAACGAATCCGACTACCTCATCGTCGAGTCGAACACCACCCGGATCACCGACGCGCCCTCGGGCCAGCACACGATGCACGTGTCGCTGCGCAACGCCAACCACTCCCCGGCCGGGGCCGAGGCCACCACGCCGATCACCGTCGGGAGTGGCGGCGGGCCGGCGCCCTCGCCCAGCGCGGGCGGCGATGGTGGGTCGCCCACATCCTCCGGCACCGATCCGTACGGCTACTGACGCCATGGCCCGGGCTCCAGGCACTGTACGGCGTTACTCCCGCGCCACGCGGTGGTTCCACGCACTCACCTATCTCACCGTGCTGGTCCTGCTGGGTACTGGCTGGTGGCTGGTCGGCGGGCGGGAGGGGCAACCCAGCGTTGCCGCCCGGATGACCGGGGTCGCCGACACCAGCCTGCACTTGGATGCCGGCTGGGCGCTGACGGCACTGGCCGCCAGCGCGGTGACGCTCGGGGTACGGGCAACCCGCGCCTTCCTCCGGGAGTCGCTGCGCTACGACCACGGCGATCTGAGGTGGTTCGCCCGCTGGCCGGGCGCATTCATGACCGGCCGGTTCGCCCGGCACGAGGGCCACTTCGACCCGGGACAACGGGTCGCGAACCTGCTGATGGTCGGGCTGTTCGTGGCCCTGATCGGCAGCGGCATCGGGTTGGTCCTGGTCACCGGTGGCCCCTGGTTCGTCTGGCTGCAGCGGGTGCACCGATGGGCCACGTACCTCATCACACCGGTCCTCATCGGACACATCGTCATCGCTGCCGGCCTCCCGCCCGGCTACCGCGGCGTGGCCCGAGCCATGCACCTCGGTGGCCGCCTGCCACTACAGGTCGCCCAGCGGCTCTGGCCGGGCTGGCTCGATCGGCAACGCGGAGCCCACCATGACAGCTGAGCCGCCGTGCCCGTTCACGACCTCGGTCGCCTCGCTGCTCATCGGCGCCCTCGGCCCGCTCGAACGGCAGGAACTTGAAACCCACCTGCGGCAGTGCCCGATGTGCCTGGAGGAACTCATCCTCCTCGCGCCGCTGCCCGGCCTGCTGCACCGAGCAACGCCGCCTGAGTTGTGCCCCCGATGGGAGCCCTGATCGACGGGATGGCAACGAGCGTCGGGGTCGGGCTCGCGGTGGGTGTCCGCGTCGGCAGCTCGGCCGGCTGCTGCGCCAGTTTCGCACCGAGGCCGGCGTGACCGTGCGCGCCGCCGCCGAGGCCCTCGAATACAGCCGGCAGAGGATCTGGCGCATCGAGCGCGCCTCACGCAACCAGCGACCGGCCCGGTGGAGCGGAGTGACCTACCGCTCCACCGCGCACGGTCACCTGGCTAGTGGCGGCTGAAGCGGGCGACGTCGGCCAGCAGTGGGGTGAACCGCTGCACCCACCGGTAGGCGGTGACGTGATCGACCTCCACGCCACGTTCGACCAGCAGTTCCTCAACGTCCCGATACGACAGGTTGAAGCGTAGATACCATCGAACCGCGACCACGATCACCTCCGGTGGGAACCGGAACCCCGGCGAACGCGGACGTCGGAGGCAGCCACGGTCCAGGTCGGGTCGATGACTTCACTGCTCAAGTCTGCCTCGATCTTGCCGACGTTCGATGCAACAGAGCCGCCTCGCCCAACGGCCACCGAACCAAGATCCCAGCGTCGTCATCCCGATCAACGCGCCGATACGGCGACGACGGATCCTCGGCGGCGTGATCAACGAGTATCACCGAGCGGCCTGACCGGATCAACGAAGCCTCAGGTCAGCCCCGCGCAGCGAGTTTTGGCACGGTACACGGCCTGTCCGGGGGCGAAACCGGCGACCTTCGGTCCCACCTCGGCGACCACCCCCGAAAAGTCGTTACCCTGCCCCTCCGGGAAGGTCGCCGGCCAGATGTCGGCGAAGATGCCCTCCCGGATACCGATCTCCCCAGGGTTGAACGCCGCGGTGACGACCTCGACAACCACCTGCCTCGGTCCCGCCGACGGCCGCGGCACTTCCAGGACCTCCGGACCGCCGTATTGTCGGAATCGCACCGCTCGCATTCCATCCTCCTTCTCGGCCGCTCGTCTGCGTATCGGGCCTCGGTCGCGCAGGTGGCATGCCGAGCGCCGCGGCCGTCGTCCGAAGGTCGCGACGTACCAGGGTCAGCAGGGAGGGCATCGCCACGCTCGGTGTTGCCCTGCGCCGACTTGCCTGAACCGTTGACGCGGGCTTCCCGGTCAGCTCGGGTAGCCCGTCCCCCGCGGCGGGGACTGCCAGCGCGTCGCGTCTGACTGCCAGGGCTCGTTCGTGGAATGGCTGCGCGGCGAATCGGTCCAGCGTGAACCGCCGGCCATCGCCGGCGCCGGTTCGTCGGACTTACCCGGCTTCGTCGGATCCTCACCCTGCTTCGTCGAGCCGAGCCCGTCCGCGCCGAGCGGGCGGTCCCGTTCCGATACCGGCGGAATCATCGTGTCCGGGACAACGATCGTCGGCTCATCGGCGTCCGACTGCGGCCAGCGCCGCCACCGCTGGACACTGGCGACCCCGACCAGGAGCAGCGAGCCCAGCAGCAGCGTCGTCCCGGTCCGTACGGGGGTGAGCAAGTCAATCTGGTAACCCGCCACGCTCAGCTTGTGACTGAGTAGGTCCAGCAGCCGTGCCGGGCTGAACAACAGGCCTGCGTAGCTGACCGTGTACGCAAGTCCGGTCAGCACCGAGCCGATCGGGGAGATCCGGACGGTGGCGATGAGCCCGAGGAGAAGGCCAGCAGCCGCCAGTACCAGCAACGGCTTCAGCAGAGCATTAGGGTCGAGCGAATCACCACTGTCCTGCGCATCCGCGAACACCCGCAGGGACCGGCCTTGTCCAGCGGCGAGCAGGACCCAGGCCAGCGGACCCACGATGAGCGCGGCGATTACGGTCTTGATGTGTCGCATCCGGGCAAGGTACCGAGCTTCCCTCGTAGATCGACAACCCGATAAGGAAAACTTAACTTGCCGTCAGGCAACATCGTCCGGCTAGCTGACTGGGCCGTCAGCGTGCGTAGCGCTCGGAAAGTTCCGCGCCGATCCGGGCGAGTTCCCGGCGACTGCTGGCGGGTAGCCGCTGGGCGTGCGCGACGAGTGCCACCACGATCCCCTCCACGCCCAGGCTCCGCGGCCGGGTTACCAGCGCGTCCAAGAATTCGCCGAGTGCCGCGCGGTGTCGACTGGTGCTCACGGCTGCCCTACCCGGCCGTTGCGCGGTGGTAACGGGCGGGATCGAAGCCCGCGCCGAGCGTCTCAACAGCGTCGTCGCGGTCTGGGCTGGCCGGGTCGGCCAGAGCGGCGAGCAGGTGTTGACACCAGGCAGCGCCGCCGACCTCTTCCGGCGGGCAGGCCCCACCGCCGTCGAGGAACGTGAACGCGTTGTCGGGGCCACCGGGCCAGATGTCGTCGACGGTGACGGTGTGCGTCCACTCGTCGCCGAAGTCGTAGACGTAGGTGAATCGGGCGCCGCGGTCGGTGGCGAGGGTCGGCGCACTCGATCAACCGGACCACGCCCAGGTTACGCAGCCTCCCGGTCCGCGCCTCGACGTCGGCGAGCAGCGTGGTTACCGGGTTGGGCAGCTCATGGGTGGCACGGTCGGCGAGAAACTGGCGCAGCTGGTCGAGCCTGCGTCCGGCGTCCAAAGCGGTCAGCAGCGTCGCGTCACGCAGGGTCCAGACCCGGTCCGCGGTCTGCGCCACGTACGCGTCCAGCATCAGCCTGTCGGCCGGCGGCAGCTCCCCAATGACCAAGCCTCATATCAGTTGCAGTTCTTCATGGAGGACGATCATGTAGCGGAGAAGACTGACCTGCCTCGACCCTGCCAACACTCAATGCAGCGGCGCCGTTTGATCTCCTGCTGATGTTGACGTTGTGGTGGACGGCTCGATCCGGTCCCAGGCGAGGCCGCTCGAGCCCTGACCCAGGCCGACCTGCTTGCGGCGGCCGAGCCAGGTGACGACCTGACCATCACTCCACCGGGTGCGCTGGTAGGTGCGGGTGAGGACCACGCCGGCCTTGGGCACTTCCTCCTCGTGGACGAAGTAGGGCCGGCGCGCAGTCTCGTCCAGCCCGGGGCGAAGGAACGAGCCGCGCGGCTCCACAGGCGCCTCCAGCGCGCCCGGGATCAGGCGCGGCATGGCCGCCCGCTGCAGGCGGACGTCCCGACTCGAGCCGGGATTGTGGACCGGGATGAAGGGAATCCAGTTCTCCGGCACGCCGCGGCCGAGTTTGTACTGAATCAGCGCGCCGGTGTCGAGCCTGGGTGGCTCGACGTGGGGCAGCCCAAGCGAGACCAGATACCGCTCCAGGGCCTTGGCGGCCTCGAAGCCGTTCGCGCCTCCGCCGGCCAGCGCCGGGATGGTCTGCTCGACGCCCCAGACCATGTTGGCCATCTCATCCCGCGCCAGGATGACTTTTTCGAGCGGCGCGCTCTCCTGCACTTTCCCCACCGCGGGAGGCAGGAACAGTCGCTCCAACACCCGGCCCTCACGGTGCAGGCTCAGGTCGAACATTCCCCAGCGCGTCCGCTCCGCGCCGTCAGGCTGCCCGGCCGCGCGGACCAGGGTCCTCGCCCCAAAGACGTCTTTGACGACTACCCCAAACACCTCGCTGAGCGTGCCGACCGGGAGCACATAGGGCACGAGGCTCCAGTCGTTGCCGAACACCAGTCCAAACTCCAACAGCACCAGCGTCGCCAGGTCGGTGGTGCTGGGCTTCAAATCACCCAAATCGGTCCTGCGATCCTCGAACTCCCACCAGCGCGCGGCCGGCATTCCCCCAAAGACGATCGGGCTGGGGACGAAGCTCAGCGGCGGCTGGACCTCCACGACCGCAGGCGGGATCTCCGCCCCATTCGCGTCGGAGAGGCCGACCGACTGAGCGTCCACGTCGAAGGCATACCAGTCCAGATGCCCCTGGGCGTACTGCTCGGCCACCAGCACGGTCTGACGCTCACCAGCCACGGCGGCGGGGGCGGAGCAGGCGAACTGATACTCCAGATAGCCGGGCGACCATGTGACCGGGTCGCCGGTCTCGGACTGGCTGTAGGTCCGCCTGAACCAGTCCACGAACCTCTGGCCCGCGTCGCCCAGCGCCTTGCGCCTGTCCGGGTCCGGCACGGCGGCTGCCAGCCATGCGGCGTGCTCGTCGGGGACGGCCTTGATGGCCTCATACAGCTTTCCGCCGTCTGGCATGCGCCTTTGCAGGGCGTGCAGGGTCGACCAGGACTGCGGGTCACTGCGCAGGTGCGCCTCGGCCTCGCTACCGGCGGGCGGGTCGTCGAACGGGTATTGCCCTAGATAGAGGGCCTTGAAGTCGCCGAGCGCGGCGATGAGTTTGAGCCAGTGGCGGCCCAGCTGGGCGCGCGTCATCAGGTCGAGGGGGATGGGCTCGCGCTCGACCTGGGCCTCCAGCGGTAGGCGCTCGTCGTAGGCGATGGCGGGCCCATCGAGCCCGGCGAAGCGGTTCACCCGGGCGGTCGCAAGCTGGACCTTGGCTTCCACCGCCGAGCCTGCGTCTTCCCCGTCGAACTCGCCGAACTGCCACTGACGGCAGATCATCCACAGCGGGTCGCGCACCTCCGCTCGCAGGCTGCGGTCGAAGTCGTGGCCGCGCGGCCGGCCCTCCAGCCTGTTCCAGGTGGTGATGCTGGGGAAGAAGACCTCGGAGAGAAACAGTGCCTTGGTGGCGCGCGGTATCGGAATCTGTGGCACAGGCCCTCCTTCGCGTGTCTGCGCCAGATGTGCCCGGCTATTCCCGGATCGCCGTCTGGTGGGTCAGATCGGTGGAGATGGTGGCGAAGCGGCGGGTGGTGACGGCCGAGAGCACCGCCGGCAACAGGTGGCCAAGCGCAGTGCTCCCGAGTTGGTCCGGCTCGACGGCCCGCTGTCTCACGCGCTCCAGGGTGTCGTTGAGGATTCCCTCCAGCTTGCCCCACGTCCACTGTCCGGTGATCTGTGGCGTGACGGCAAGCAGCAGGACCTGCGGCGGCTCGGTGCTGGGCTGGTTGTAATGCACGGCGATGCCGGTGGTCTCGACCTTGCCGGGTATCACCTCGCTCCATTCGTCGACGAGAAGGCCGCTCTGCTGGGCGGCCGGGTCGAAGCCGCTCGCCGGCAGGCACTGCACGAGCGACACGAACTCGCCTTGCGGGTAGAACACTCCTGGCTGGCCGATCTGCTCCGGCCGGACGGGAGGAAACTCGACCGCCACCCAATGGTCTCCGGCGCGGAAGGGAAGCTGCAGCGGCTTGAGGATGCCGCCCGGGGTTGCGAACAGCTCGCTGAGGATGAGGACCTGCTCGAGGTCGCCCATGCTTTGGCGGGCCCGGGCCACCCCTTGTAGCCATTCGTCGACGAGCAGGGGGTTCTCGTGATGGAACCGGGTCAGGCCTTGGTCGGGCGGCGCATCGCGGAAGGCGGCGGCGGCCTGGACCTCGCTCAGCGCGCTGAGCGAGAAGCGCGGCACAAGGTTGAACGACGGCCCGAAGAGCTCCTGTGCGGCTTGGCGGTAGTCGGCGAGGCGTTCGCTGGCCGGTCGGCTGGCGTCGGCCGCGGAGGTCCGCGCCGCAGTCGCCAGCACCAGCCTCGCATGGCCGATCTTCAGCAGACGCAGTCCCTGGTCGCCCAGGGTCTGGCGGGCGCGGTCCGAGTCGCCCACCGCGCTGAGCGGTACGGCGTCGGGCAGGCCGAAACGTGCCAGAGCCAGGATGAAGCCTCGCACGGTTTCCGCGACGATGGCGCCCACCACCGGGTCCCCGTTGCCGTCCACGGGGATGGCGGCGGCCAGGTCTGCCAAGGCCGTGTCGAACCGACCGATGGCCGTCTGCAGACGGCCATCGAGCTCGTCCAGGTCGTAGCCCTGAGGGTTGAGGTTCTCCGCCGGGTTGGTGTTCGCTTCGGAGGGCAGGTGGAAATCGAGGGCCGAGAGCGGGCGGGCGGTGGTGACCAGGTTCCGCAGGCGGCGCAGCAGCGGCAGAAGTGGGAACAGGTTGACGCTTGCCGGATCGGCAGGCTCGGCCATGAACTCGAACGTGACCTGCAGGTCGTCGTCGTGCTGGTCCACGCGGATGGCGGAGGCCAGGCGCTTCTCCAGTTCCGTCTCCTGGCTCAAAATCTCATCCCCCGCCAGCAGGACCAGGTCGATGGGCTGGAGCCCCAAGCCGGCCAAGCTCTGCTCGTGCGGAGGGTGTCCCTCCCAACTCGCCTTAACGACGATGCGGTCGGGCGCGGGGAGGTGCTCGCCCAGCCAGCGGTTCAGGCCCGGTTCGACCCGCGCCCGCTCGGTTGGTGCCCCCGGCCAGGACCCAGGTCCCGTTTCGCCCGGCAGGTGCAGCGCTACGCGCTGGGTGATAGCGAGGCCGCTGCGCGGGGTTCGGGCGATCTCGGGTTCGGGCGGCAGCCCGCCCTCGGCGAGAGTCTTGATCGAGGCCGCGGCCCGTTCGAAGTTGCCCTCGGTCAACTGGAAGACGCCTTCCGCCAGGAGGAGGTCGGCGATGGCGTCGAGGCTGTCGGCCAGGCGGGCGACCTCGGCCTGGACGGCGACCGCGTGTGGCGAGGTTGGGTCGGCGGGCAGGCCCTCGACGCCGTATGGATAGGCCACCGGGGTGGCCCGTAGGAAGGCGGCTTCGACCAGGGCGTAACCGTCCAGCACATTGCGAGATTCCTTGGTCTCGATGGGGCTGCCGCTCTCGTCAGGCGTGATCTTGTCGGCCAGCAGCGGGTACTGAGCCCGGAAGAGGGGGAGGTACTGGTTGAGGGATGGGTCGTCATACCGATCATGCAGGCCGCGCTCGAACTGGTAGCCCAGCAGCGCGCCAAGCTCCTGGCCGTTGCGGACCCCTTCGATGAAGGACAGCGCGGTCCGCACCCGATCCGAAGACAGGTTGACCGCCATCGTCTCCGGGCGGGCCGGGTCGAAATGGGTGAGGTAGGCGCCGCGCAGTACCGCCGCCGCCACGGCGTGGTTGAGCGACGGCGCGTGGATGAAGCCGCCATTGTCGGGCTGCTCGAACAGGTCGCCGTCACTCGTCGGGTCGTACAGGGTGACCGGGATTCCGGTGGTGTCGGCCTTCTGCTGAGACGGGCCCGGGCGCAGGTCCTCCAGCCAGCCGAAGGCGCCCAGATAGAGACCCGTGCGGCGCAGCGAATCGGGCGGGGCTTCGCCGTCGCCGGGGCCCTCGTTCCCCGAAACGAAGCGCTGCAACTCCAGACGGCGGGAGAAGAAGCCCATCTGCCAGGCGTCCAGCCGGTACGAGCACAGGTCCAGGTGCTCGACGAGGATTCGCTCCAGGCGCGCGGTCGGCAGGTCCACCAGGTCCGCGAGCGCGGCGCGCACGGCCTCGATGGTGAGGGCTTCGGGCTGACCGTGACCGTCGGGGGTCAACAGCCAGGCGCCCACCGGCAGGTTGGCCTGCGACAGGGCAGGCAGGACATGGCCGACCTCGGCGTCCAACAGCTCCCACCGGGTGACCGTCCGGTCCTGCGTGACGTTCGCGATCTCGACCTCCCGGCGGGCGGTGAGGGGAAGCACGTCGAACCGGGCGTACAGGCGCGTCGCCGCATCGTGGACCGAGAGCAGCAGCGCAGAGCGCAGCAGGCGGTAGAGCAGGGGGCGGGGCACCGGCTGGTCTTCGCCGGACAGGTGTCGAAGGCGCTGCTGCTTCAGGTCGTCATAGGCGCTGTGGGCAAGCCAGCCCAGGTAACTGCTTTCGGTGAAGCCATCCGGGTTCGCGGGGTCGGGGATGCGATAAGCCTTCTTGAGCAGCTTCGTCTCCGACAGCTTCTCGGTCTCGTCCGCGGCGACGTCGTCCACCAGCGGGTCGAGGATCTGGTCGTGGTCCACGAAGAAGGCCAGGTCGAACAGTCGCGGCGGCGGGTCGAGGGGCAGCCCCAGTTCCTGCAGCAGCGCCAGGGCCTGGCGGCGGATGTTCTCCATGAGGGCCGGGCCGTAGAACCTGCCAGGGGTGAAGGCGTAGAAGTTCCAGATCGTCTCTTTCCCGGTCGCGTGCCGACGATAGAACTCGATCGAGGCCGCGTTCAGGCCCAGGGCGCGCAAGAAGTCCTGATCCGGGTCGGCGGTTGCGCCGATTCGGGAAGCGCCCGCGGCTAGCTGCCGCCAGGTCTCCTGCAAGCGGCGGATCACCCCGAGCATCCCGTTCAGGAATCCAGGCTGGCGGCCCAACTCGCGCTCGGACCACTGCCAGGCGGAAAAATCGGAGCTCAGGAGCACCCCATAGGGCTGGCTACCCACCCGCACCGCCGGCAGCGGGCCGCGCCCGGTGACGTAGCCGGTGAAGAAATCCCGTACGCGGGCGATGAGGCCCAGGTCCAGGTCCAGCATCTCCTCTAGGTAATAGCCAAGCGTGGCCGGGAAGAGGGCGGTGTTGAACCGCCGGGCCTCGCACAGGTCGCGCCCCGCGGCGCCGTCCAGCCGCTGGGCGTCCGTCTTCTCGTGTGGCTGACCGGTCGGCTCGAAAGCGGGCGGGCCGACCTCGAGGGCGAAGCTCTCGGCCGGGTCGGGGCCTGCGCTCGAAAAGCCGGAACCTTTCCCGTCGGCGTTGTTGGTGGGCGTCCCCTGCGGCAGCAGGCTCATTCCGTCGGCGGCGTAGTGGTGGTTGTCGAACAGCTCCTCCACCAGGTCTTGGCCGGCGACCGCGTCGGACGACAGCCGTAGGCCGAGCACGAGCAGGCGGTCCAACCCGCGCTCTGCGGCGGTCGCATCAAGCGGGATTCGCAGGCCCATGCCCTTCGCGACCGCCTGATCGAAATCGCCGACCCAGGCAAAGTCCGCGCCCGTCTGGAGCTCGCCGCCCGTCTGCCGATATTCGACCTCCAACCGGAGCGGGTCGGGACCGAGGACGAGCGGGTCGGGCACCGGCGCGCCGGCCTGCCGGAAGACTCGCTCGCCCCCGATGTAACCCATCACCACGAATCGGTCGGGCATGACGGTTGAGCACGGCGCCCGGCTCCAGCTCTCCGACTTGAGGCTCTGCGGGTCGACGGCCGGGAAGCTCAGGTCCTCGGCCGAGGACACGTCCAGCGTGGCGGGACGGGTCTGGGCCGCGATCCAGGCCGCCCGACGGCTGTCCGACGAGCGGGCCAGCTTCGCCCATGCTCCCTGCTCGAGCGCCTGCCGGGTAGGTTGGTCCGTCTCACGCGAGGCCGTCCACATCTCGCGCCAGAAGGCATGGCCGTCGTTCACCTCCGCGGCGGTCAGCTCCTTCTCGTGGGTGTGCACCGCGATGTCGTCGGGGAAGATGCGCACCCACAGTTCCCTGCCCGCCGCGCCCGGCATGAAGCGCGCCTCGACCCGCACCGGCAGGAGCAGGAACGGCAGGTCGTCGGGGAGCTGCTCGACCAGGTCCCAGGGGGACTCGGGGATCGACTGCCAGAGGCGATGGAATTCCTCCTTCGCCGCTGCGGCGGCCCGCTCGCCGTCAGCCCGGGCGGCTTGCAGCCGCTCGAGCTCGGCCTGAATGGCTCGCGCCTCCTGCTCGCCGGCTTGGCCCCGACGCAGGACGTGCTCGAGCCGGTTCTGCCCGCCACGCAGCCGCCGGCGCAGTTCGGCCAGGTTCTCTTCGGCGCTGGCCAGCGCCTGCCGGGCGGCCGCGGCGCCCTGTCGAAGCTCGCCGAGATCAGTCATACCAGCATCCGCTCCGCGTGCACGGCCACCATCACCGGCACCTGGTAGAGGATGTACGCCATGTCGGCCGCGTTGACGCCCCACTGGATGGCGTCGTCGGGGACGGTCGTGATGTTGGTGGTCGGGACGGTGGTCAGATCGATGAGGCCGATCTGCGCGGGGTCACCCAGGTGGTTCCATGACAGGTCCGTCCATCGGGTCGGGGCGGGCGGCGTCGTGTCGTGGATATCGAGCCCGAAGCGCGGCTCGCCGGGCCGCTCCTGGATCGCGAAGAACCAGCCGGGGTCGCCGTCTTCCGGCTCGATCGACCCCTTGGCCTGTGAGGCCGTTAGGTCGAACCCGATGAAGCGCAGGTCGGGCAGGACCTCGGCCTTGAAGATCGGCTCCAGGAGGTTCGCATCGGGGTCGCTCTCGTCCAACACCCGGATCATCCGCCGGGGCAGGACGGGATCGTCGGGGTCTTCGACCCACTTCGCCTTCTGGGCGTAGAGGATGGCGCTCGGATAGCGCTTGAGCAGGTCGCCGCGGATCACCAGCACCAGGCGCGACTCGCCCGGCTCGCTCCCGGTGGGCAGTGGCTTGTTCTCGTGCGTTCCCAGGTCGGTGGATGGTCCCCACTCGTGCAGTGGCTTGAAGTCGCGCAACTGCCGGGCGCGGGTCGCGGGATCCACCCGCCTGTCGCGGCTGGCCCTTTCGGCCGGCTCCCAGAACAGCAGGAAGCTGCTCGGGCGCAGGTCGGTCGGATACTCGCGCCACAGCAGCTCGTGGGCGAACTCGTGGTTCAGGCCAACGACGTACGCCTCGATGAAGCGCGGGTTGGTCTCCAGCAGCGTGATGGTGTTGTTGGGGATCAGGTGCAGGTTCGGGATGAGCAGCTCGCTGGAGAGATCGCGCAGCGGCCGGTACATCGGCTCGTTGAGCACGGGGTGAGCCATGACCGGCACGAGGGTGCCGGTCGGCTTGAGATACGTGAAGGTCGGCGGGATGGCAATCAGGTTCAAGGCCCGGCGCGGGATCGCCGTGACCGGATTGAGGGCCTGCTCCACGACGGCCGCCGCGCGGTCGAAGTCGAGCGGCGGGCCGATGGTCTTGACCGGCAGCGGGGTCTCGAATCGCGCGTCCACGTCGACCAGCGCCTGGCGGAAGCGAGCGGCTTCGGGGCTGTCGGACGAGCCGCTGCGGCCGATGCCCGGAGGCAACCGGTTGCCCGGTTCGGTGAGCACGAACCCGGGCCGGGGTGGGATCGCCTGCACGGCCGCGACCGCGCGGTTCTGGTTGCCGAGGCGCGTGGCGGCTTCCAGGCGGCCGCGCACATACTCGATCACGCCGAGCGCTGCGAGTCCCAGCAGGGTTACCGGCAGCCCGAGCCCGAGGGTGACGACAGAGAACAGGAGCAGCAGCACAGCCGCCGTCACCATCGCCGCGCGCAGCGGTTTCCACAGCAACACCGCGCGAAGCCAGCCGGGCAGCGGGAACGGCAGCAGGGATCGGGCTACGCCCTCGAGCAGGATCTCCTTCTCCGGCGCCCGCTTGGGCGGGGCCGCGGTGATTCCGCCGGGGGTGTTCATGCGCGAAAGCATGGCGCCCGGCCTGCCACGCTGCCGGGGAAAGGCCTTGCGCATCAGTGCGCCGCGCGGCCGCGTCATCCGGCGAAAGGCAGGGTCGAGGGAGGCGGCCGGCAGGCGGCTCTCTTCCACCTGACGGGCGACGGTCGTCGGGCTTCCCAGAACCCGGCGGTGGACCTGGGCGGTCACCGCCAGCTTCTGGTCCCGACCAAGGGGCTTCAAGAAGCGTTCGAGTGCGCTGGCGCCCGCCGTTATCGAGACCTGGAACTGGCGGATCTTCTGGTTGGCGGCCAGCACGTCGCCGAGCTGCTGCCAGGCCTTCTGCATGTAGTCTTCCTGGTTGGCCTGGATCACCTGGGTGCCGAGGCCGGCCGGAACGCGCAGGCGCGGATCCCGGTTGAGTTCGTTGGCCCAGCCGGGGTCATCGACGTGCAGGTGGCTCTGCAGGGCGTGCCAGCGCCCGTACAGCGGCGGGCTGATGACCGGGTCGGGGTGCTCTCCGCCATCGGCCGGGGGCTGGAGCGCGTCTTCCTGCAGGTTCACCCTGGCGGCCAACTCAGCCAGGAAAGCGGGGTGGGGTGCAGGCGGCCACTCGGCCGGGCGGGTTCGGGCCTGCGGGCTCTTCAGCGCGCCTTCAAGCCCCATGACGGCCGAATCGCCCGGCGCGTCTCGCATGCCGGGCACGCCGAAGCCCGGGGCCTGCATATCCATATCCCGGATGCCCACCCGCTCGTCCACGCGGCGCGGCTCGAGCAGGTTGACGAGGTACTCGAAGTCGCCGCGCCTGGCGGTGCGGAAGAACCAGCGGTAGTAGACCGGATACTCGGTCTGCCCGTTCCCCCATGAAGGGGCAAGGGCATCCTGCCCGACGGTGGGCAGCGCCAAGCCGGCCAGCCGCCCGATCTCGAAGGCCGGGATCACGAAGGCGTGGTAGGCCGTATCCTCCTTGAGCTTGCGCGGGCAGACCAGCCGCGACAGGGCGGAATCGGGGTTGGCGTGCACCAGGCTCTTGAGAGCGACGACGGTCTGCTGCGGGGTGTTGGCCCCCGCATTGGTGATGTCGCGGGAGACGTGGACGTGCGCCCATGCCCAGGCCTGGTCCGGCGGAGGGAACACCGCGTTCGGGTCGCCGGTTAGTGTGATGCCCTCCAGCGGCGCGCCTGGCGGCCGACCTTCGGTGAATTCGGTCTCATCCAAGGCGAGCAGGAAGATCCACGGGCGCAGCTTGCTCTGGCCGTTGTCGGTCACCGGGCCACCGGCCGCGTCGACTCGCACTGCACTGGCCGGGGTGTACCGCCAGGGGAAGTCCTCGTCGTAGAAGTCGATGGCGGTCAGGTAGTTCGGCTCGTAATCGGTGACCCAGTTGCGCGGCTCTGTCCGGACCACTGCCTGTGGGTGGATTCCGATGACGTCGCCGGGGCCGAGAAGGAGAACGTCGTTGGTGGCGAAATCGGCCTGGTTGTTGACGTTGAGGGAGATGCGCACCTCGGCGCGTTCGGCGGGCCCGCCAGGACCCAGCGTATCGGGCTGTCGAATCTGCGCGGCGATTCCCTGGCGCAGCCAGGGTAGGAACGTGTAGGCGGCGATCGGGTCGCTCATGACCGGTTCACCTCGAAGGCGGGGACGACCAGGATCTCGTTGGCCAGGCCCGGCTGCTGGCGCAGCATCTGCTCCAGCAGGGCATTCGCCGCGGCCTCGGAAGCGTGGAAAGCTGCGGTGGGCACCGGGCTCAGGTCACGCGCGAAGACCACCGCGAACTCTTCCTGCCGGAGATTGACTTCGCCGGGGGCGTCGGCGGGCTTGGCCTTCCTGGCATGCGAGAGGGGCGACCTGGCCACGGCGCCACCCACCGACCAGGCCTCGAATGACAGCGGTTCGACCTGGAACAGGTCGAACCAGGGCGCCAGGGCGCGCTGGTCGTCCTTGTAGAACAGCTCGTACTCCACCAGTCGGAGCGCCGCGTAGTCCGATTTCAGTTCCTCAGAGGCCTGGATGCGGACCCCGGCGTCGTATTTCTCGAACGACTTGCCGGTCAGCTTCTGGGTATCCGAACGCTCGAAGAACTGAGCCGGGGCAAAGTCTTCGCTGGCCACCGCCGTCTCCAGCGACGCCGCGTCGCCCGCCGGTCCGACGGTCACTTCCTGGATGCGGAAGCGGGTGGCGTCGGCTGGCGTCTGTGCCCCGAACTTCTGGACCTCGACGTTGAGGGGGACGACCTTCTGCGAGATCGTCAGCACGCCGGCTGGCGAGACCACCGGGGGGCCGCCCGGATCGATCTGCTTGAGGGTCACCATCAGGTTCTTGTCGGGCGCCAGCGACGCCTGCCAGTTGCCCGGGTCGGACAGGGCGGCCCGCAGCAGCGGCAATACGGCGATGTCGTCGAGCCGCGTGTCGCGCTGTTCGCCCCAGGTGCGGTCGAAGCGCACCGTGATGGAGAGGAACCAACAGATCTTCAGGGTCGCCTTGCCGTGGGCGTGCCAAGGGGTGGGCCCTTCCAGGGTGAACGCGAGCGAGATGGAGGCGATGGTGGACGAGCCCGCCCGCAGCGCCAGCATGGCGCCGATGTCGGCGATGAAGTAGAAGGGGTTGAACTGGAACAGGACGTCGAACGACAGGAAGCCGTAGACGCTGAACGAGCCAGCCGCGGCGTACAACTCCAGCCGGGCACCGAACTGGACGGTGTTCGAGGTCAGGGCGAAATACGTCTCCAGGGTGAGGCGCGGGTTGTCGGCGTCAAGCAGCTGCAGGGTGATGCGCCGAATCTGGGGCAGGTCGAGGGGCGGGGGCTGATAGAGCGGGTGGAAGCCGCCCACCGTGAGCAGGAAGTTGGCGTCCCCGAACCACTTCAGGCGCACCGCCATGTCGCCGGACAGGGGGAAGGTCAGCAGGCGTGAATCGAAGATCGACGCGTCGAAGGCGAGTGTCCCGGCCTCGAAGTCGATCACGCCCAGGAAGTTGACCTGCAGCTGGAGGATGCGGGCCTTCTCGTCGGGGAGGACCATGCGCACGATGCCGAGGATCAGCAAACGGACCGGGTTGGGCAGCTCGACGATCAGCCCCAGGTCGATCGTGATCAGGGTGGGCGTGCCCCACTCGATGCGCGCCATCGGGCCGAGGACGAACCGGCCGGGCGTGGGGGGGAAGACCTGCCGCACGTCCGACAGGATGCGGTTGGCGTTGGCGACCACGTCCTCGGGGAACAGGATCGAGTCGAGGGTGCCGTCCCGCAACCCGCTGCGGAGGCGCTCGACCATTACTGAGCGGTTGAACCCCAGCAGCCCGCCCACTCCCGTCAGCGTGAACCCGAAGCCGAGCTGGACGGGTGGGAACTCGGCCGTGATGATGACAATGAGCGAGAAGCCGGGCTGGCCGCCAGGCAGGATGGTGTTCAGCAGGCCGACTGCCTTGAGCGCCAGGGTGCCCTGGAATTCCAGCTCGAGCAGCCCGGAGTACTCGCCCTTCTCGACGTCGAACCGGAGGAAGCCGCCGCCGGTGAACCCGCCGCCGCTGATCGCCAGCCCCACCCCGTCGGGCGATTGGAGGCCGACCCCCACGTCAAATGGGCCGGCGTTACCGTCCTCAAAGAGCAGTTCCAACTGGATGCCGATGCCCTGGACGGTGGCAGTCAGCGGCCCGAGCTGGCCGGTCAGGTTGGCGCCGAGCCGGGTCCGCAGGCGCGGCCCGGCGTCGGGCGGAAGGTAGAGCCGGATCTGCACGGCTTCGACCAGGATCGGGCCGAGCTCCAGGTGAGAGGGAAGCTCGACCTCGAATCCGCCCCCGCCCTTGAAGTGGAGGCCGCGGGTGCTCGACCACTCCACGCCGAGCGGGATGTCCACCCGCTTCTCGCCGTCCCCCAGCAGGTCGCGTACGAAGCTGTCCCCTTCGCCGGCCGCCAGCACCAGCGCCAGGCCGCGGACGTCTGCCGCCATGATCAGCTCAAGCTGACCCGAGAGGTAGTTCGCCTGCAGGCCAGCCTCCGCGCCCGACACCTCGAGGCGGGTGGCGCCCGCCGAGCCCAGCAGGAGAACGCTGCTCGGAGGGTGGAAATCGAAGGAGAGGCCGAAGCCGGCGCGCGGAAGCTCCTGCCCCGGCATGAAGGGGTACTTGACGCTGATCCCGTCCGGGCGGACCAGGATGCCAAAGCGGGAGGCGATGTCGCTGCCGGCGCGGATCTTCAGGTCCAGGTCCTGGGCCAGCCGCAGGGTCAGCGGCAGCTCGGAGGGCACGTCCGGCTCGATCACCAGGCCCGGCAGGCTGGCCCCCGCGGCCGGAAGCTCCCGCATGACGAAGGCAAATTCCCGGCGGGTCCCGGCGATTGTGAGGTAGTAGAAGGGGAGCCGCAACACGACGTTCGTCCCATGGAGCGGGTCGTCGAAGATGCCGCTGTACTCGCGGGTCAACTCCTCCTCGGCATTGCGCAGAGCGGCCGGCAGGCGGAAGGCGACCAGCAACTCGGCCGAGTGCTCGAGGATGCGGATGTAGTTCAAGTCGGAGGTGCCCCAGCCGTAGACGCCCTTGATCAGCGAGAGCGGATCGGCGGCGATCTGCGGGATCCGGTCCCATCTGAAATGGGCCCGCATGAAGGCCGGGCGGCCCGAGCTCGAGGGGACGCTTTCAAGCTGGATCACGTCCATGGCCTGGAACAGGTTGTAAGCCGCGGGGAGGCTGGTGGCCAGGTACTCCGTCCACAGCAACTCGAACAGTCGCTCGCCGATCTCGGCCAGGAACGTCGCGGCGTCGACCCCGGCCGGCGCGACCGAGAGGGACTGGATCGCGTCGTACACATCTTTGACCTGGCCCAACAGCGCCAGCGCCTCCTCGGGGGAGGGCTCGTCGGCCAGGGCCTCCAGGGTCTGCACGGCCGCTTCGACCCGCGCGCCCAGGGCGGTGTATTCGGGCGGCAGGGACGTGACCCCCCAGCCCAGCCGCAGCATGAACTGTTTGAAGGCGTCGGGGCCGGAGACCGCCTGGTGAAGCGGCCTGAGCGCCAGGGTCAGGTGGCGGGCGATCAGCTCGAGGGTGCTGGCGTTGTCGCTCATCGCAGCGGGTAGAAGTCGTCGTACTGGAGGTCGATCTGGAAGTGTTTGAAGGGATCGATGATCTCCACCAGGACATAGCGGCAGACGGCGCAGAACTCTAGGCTGTCTAACGCCGTGCCGTGCATCATGCAGGTGCCAGCCGGATGGAAGATGCCGCAGGACTTGGTGCCTCCCCCGTGGTACAGGCCGACGATGCGGGGCTTCTCGCTGAAGCAGATGGGCAGGTTGACCCCGTTCAGGATCGGGTCCTGCACCGCTTTCATGGCCTCGGCCGGGTCGCACGGGTCGGGGGTGAGCGGCCTATGGTTGGCGGTGATGAAATCCTTGATGTTCTTGGCCACGAGTCCCGCAAACGGATAGGTCTCTGAGCGGACCGAGTCGGGCGCGAGCGCCGGCATGTAGAGCACGTCGCCCTCGAGGAACGTCAGGTCCGGGTTGATCGCGCCGACCACGGTCACCTCGTCGGCCGAGCGCGGCTCGTCGATCTCTAGGACGGTGGTCCGGCCGTCCGGCGCCCTCAAGACGGTCTCGATAGGGTTCTTCCTGAGCGGATTGGGGTAGTCGCGCTTGCGCAGGACGACCTTGTCGCCAACGGCGAACTGTGCGCCCTGCCCGGGCTGGAGCTTCACAGTCCAGCGGTTCGCGCCGGTCGACGTGACCAGGTCGCGCACCAGGGCCCCCTTGCGGGCCCGAAGCCAGTTCCACTTGATCTGTTCGCCGTCGAGCTGGCCGCCGGTCTGGGCGTCGGTCTCCACCTGAAGGTTGCCGTACCTGTCCAGGTCGGCTGCCGAGCCGGTGAAAGCGTCCTCCGCGAGGGCATATTCATCGCCCAGCCCATAGGAGTGGGCGATCTCATGCAACGCCCGGCCACTGCGCAGGCCGCTGACGGAGTTCGGGATGCTGGGCGGGTCCCAGTGGTAGGCACCCGTTCCGCTGACAATGGACAGGCCGCGCAGCTCTGCGGAGTCCTCGACATTCATAGCGATATAGCCGTCGTGGTTTATGCCGCGATCCCATTTGCAGCTTGAGAGGACAAAGACGTAGTCGTAGTTGGTGGGCCGGTTGCCGTCCTGGCTGGCGGCCCACAGAGCCGTCAGGTCGTGGCCCTGGTCGCCGCGCAGGGTTGTGAGGAAGCGATCCAGCCGGTCGCGGTCCAGGCGGTAGGGGTGGAAGGCGATGAACTCGTCGTCGCTCTCGCTGTTGACGCGCGGCGGGTTCCCGTACGCCATGCCCAGGGTTGTGTCCTTCTCCTCCACCAGGCTGCGGTTGCCCAGCTGGCGCCAGCGGTTGATCAGTGAGTCGGTGGCGTGCGGAGCGGGATCGGGGTGATACAAGGCGGTCCAGTCGGTCTTGATGTCCGCGTTGGTCCGGGCCGTGTTGGAGGGTAGGTCGGTCGAGACCGGCAGACCGGCCGCGTAGATGAGGTGCTCCAGGCGCCATTCCCCGGCGTCGGGCGGTCTCTCCGGGTTGGGGACCATGAAGCCTCGCCGCTTCTCGTCCACACCCGTCGTGTACACCTCGCAGCGAATCGAGATGCCGCGCATGCTGGAGGGTACGAAGACCTGCCAGAAATTCATCGAGGTCGCGAGCAGGTCGAACGGGGTGGTTAGGTGGCTGGTCTTGAAGCGGTGAACGAGAGAGACGGCAAGTTGCTCGAAGGTGCCGGAATCAGCGGGGGTGAAGCCGTCGCCAATGAACAGGAAGTTCGGGACGACGGCGGGGTTGATAAAGCCCGGCCAGCCCCCGCCCGGCACGATGCTGGCGAAGTTGGTGCTGTTCCAGGGCTCAACCAGATGGACGTCTCCGCTCGCCGAGCCGCCGCCCAAAGCGGCCGGCAGGGTGGCGGTGAGGGTGATCGTATCCGGAGGGGAATCGAAGAGGGTGAGGAAGATCCGCCCGGTGCCCGCGTGGATGTTGGCATCCGGTCCCCAGGTGACACCGTGGCTTTCGGTCAGGTCGCCCACCACCCCGTCGTCGAACCGAGCCCGAACCGAAAACTTGTAGTCGGTCTCGTCCGGACGGTTCGCACCGTCAGGGCGGATGGTCAGGCTGGGCGGGGTCAGCCAGACCTGGGCGACCGACTCGTGAATGTGGAAGCGGATGGGCAGGTGATACTGCGTGCCGTCGGCGTTGTTGGTGACGTCGGCCACCACGATGAAGTTGCGCAGGTGGAGCGGAGGCAGGAGGTCTTCGACCCGGACGACGCCGGTGATCCTGTTGACCCGGACTCCGGCGCCGCGGAAGCTGTCGCCCGTCAGCACGCCCTGGATCAACGGCCTGAACGTCAGGCTCACATCGTGGGCGTTCGTCGGATCAACCAGGTATTGCCGGGCCCAGACGATGGTGTCGTCCATCCTCCTGAAGGCCAGGTGGCTGGCGCTCAGGTCCGGCCCCGTCTGGCCCCTCAGCACATGCAGGTCCAGATCTTTTGTGCGTGACCAGGAAGCGAATTTGATCGGCACGCGCGACGCCTCCTTAACGCAGGCGGCCCCGCCACAAGTCCGACGGTTCAGTCTGATTGTCGGTCGATTGGCGTGGCGGCGCCAGCAGGTCTTGTCCGAGTGTGCTCATCACGCGGGGGTGATCTTCCACAGCGACAGGGGCAGCGAGTACACCTCGGCTGACTTCGCCCGGGCCTGCGCCCGTTGGAAGGTGCGCCAGTCGATGGGCCGCGTCGGATGCTTCGACAACGCCGTCGCCGAGGCGACCTTCTCCACCATCAAGGTCGAGTACGTCCACCGCCGCCAGTTCCGTAGCCGTGCCGAGGCGCGCCTGAAAATCGCCACCTGGATCACCGACTTCTACAACCGGCGCCGCAGGCACTCCGTCTGCGACTGGCGATCACCCATCGACGACGAACGACCAACGACCGGCGCACTGGAGGCCCCCGACCTCGACGCCGAACCGCACGAAGACACAATCGCGCTCGCACCATGGGTCACCCTCGTTGCCGCCGGCCGGATCACCGCCGCGTGCGCGGGGAGCAGACGACGAACCCGCTCATGCCACGGGACAGCGTGGGATCACCCCGCGTGCGCGGGGAGCAGAGGAGCACGCCTCACCATCCGCCCACCGGCTGAGGATCACCCCCGCGTGCGCGGGGAGCAGGTCGGCACCGCCGGCGGCCTGGACGCGAGCGTCGGATCACCCCCTGCGTGCGCGGCGAGCAGACGTTCACCGAATCCGACAGGTGGCACCTCGGTTCGGGAGCGGCCGGAGGGTGTCGGCCCCTAGGGGTTTTGGGCAGTGGTGTCGGTGCGTACTGCCGATGTCGGGACGCTTGGGTAGACGGGAACATAACCTGGTCCATCGGGGATTGGACGTCCAAACGGGGGGATCATGGCCAGGTCGGTCGCGAGCTTGATCACAGGACGCAAGACGAAGTACCTCATCATCGTGTTCTGGCTGGCTCTCGTCGCGGTGGCTGGGCCGCTTGCCGGCAAGCTCACCAGCGTCGAGGACAATGAGGCCAAGTCCTGGCTGCCGGGTAGCGCGGAGTCGACTCAGGTGCTCGACCGGCAGGCGGCGTTCGCGTCGGCCGACACGATCCCGGCCGTTGTCGTCTACCAGCGGTCTTCCGGACTGACCGAGACCGACCGGGCGCAGACAGTGTCCGATGCGCACAGGTTCGGCCAGATGGCCGAAGTCGACGGTCAGGTCGGCGGCCCGATCTTCTCCGGCGACGGTCAGGCGGCGCAGATCATCGTCCCGCTCAATCTCGGCCCTGAGGGGTGGGACAAGGCGGGCGATATTGTCACCTCGATGAAGGACGTCGCGAAGGCCGGCGCCAGCGGGCTGTCGGTGCACGTCACGGGGCCCGCTGGCAGCGCGGCGGACTCCAGCGAGGCCTTCGCTGGCATTGACGGCAGGCTGCTGTTCGCCACGATCGGTGTGGTCGTGGTGATCCTGTTGCTCACCTACCGCAGTCCCGGGCTGTGGCTGCTGCCCGTCGTCTCCGCCGGCGTCGCGCTGACGGCCGCCCAGGCGGTCATCTACCTGCTGGCGAAGAACGCCGGCCTCACCGTCAACGCGCAGAGTGCGGGCATCCTGACCGTGCTCGTGTTCGGCGCGGGCACGGACTACGCGCTGCTGCTCGTGGCGCGGTACCGCGAGGAGCTGCGGCGCCACTCAGACCGGCATGAGGCCATGGCGGTGGCGCTGCACCGCGCCGGCCCGGCGATCATCGCGAGCGCCGGCACCGTCGTGATCGGCATGCTATGCCTGCTCTTCGCTGAGACCAACTCCACCAAGGGCCTCGGCCCGGTCGCCGCGATCGGTGTCCTGGTTGGGCTCGCGGTCATGCTGACCCTGCTCCCGGCCATGCTCGTGACGGTCGGCCGCTGGATCTTCTGGCCGGTGCGGCCCCGGTTCGGCTCCGCGGAGCCCACCACCACCGGGTTGTGGGCCAACATCGGCAAGCGGATAGCCAACCGCCCCCGAATCACCTGGGTCGCCACCGGCCTGGCACTGGCCGTCATGGCGATCGGCCTCGTCCAGCTCGATGCTACCGGGCTGACCCAGAAGGAATCGTTCCGTGGCAACCCGGACTCGATCGTGGGCGAGGAAGTGCTCGCCCGGCACTTCCCGGCCGGTGCGGGCAACCCGGTCGTCGTAATCAGCAAGGCGGAGCAAGGCCCCGCGGTGAAGGCGGCGCTCGCGTCGACTGAGGGCATCGACCCGGCGTCGGTCAGCGAACCCGTCGCCAAGGGTGGCCTCGCCTATGTCGTGGGCACCCTCAACGCCGCGGCCGACAGCCCGGCGGCCTACGACACGGTCGACCGGGTACGCGACCGCGTGCACGCCGTGCCCGGCGCGGACGCTCAGGTCGGCGGCAACACCGCGATCAACCTCGACCTGCAGCGGGCAGCCCGATACGACCGCAACCTCATCATCCCGATCGTGCTCGTCGTGGTCCTCGTCATCCTGGCGCTGCTGCTGCGAGCCGTCGTCGCGCCGTTGGTGCTGGTAGCGACGGTAGTGCTGTCGTTCGGTGCCGCCCTGGGCGCGAGCGCGCTGGTCTTCCGGCACATTTTCGGCTTCGGCGGCGCCGACACGTCGTTGCCACTGTTCGTGTTCGTGTTCCTCGTCGCACTGGGCATCGACTACAACATCTTCCTGATGACCCGGGTACGCGAGGAAACCGCGAGGTACGGCACCCGGCGCGCCGCACTCATCGGCCTCGCCGCGACCGGTGGCGTGATCACGTCCGCAGGTCTCGTCCTCGCTGGCACCTTCGCGGTGCTGGCCACCCTCCCGCTGACCGCCTTCGCCGAGATCGGCTTTGCGGTGGCGTTCGGCGTCCTGCTTGACACGATCATCGTCCGGGCGGTCCTGGTCACCGCGCTGAACCTCGACATCGGACGGCACATGTGGTGGCCCAGCCGGCTGGGCAAGATCGCCGACGTGGAGCCCGCCGAGGCGGCCCAGCAACCAAGCGAGGTCCCCGCCTGACGGATTTCGGCGGGTCAATGGAAGTCACGGAACGCGGGGCTGACCGGCGCTGTCAGCGCCTCGAGCCGGTCGGCCGTCAGGTTGATCATGCCGCCATGCGTTTCCAGTCGTGCTCAACCTGGCACCAGGAAGCGGAACCTCGACCGGAGTTGCGGCCGGCCCGGCTTGCGGATTCTCGATGCGGGCCGGCGCCCTGCGAATGACCGGGATCTCCACAGTGGCGGTGGTGCCAAGCGCCGGGGACGCGAAAGGCATCAACGGCAGTTCCATCGTTACGGAATCACCGATGGCCATTCCGCGACCAGTCGGTTGGGCCACGGCCGTTCGTCTCCGCGCATCGACCACGATGGCGAGCATCCCGCTGAGGATGATCAGACAACCGGCGACCTGCGCCATGGCGATCCGCTCGCCGAGCAGCGCGACGCTCAACAACGCCGCGGTCAACGGCTCCGCGAGCGTAAGGGCACCGGCCGTACCGGACTTGACGGTGCGCAAACCTCGTGCGTACAACAGGTACGGAACGGCTGTCGCGGCGAGACCCAACCACACGACGAGTAATCCGGTGCGGACGTCCACCACCATGGCGATGTCCATGTGGATCCACGGCGCCAGTACGAGCGCGCCGGCTGCCATGCTGCCGGCGGTGGCCATGATCAGCGATGGGGTGCGCGCCGACAGCCGTTTCATCGCTGTGGTGTATGCCGCGAAGGTGATGCCGGCAAGGCCGCCCCAGCAAAGACCCACCACGTCCACCAGCCCGGTCTCGGGTCGCAGTAGAACCACGCAGCCCCCCACTGCGCCGACGGTGCCGCTGCACCACAACGCGCTCAGCCGCTCACCGTCCAGCACGCGGCCGGCGATGCCGGTGAACAGGGGGACTGCGCTGATGGCTACGACGGTGCCCATTGCGGCTCCGCTGTGTGACACCGACGACATGAAGCTGAATTGGTACGCGGCGCTCGCTACCCCCGCCACCAGCAGCAGGACCCACGACCGTCGTCTTGCCGGCGATGGAGAGATCTTCGAACGGCAGAACCCGAGAACCACCAGACAGATGCCGCCTACCGCATGTCGCCACCCGGCCAGAGCGGCCATGCCGATGCCGCTCGCCGCCAACGTCTGCGCCGGACCAATCGTTCCCCACAGCGCCGCGGCGCCGAGAACCATCGCGGCACCCACCACGTTCCCATGCCCACGTTTCACCCAAACAGAGGTACGGCCGGACCGTGACCAAGCGAAAGATCATCTTGTGTCAGTGCATGCTCGGCGTAGCCCGCAGAGGCCGTGCGGAGATTCGACGGCGCCGTCGTCTCGGGTGTCAGATGCTGCTGTCGACGCCGGGACGGTCGAGGCGGAGGGGATCGTCAGCTGCCCCCACTGGCCGGCCTCGGCAGGGAAGACCTGCTCGATTCGCTCGACGTCGGTGGCGAGGTCATCGCCGGTGTCCCAACGCAGGCATGCCTCCTCCAGGCTGACCGCGGCGTCGACGTACAACTTCGCTGTCGGGGCGAAACCGATGAGCGCCTCGAATGCGGTCACCGAACCCGCGAGGGAAGCCAGCAAAGCAGCAACCAGGCCGGCTGCGGTCCGGCCGCCTCCGTCCGCGAACTGACTGACCGCTCCCGCCATGGGGCCAAGCCGAGCAGCGTGTTACGCACGATGATGGCCTGTTGATTCGCACGGGTGTACTCGTCGACCCGGTTGCGGTAATACGTCAACTGACCGGCGATACGCACGCTCTTGTACACGGCGCGGACAGCCGTATCCCGGTCAGTCACTGCGGCTCCCGTCCTGCCTTGACGGCCAGCACGGCTCGTCGCAGCACCACCGCACGATCCTGGCCGGTATACGGACCGCCACCGCTACCAGGTCACCGACACCGGCCTGGACCACGCCATGCTGCTGACCCGGCTGCACGACCGACTCATCCGCCCCGCCACCGCGCAACTGACCGACCCCGACCCGCCAACCCGATCACCACTCCACGCGGCGGCCCGCGCCTACAACACCGCCCTCGACCGCCTCACCAGGCAGGCAGGACTGGCGACCTGAAACACAACACCCACACCAAATCCAGCACGCCGATCAACAAACTTGACTGGATCATGCCGGCTTCGCCGGCTTTAGCTCCGTATCGGCGCTGAACCTTAACGGGGTGAAGATCCTCTACCCCGTCTGACCGACAGTTCGGAACTACGACGGCGGGCCGGGATGGTCACCCATCCGGGCCGCCCGGTCGAGTACCTCGGCGGCGGCGCGAACCACGGCGCGGTCGAGCATCTGGCCGTTTGCCTGGGTGGCGATGCCGGTGCCCTGGCGTTCCGCCTCGGCCAGGGCGGCCAGCACCCCCCGGGCCGCCTCGATCTCGGCGGCGCTCGGGGTGAACACCTCGTTGATGGTGGCGAGCTGGTCGGGGTGTACGGCGGTCCGGGCCCGGAAGCCCTGCCGCAGCAGAGCCCGGGTGCTCGCCGCGAGCCGGACCGCGTCGCCGAGTACGGTCTCGACCGGGCCGACCGGGGCGGTGATCCCGGCCGCGGCCGAGGCGACGACCACCTGGGACCGGATCGGTGCGAGTTCCGCCCCGTCCGGACCGGGCTGCAGGCCGAGTTCGCCGGCCAGGTCGGCCTCGCCGAGCCCGAGTCGCAGGACCCGGGGAGAGGTCGCCACCCGGGCCACGTCGAGCACCCCGCGCGCGGTCTCGATCAGGGCGATCACCTGGAACGTCCGGTCGGGCAGCCCGAGTCGCCGCTCCGCCGCGCCCAGCGCTACGTCGACGGCGGCGAGCAGTTCCGGTTCGGCCTTCGGCACCCAGACACCGGCCAGCGCCGGGCTGGCCACCGCGGCGATGTCCTCGGCCGCCCGGTCGCTGTTGACCCGTACCCAGAGTTGGCCGGGCCGCGGGTCGGCCAGGTGGGCGGCGGCCGACGTACGGGCGACCGCCTTGTTCGCCGGGGTGACGGCGTCCTCGAGGTCGAGGATGAGGGCGTCGGCGCCGCGCAGGTGCGCCTTGGCGAGCAGCTTCTCCCGGTCGGCCGGGACGTACAGATAGCTGCGGGCGACCGGGGCCATCGCGGCTACCGGTCCGACCGGGAGACGTACCGGCCGACGGGGTCGCCGACGACCTTGCCGGCGGCGAGCACCTGCTGACCGCGCAGGAACGTGTCGGTGACCCGGGCGGTCATCTTGAAGCCCTCGAACGGGGTGTATTCCTGGGTCGACTCGGAGTCCTGCGCCCGGACCGTCCACGGGCTGCCCTCGTCGACCAGGCAGAGGTCCGCGTCGTAGCCCTCGGCGAGCGCGCCCTTGCGGGTCAGGCCGAACCGCTGGGCCGGGTTCCACGAGGTGAGCTGGGCGACCCGCTGGTGCGACAGACCGCGCTGGGCGGCTTCGGTGAGCAGGCCGGGCAGCAGGTATTCGGCGCCGCCGAAGCCGGACTTGGCGATGAAGATGTCGTCGCGTGGGGTGCCGAACTTCTGCTCGTCGCGGCAGCAGGCATGGTCGCTGACCACCCAGTCGATCTCGCCGTTCAGCACGTGTGTCCACAGTGCCTCGACGTCCTCGCGGGGACGCAGCGGCGGGTTGACCTTGCCGCCGAGGCCGTGTGCGGTGGTGATGTCGGCGACCAGGTGGCCGATGGTGACCTCGCGCCGGAAGTTGATGTGCGGGAACGCCTTCGCCATCCGCAGCGCGGCGTCGACGGCCTTGGCCGACGACAGGTGCAGCAGGTTGATGTTGGGCAGCCCGGTCTCGTGCGCCAGGTAGGCGGCGATCGACACGGCCAGTCCCTCGGAGTGCGGCGGCCGGGAGGCGTGGTACGCGGCCAGCCCAGTCAGGGTCCCGTCCTCCTCGACCATCTTTGTGTACGCGCTCATGATCTCGGCGGTCTCGCAGTGCAGCGACAGCGAGATCTGGTCGGCGAGGTCGGGGAACCGTTCGCGGACCGCCTGCACACCGCGCATGACGAACTCGAAGTGCGCGTAGTCGTACCGCTCGCCCTCGGGGATCATCAGGAACGAGTTCTGGTCGGTCGAGCGGCCGTGCAGGCCGTGGCTGCCGTAGAACATGAAGATCTTGAACGAGGTGACACCGGACTCGACCAGGTCGGGGAGTTCGGTGATGTGCTGGCGGGACATCGGCGCCAGGTGGAAGCCGTAGTCGACGTACGCCCGGCCGGCCGACGCGGCCAGCACCTCGGGAAAGAAGTCCGAGTACGCCCCACCCCGGTTCAGATAGTACTGCCCGGTGCGCATGTAGTTCAGCGCGGTGGTCACCCCGCCCTGCACCGACGCGCGGCTCTCCGACGCGGTGTCCTCCGACAGTGGGTTGTAGATGCCCCAGTGCTGGTGGGCATCGACCACGCCGGGGAAGGCGAGCTTGCCGCCACCGTCCACAACGGACTTCGCGTTGGCCGGGTCGATGCCGGCGGCGATCCGCTCGATCCGGCCGTCGACCACGCCGATGTCGGTCAGCTCGGTCTCGGCGCTGTCGTGCCGGACCACCCGTACATTGCGCAGCAACAGGTCCAGGGCCGTCATGATGTCTCCTCCTTATCGTTGCCCGGGCCTGCGGCCAGAGCCATCAGTACGTCGATTCCGGTCGCCTGGTCGAGCCGGGCGACCTCCGCTTCGATTCCGGCGATGGTCGCCGCGGGGAGCCGGCCGGTGACGTTGTCCCGGAACTTGGTCGCGAGTTCCGCGTCCGACAGCGGCCGGTCCGGTCCCCCTCGGTTGGTCAGGATCTCCTCGGTCCAGTCCGTGCCCTGCCGGGTCCGGATCCGCAGCACGGCCGGGAACTGGTTCGGGAAGATCGCGTCGCAGCGTTCGTCGGCGACCACCTCGACCTTGGCCATCAGGGCCCGGCGGTACGGGTCGCGGGCCAGTTCGTCGGTGAAGTCGGCGAGCCCGACCCCGAGTCCGCCGCCACCGAGCAGCCCGGCGACGACCGTGTACGGACCGCTGAACTGTGCCTGGTAGCCGGTCTCCGGCGCCCGCTTGACCTCGATCGGCTGCCCGATGGTGCGGATGACCGCGGTCGGCACGCCGAGCGTGATCGTCTCGATGTCGTCGACGTCCAGCCCCCGGGCGCGCAGCGCGCCGGCCGCGTCGATGCCGGCATGGGTGAAGTGGTTCGCCGGATAGGGCTTGAAGAAGATCCCGGGTACGGCCCACTGCGTGCCCAGCCCACGGCTGATCGCGGTGGCGTCGTACTCGCCGCGCAGGAACGCCTCGAAGAAGCCGAACCGGCCCTCCAGTACGGTCGGCGGTCCGGTGATGCCGCGCCTGGCCAGCAGTGCGGCGCTGACCGCGGAATGTGCCGACCATCCACAGTGGATGCGCTTGACGGTGCCGCCGGTGCGGTTCGCCTCGATCAGGCCCGACGCCATCGAGGCGGCGATGCCGAGCGAGTCGAGGATGCCGGCCGCGTCGAGCCCGAGCAGCCGGGCCGCCGCGGCCGCGCCGCCGAGCGCCCCGCAGATCGAGGTGGCGTGTTGGCCGTGCTCGAAGAACACCGAGTTGCCGGCCTCGAGGTCGTAGCCGGCCATACCGAGCCGGACGCAGACCTCCAGGCCCACCGCGATCGCGGCGACGGTGTCCTGACCGGACGCGCCGGCGAGTTCGGCGGCGGCCAGCGCGGCCGGTACGACCGCCGCGCTCGGGTGCAGCACCGACGGCAGGTGGGTGTCGTCGTAGTCCAGCGAGTGCGCCAGCACCCCGTTGCCGAACGCGGCCAGCGGCGCCGGCACCGCCTCGGCCAGGCCGATGACCCGGGCCTGCCCGCGCCCGCCCTGCTCGGCGACGTACGCCAGGGCGGCCTGGCTGGTTGGCAGTGGTCCGGCCGCGACGCACAGCCCGAGGATGTCCAGGATCCGTTTCCGGACGCTGTCGACGACCGGGGCCGGCAGCGAGTCGTATCCGGTGCCGGCGGCGAACTCGGCGAGTTGGCGGGCCAGCGTCGGCTCAGCCATGGGAGACCACCGCGAGCGGCCGGACCGGCGAACCAGTGGCCCCGAACAGGGGCAACGGCGCCATGATGAAGGTGAACTCGTGCACCCCGGCGGCGGCGATCGGTTCCAGGTCCATCGCCTCGATGAGATAGATGCCGTGTTCGACCAGCAGGATCCGGTGCGCCGGCAGGGAGCTGTGCCCGGCGCCGGGGGCGAGCCGCTCGAAGGCGATGGTGTCCGCGCCGGCCGCGTGCACCTCCCGGTCGGCGAGCCAGCGGGCCCCGGCCGCGCTCACCCCGGGTACGCCGGAGTCGTGCCCGATGTACCGGGTCCGGTCCGGGTCGTCGAAGTGCCGGCCCCAGCCGGTCCGGATCAGCACCACGTCGCCGGCACCGACCGGGCTGCCCTGTCGGGCCACCGTGGCGTCGAGGTCGTCGGGGGTGATCTCGTACCCGTCGGGGCTGACGTCCTGGCCCAGCGCGGCCGGCACGTCGAGCAGTACGCCCCGGCGGACCATCGGCTCGATCGTGTGCGCCCCCAGTTCGACGTACCGGCCGCCGGTACCGGCCGCCGCCGCGTCCGCGCCGCCGTACAGCCGGCCGTCCTGCGAGACGTGGGCGAGGGCGTCGACGTGCGTACCGACGTGGGTGCCCATCACCAGCAGGTCGTTGGCCGCCGAGCCGCCGTCGGCGCGTACCGAGTCCCCGTGCCGGCGCGGCAGGGTCAGCAGGAACGCCGGGTGGTTCGGCGACTGCGGCATGCCGAAGAACAGTCGCCGGCCGAGGTCGTAGACCTCGACCCCCTCCTGCACGGCGGCGAGCAGGCGATCGGTGGTGGTGGAGCTGGTGGCGGTCACGGTTCCTCGCGTTCCTTGTCGCCGGGGCGACGGTCTGGTTCCTGTCGCCGGGGCGACGGTCTGGTTCCTGTCGCCGGTGGCGACCATCGGGTTCCTGTCGCGGTCGGCGACGGTTGCGGTCAGGCGACGATCTGGCGGCTGCGTAGGTCGGCGATCTCGGCCGGGTCGCAGCCGAGTTCGTCGACCAGCAGGGCTTCGGTGTCGGCGCCGGGACTCCGGCCGGTGAACCTGATCCGGCCCGGGGTGTCCGACATCCGCCACATGACGTTGTGCATCCGCATCGGCCCGAGGTCCGGATCGTCCACCGTGGTGATCATCTCGGTGGCCTGGACGTGCGGGTCCTCGACGATGTCCCGGGCGGTGTAGACCGGGGCTACGGCCGCACCGGCCGCCGCGAAGGCGTCGGACACCTCGTCGCGGGTCCGTTCGCCGATCCAGGCCCCGACGTACGCGTCGAGTTCGTCGGCGTGCGCGGCCCGTCCGCTGCCGGTCCGGAACCACGGCTCGTCGATCACCTCGGGGTGGCCGACCAGTTCGAGCACCCGTTCGGCGATGGTCTGCGCGCTGGTCGACACGGCGACCCAGGCGCCGTCCTTGGTCCGGTACGTGTTGCGGGGCGCGTTGTTGCTCGACCGGTTGCCGTTGCGCTGGCCGATGATGCCGAGCTGGTCGTACACGGTCGGGCCCGGTCCCACGGCGGTCATGATCGGTTCGAGCAGGTTCATGTCGATGACCTGCCCGCCGCCGGCCCCGCCGGGGCGGTCGCGGCGCCAGAGCGCCATCATCACCGCGGACGAGGCGGCGATCCCGCAGATGCTGTCGGCCAGCCCGAACGCCGGCAGGGTCGGCGGTCCGTCGGGCGCGCCGGTCAGGTGCGCGAAGCCGCTCATCGCCTCGGCCAAGGTGCCGAAGCCGGCCCGGGCGGCGTACGGCCCGGTCTGCCCGAACCCGGTGATCCGGACGATCACCAGGCGCGGGTTGACCCGGTGCAGCTCGGTCGGCCCGATGCCCCAGCGTTCCAGCGTGCCGGGCCGGAAGTTCTCCACCAGCACGTCGGCCTGTTCGGCCAGGCGCAGCAGCAGATCCGCGCCGGCCGGCGCCGAGAGCTTGAGGCCGATCGTGCGCTTGTTGCGGGAGATCTCCTTCCACCACAGTGGATGGCCGTCCTTGGCGCTGCCGTGCCCGCGCATGCTGTCGCCGGCCTGCGGGTGCTCGACCTTGACCACCTCGGCGCCGAAGTCGCCCAGGATCTGGCAGCACAGGGGGCCGGCCAGGATCGTCGAGATGTCGAGCACCCGGAGTCCTTCGAGCGGTCCGTCACCCACGGGTACCTCCCACACAATCGGTCTGTTCGGCTGAGGGAAACGCCGGTCCGCTGAACAGAATCGTCGTCATCCTAACCACGCTCACAACCGCAGGACCAGCGGCTGTGAGCCAGTGGTCGTGTGATCACGGGTACCGGCCTGGCGCGGTACCGGACGGAAGCCGATCTCGGCCGAGATCTCGCCGGCCGCCTCCGCGACCAGGGCACCGTGCGCCGCACACGCCCGCGCGTCGAAGCGGTCCTGCGGCCCGCACAACGACAGCGAGCCGAACACCTGACCGGTCGAATAGAGCACCGCGGCCGCCACACTGCCCGCACCCGGCTGCCGCTCGCCGAGGCTGACTGCGTACCCCTGCTGCCGGATGTGGGCGATCTCCGCCCGCAACCGGTCCACCGAGGTGATCGTCGCCGCCGTCACCTGCTCCAGCCGGTGGTTGTCGAGATAGTCCTCGACCTCGGTGTCCGGCAGGGCCGCCAGGATCGCCTTCGACGACGAACCCGAGTGCAGCGAATGGCTGGTGCCCAACGACACCGACATCCGCACCTCGTGCGGCGACAGCACCTGGTCGACGTACACCCGGGACCAGCCCTGCCGCATCGACAGCGTCGCCGTCTCGCCGGTGGCCCGGACCAGCCGCACCATGTAGCGGCGGGCGATGTCCGGCACGTTCAGGGCCCGCAACGCGGCCAACCCCACCGCCAGCGCGCCGGGGCCGAGCTGGTACTGCTTGGTCTCCTCGTCGAAGCTCAGGAAACCGTCGCCGACCAGCTCCTTGAGGATCCGGTGCGCCACCGCCTTGGGCAGCTCCAGTTCACGCGCGATCGTCGACACGCCCAGGGTCTGCGGCGAGCGCTCGGCGATCATGTTGATCACCGAGAGCGCCCGGCCCAGGCCAGACCTGGTACGGCTGTCCTCGCTGTCGACGGCAGGTGTGATGGTCATCGTGGTCCTCGCTGTCTGTCCAATGTGCTGTGCGGGCAACCGGAGCCTAGGTGGGCGTGGCCGGTGCGGCGGGCGACGACGGTCCGCGTTGCCGGGGGCGTTCCACCGCGACCACGACCGCCACCGAGGCGAGCACGAACACCCCGGCCAGCACCTGGCGGCCGGTCAACCGCTCGTCGAGCACCATCATCCCCAAACCGACCGCGACGACCGGGTTCACATAGGCGTAGGTGGCCACGAGTTGCAGCGGCGCCCGCCGCAACAGCCAGGAGTAGACGGTGTAGCCGACGATCGTGCAGACCACCAGCAGATATCCCCAGGCGATCCAGGAACGGCCGGACACCTCGGCCAGCCGCAGCCCGCCCAGCTCACCGGTCAGTGCGCTGGCCACGGCGACCGCCAGCCCGCCGATCAGCATCTGCCAGGCGATGCCGACCAGCGGATCGGCCGGCTGCGCCATCCGCTGCGACAGCCACGAACCGACCGCCCACACCCCGCTGGACGCGAGCACCGTCAACGTGCCAGCCAGGTGCAGTTGGGTGCCCGGCGCGAGCAGTAGCAGGGCCAGCCCGGCCACCCCGCCGAACACCCCGGCCACGACCAGCGCCGACGGTCGCTGTCCGGTGCAGACCCGCAGCGCCAACACCCACAGCGGTACGGCGGCGACCACGAGCGAGGCCAGGCCGGAGTCGACGTACTGCTGCCCGACCGCCAGCAGGGTGCTGCCTACCCCGATCAGCAGGATGCCGGTGACCGCGACGCCGGGGAACTGCGCCCGGGTCGGCACCAACTGGGGCGACCGCCGCAACCCGGCGATCACCAGCAGTACCACCGCGGCGAGCAGGAACCGGCCGGCGGTGGTGACCATCGGCGGCAGGCTCTCCAGGGCGATCCGGTTGCCCAGGTAGGTCGAACCCCACAGGGTGTAGATCAGGGCGAGGCCGACCACCAGCGCCGTCCGGCCGCCGCCACTGTCCGGACCACCGCCGGTGGCGGTGGTCCGGGCAGGCGCGGAATCAGTGTCGACCATCGACCCGGATCGTCACCGGTGTGTTGCCCCGGATGGCGTTCGAGTACGGGCACATCCGGTGTGCCGCGTGGACGGCCCGTTCCAGGTCGGCCTGCGGACACTCCGGAGCGCTCACCTCCAGCAGTACGGCGATCGCGTACCCGCCGCCGTCGGTGGTGCCGAGCGAGACCGAGGCGGTGACCCGGGTCGCCCCGAGGCTGATCCGCTCCTGCCGGCCGACCGCCGTCAGCGCACTGTCGAAGCAGGCCGCGTAGCCGGCGGCGAACAACTCCTCCGGGTCGGTGCCCGGGGCGTCGGGGCCGCGCTGTGCCGGGCGGGTCAGGGTGGCCCGGAACGAGCCGGTCAGCGACTCCGCCCGCCCGCCCCGGCCACCCGAGACCTGTACGGTCGCGGTGTAGACGACGTTGTCCGGCACCACGCTCGCGGGCCCGGCCGGAATCTCGGTCACGACGCCACCTCGCTGCGCTCGCTCACGACGCCTGCCCGACGACCTGGGCGGCGACCGCGTCGGCGAACGCCTCGGGCTGCTCGTCGGCGACGAAGTCCGTGCCGCCCGGGATGGTGACCAGCGGCGCGTGCGGCAGGGCAGCCGTCACCACCGGCGTCATCCGGTCCACCAGGTCGTCGCCGCCGTGCAGCAGCACCGTCGGGATCGCGGCCAGCGCCGCGGTGTCCAACCGGTGCGCGAAGACCGCCCGGTACGCGGTCGCGTAGTCCGGCCCGGTCATCAGGTATTCGGCCACCTGCCGGTTCGCCTCGTCCGGGGTCAGCCGCGGGTACAGGCCGTACACCCGGTCCCAGATCACCCGCAGGTGGCTGCCGTCGCGGTCCGGGACGTATCCGGGGGCGTACGACTCCACCTTGGCCTTGCGCTCGGCGTCGTCGTAGAGCGGCAGGCCCTGCAGGATCAGCCGGTGCACCCGGGCCGGGGCGAGCAGTGCCGCCTCGGCGCCGATCGTCGCCCCGGTGTGCTGCCCGAGCAGGTGTACGGCGCCCAGCCCCAGCGCGTCCGCGACCTGCCACACCGCGTCGGCGTACTCGGGAATCGACCACGGCCGTGGCGGTGCGTCGGACATCCCGAACCCGGGGGTGTCGACGACGATCGTCCGCACGCCACGCTCGGCCAGCGGCGCGATCACGGCGTCGTACGTCGCCGACGACAGCGGCGACTGGTGCAGCACCAGCAGCACCGGCTGGTCGGCCGTACCGCCGTGCCGGTAGTGCACCTGCCCCCAGGGCAGGTCGACGTATCCACGCTGGGCAGTGCCCCGGATCCTGCTCACGCCGTCACCTCGCTTCGCTCGGCACTGGCGGCCATCGCTGCCATTACCTCGATGACGTGCCTGATGCCGGTGCGGTAGTCGTCCAGCCGGATCTGTTCGTTCGGACCGTCCACACCGGAGTCGGCCCGGGACACCCCGATGCCGACGATCGGCCGGCCGGGCAGCACGCCCTGGTTGCCGATCCACTGGGTGTACGGCTCGATCACCGGCTCGTTGCCGTACGCCCGGCGGGCCGCGTCGGCGACCAGGGTGACGAACGGGTCCTGGTGGTCGGTGATGTTCGGCCGGCTGGTCGCCATCACCTCGATGTCGACGTCGCCGAAGCCGCTTTCGGCCAGGTGCCTGCGCAGCGCGTCCAGGACCCGCTCCGGGGCCTGGCCGGCGATCAGCCGGATCTCCACCTTGGCCCGGGCCAGCGACGGGATGCCCAGGGTCACGTCGTCGCGCATGTCGCCGCCGTCGAAGCCGGCCACGGTGAGCGTGGGCACGGTACGGATCGCCACCGCGGCCGCCCGGTCGTCCAGCCCGCCGACGAACCCGTCGACGCCGGCGCGGGCGCGCAGGAAGTCACCGTCGAAGGCGACCTGGGCCAGCAGTTCGCGTTCCGCGTCGGTCACCGGGCGGGCGCCGGCTGCGAAGCCGGGGACCAGCACCGTGCCGTCCGGGTCCTGTAGCGCGGCCAGCGCGGCGGCGAGCCGGATCGTGGCCGATGCGAGCAGGGCGGTGTTCTGGCTGGTCAGGTCGCGGGGCAGGGTCCGCAACGACAGGCGCAGGTAGAGCACGCCCTTCTCGCTGAGCTTGAGCAGTGGCCGGCCGTCCGCGTCCAGCCAGGAGTTCTCCCACAGCGTCCCGTCGCTTTCCAGCCGGTCGGCGTGCGCCTCGACGAACGAGCCGAGGCCGGGGCTGTGCAGCCACTGCTTGCCCTCGATCAGGAACCGGCTGGTGACCGGGGGCGCGAGACCGGCCAGCCGCCAGGCCGCGGCGGCGTGGATCCGGGACATCAGCGCGCCCTTGTCGTCGGCGACGCCGCGGGCGTACAGCCTGCCGTCGTGGATCTCCGCTGCGTACGGCGGGCTGATCCAGTCGGCGTCGTCCCCGGCCGGCTCGACCTCGACGTCGTAGTGGTTGAAGTGCAGCAGCGAGCGCGGCCCGCCGGCGAGTTCGCCGAGCACGTACGGGTGCGAGTCGGCCCAGGGGACGACGTCGGCGGTGCCGCCCCAGCGGCGTACCGAACCGGCGAGGAACTCGGCGGTGGCCGCCATCTGGTCCGGCTCCTGCCGGCGGCTGCGGATCCGGCACAGCTGTTGCAGTTCCTCGACGAAGGTGTCGAAGTGCTCGTCGACCGCGTCGAGGACCGCCTTGATATCCGGCGATGACATGGTGGTAGCTCCTCTTGGGAGGTCGGGCTCAGTGGATGGTGACGCCGCCGTCGACGAAGATCGTCTGACCGGTGGTCATGGCCGCGGCGTCGCTGAGCAGGTAGGCGACCGCGTTCGCGACGTCCTGCTCGCCGGCCATCCGGCCCAGCGGGATGGTGGCCAGCTTGGCGGCCAGGTAGTCCGGGTCGCCGCGCAGGTCGCTGGTCATGTCGGTGGGCACGATGGTCGGGCCGACCGCGTTGACCCGGATCTGGTCGGGCGCCCATTCCAGCGCCAGCACCCGGGCCATGTGCATCACCCCGGCCTTGCTGACGCAGTAGCCGAGCGTGTCCAGCACCGCGATGTGCCCGTTGGTGGAGCCGATGTTGACCACGGCTCCACCCGCCCGGCGGAGGGCCGGGTACGCGGCCTGGCACATCCGGAACGTGCCGGTCAGGTTGATGTCGAGGACGTCGGTGAAGTCCTGTTCGGACATAGTGGCCGCCGGTCCGCGCCGGACCACGCCGGCGTTGTTGACCAGCAGGTCGAGCCGGCCGTGCCGGTCCAGTACGGCCGCCGCCAGGTCGGTGCAGGAGGCGGCCGACCGGACGTCGACGTGGTGCCGGCTGTGCGCGCCGGCCAGCTCGGCCGCCGCCCACCCGTCGGGCTCGACGACGTCGGCCTGGGCGACGGTCGCGCCGCGTTCGGCCAGGGTCGCCGCGATCCGCGCCCCGATGCCCCGGGCCGCGCCGGTGACCAGCGCGACCCGCCCGTCGAAGCGATTTGGGTCGGCCCCCGGCCGGCTCACGCGCCGATGACTTTCGTGTCCTCGGCCCAGAACGCGACCTTGCGCTGGATGAGCCGGATCACGAAGTGGGCCAGCAGGCCCATTACCGACAGCACCACCAGCACGGCGAACATGCCGGCGATGTCGAAGTTGTAGTTGGTCTGTAGGAGCAGGTAACCCAGCCCCTCCTTGGCGCCGATGAACTCACCGACCACGGCGCCGAGGATGGCGAAGACGATGCCGATGTCCAGCCCGGCGAAGATGAACGGCAGGGCACTGGGCAGCCGGACCATCCGGAAGATCTGCATCTTGTTGGCGCCGAACACGGTCAGCATCTGGATCTTGTCGGCGTCGGCGGCCCGCAGCCCCTCGATCACGTTGACCAGCATCGGGAAGAACGAGATCACCGCGGCCATCACGATCTTGCTGGTCAGGCCGAAGCCGAACCAGACCACGAACAGCGGGGCCAGCGCGACCTTCGGCACCGTCTGGAAGGCCACGATGTACGGCATCAGGGTGGCTTCGACGATCTTGATCTGGGAGATGAACGTGCCCAGCAGGACCGCCGCACCCACCCCGATCGCGAAGCCGACCAGCGACTCCTGGGTGGTCACCCACAGGTGCCCCCAGAACAGGTCGTCGTTGAGTTGCAGCCAGAGCGCGTCGACGATCTGCGTCGGGCGCGGCAGCACGTACTCGTCCACGCCGAACACCTGTACGCCGTACTCCCAGGCCAGGACGACCACGACGAAGACCGTCGGGACCAGCCAGAGCTGGGGGCGGTCCCGCAGGTCCAGCTTTGGCCAGGCGGGTTTCGGCGCGGGCGCGGGCGACCCGGTACGCGGGCGGACCGGATCCTTTACCGGATTGGTGGTAGCCATAACGAACCCCGTCAGTCGATAACGCCGGCGGCGTTGAAGTGTCGGCGGATGCGTTCCACGTAGACGCCGGCGCGGTCCGAGGACATTACGCCGAGCTCCCGTGGCCGCTCCAGGTCGATGGAGATGATCTCGGCGATCCGGCCGGGCCGCGGGCTGAGCACGACCACCCGGTCGGACAGGAAGACCGCCTCCGGGATCGAGTGGGTGACCAGAACCGCCGTCTGCCCGCTCTCCCGCCAGATCCGCAGCAGTTCGACGTTCATGTACTCGCGGGTCATCGCGTCCAGCGCGCCGAACGGCTCGTCCATCAGCAGTACGGCCGGGTCGTGCACCAGTGCCCGGCAGATCCCGGCGCGCTGCTGCATGCCGCCGCTGAGCTCGTGCGGGTACTTCTGCTCGAAGCCGTCGAGACCGACCATCTCCAGCAGTTCCTGGGCCCGCTTTCGGTGCCGGGCCGGGTCCAGCTTCTGGACCTCGGCCGGCACCATCACGTTCTCGAAGATGGTTCGCCAGGGCAGCAACGTCGGGGCCTGGAAGACCATCCCGACCTGGGGGAGCGGCTTGGTCACCTCCCGGCCGGCGATCCTCACCACGCCCTGCGACTTCGGGCTCAGCCCGGCCAGGATCTTCAGCAGGGTGGTCTTGCCGCACCCGGAGGGCCCGACGACCGAAATGAACTCGCCCCGCCGTACGGAGAAGCTGACGTCGCTCAGGGCCAGCGTCGGATCGGACTTCTTGGGTTGATAGAGCTTGTGCAGGCCATCAACCTCGATCCAGGTGCTTTCCTCGACCACTGTGGGCGTCGGTAGTTGGCGGGCCGTTGTTCGGTAGGCCATCGGGTATCCCTCCGCGTGTCCGGTCGGCTACTTCGCGGTGTAACTGGCGGCCTGCTGCAGGACAGCGGCCTTGTCGAACTCGTTGGCGCCGGCGAGCAGGCTCGGGTCCCACACCTTGCTCAGCTCGACCTCGCCGGTGATCTGGCCGGCTTCCTTGGTGTACGCCTGGGTCTTGGCCCACTCCTGGTCGCTGATCGCGCCCCAGGCCGGGAAGTCCTCCGGCGTACCGGTGGCCGGGGTGGCCGTCTTCAGCCAGGCCTGCAGGCTCGCGGTATCCGCCGCCAGCCGCGACTCGACCGACTGGCCGGCGAGGATCTGCGGGAAGACCTTGTAGCCGATCCGCATGGCCGCCTCGGGGTTCTTCGCCGAGAAGAGCATCGCCTTGTACGACGCCCGCAGGAACCGGGTGTTGACGTCGCTGTTCTCGTTGCGCGAGCTGACCGCCCACGACAGCGACCGGATGCCGGTCAGCGAGTCGGGGTTGGGCAGGTACTTCAGTGTGGTGCCGGCGTTCTCGATGACCGTGTACGCCTGGGTGTAGAGCGCCAGCATGTCGACCTGGCCGCCGTTGAGCGCGGCCGCCGCCGGCGCACCCACACCGACCGGGAGCAGTTCGACGTCCTTCTCCGGGTCGAGCCCGGCCGCGCGGACGAAGGCCCGGGCGTACGGCGCGGAGCCCGACGCAAGGCTGATCACGCCGATCTTCTTGCCCTTCAGGTCGGCCCCGCCGGTGATCGTGCTGTCCGGCTTGACGGCGATCACCCAGGGCCAGTTCTGCACCAGCCCGCCAACCGCCTTGACCGGCACGTTCTTCTCCACCGCGCCGAGGATCGAGCCGCTGTCGGCGGCGGTGACGCTGCCGCTGCCGCTGGCGACCGCCTGCAGCGCGGCGACCGAGCCGTCGGTGTTGATGGTCTCGACGGTCAGCTTCTCCTCGGCGTAGTAGCCGAGTTCCTTGGCGACCGCGAACGCGGCCACCTCCTCCTTCGGCCCGATCACCGCGGAGGCGATGGCGAAGGTCAGCTTGGCCGGCTCACCAGCGGCGCCGTCGCCGCCGGAGTCGCCGCTGTTGCAACCGGTCAGTACCAGCGTGGCGGCCATGGCCCCCACGAGCACCCGTAGTCCATGTCTCATCTCGAAATACCTCGTCACAAGTCGGGATCAGCTGCGGCTGGTCGGAAGGTCGACCGCCAGGTCGTTGTAGACGTGCTGCTCGGTGATCAGCCCGTCCTGTAGCAGGAACACGTCCGCGTAGCGGATCCGGTCGAAGGGCGACCCGTCGTTGTCCTCGCCGTAGAGCGTGCCGAGCGAGGTCACCGAGGTCCGGTCGCCGCCGGCCTCGGTCCCGACCAGGTAGCGGTCCCGGTGCTTGCGTACCCAGCGGTACCGCCCGGTGGCCGCCGCGGCCATCTCGGTGAGCGAGCCGAAGACCCGACCACCCGGAAAGACGATCAGTACGCCGGGGGCGAGCAGCCGGCTCGCCTCGGCCAACTGCCGGTCCTCGCACAACTGCAGGTAGCGGTCGATCAGGCCGGCCGGATCTTCGGTGCCCATCAGCGGCTGCGCGTCTCGATGGCCGCTTCCCACTGGTTGCGCAGCGGGTGCTCGGCGGGGCCGTCCTCGGTGAGGATCCGGAGCAGGCGGGCCTGCAACCCGTCCCGGTCGGCGTTGAACGCCGGCTGCTCGGCGGGCGTCGCGGTGAACCCGTCGACGGCGTCGCCGTCGAGTTGCCCGCCGCGGACCAGCAGGGCCTCGACCGCCCGCAGCCGCTGCCGGGTCACGTGCAGGTCGGTGGCGAGCTGCAGGACCAGGTCGAACAGCTTGCTGGACTTCGCGTCGCCCAGGTAGGCGAATTCGGTGCTCATCATGCCTCCGGCTTGGTGGCGGACAGGACCGCCCACGGGAAGTGCCACTCGAACCGGTCGCCCCAGCCCTCCGGCCGTACGCCGTGCATGCGCTCGTCGAACGGGGTCCAGGAGGCCTCGGTGAGGCCGGCCTCGGCGCAGATCTGCAGCAGGTCGCTGCCGAACAGCGCGTGGAAGAAGGGTTCGTTGTTGCGTTCGGCGTGCTCGTAGACGGTCGCGTCGCGCAGCGGGTCGCCGGTGAGCTGGAACTCCAGGAACCGCAGCGCACCGCCGGGCTTGAGCAGCCGGGCCGCCTCGACGATGGTTTCCCTGATCGCCTCGGCCGGCATCTCGTGCAGCACCATCGTTCCGGTGACCACGTCGCAGGAGTCCGCGTCGATGCCGGTGTCTCGGCCGTCTGCCTGCCGGAAGTCGATGGCCAGTTCGGCCGCCTCGGCCTCGACGTGCGCCAGCCGCAGCCCGGGGGCGGCGAAGTCGACGCCGATCACCTCCGCGTCCGGGTACTTGCCGACCAACGGGCGGGTGCTCTTGCCGAACCCGCAGCCGATGTCGACCACCCGGGTCGCCGCGGGCACCTCCGGCAGGGCGGTGCTGGTGAACAGCGAGTGGAACTTGTATCCGTCGTTGTCGCGCAGCATCACGATGCGGGCGCCGAACTCGTACACGTAGGCCGACATGTCGTCGGAGAAGAATCCGCCGGGCTGGATGTGGATGTCGTAGTCGGTGTACCAGCCGGGCAGGTCCAGGTCGGCGTCCAGCTTGAGCGCGCCCTTCGGCTGCGCCGGCTGGGCCAACTGGTCCACCAGCTCCGTACGGCGGCTCAGCACCGCGTCGCCGGCCAGCTTCCACAGCATCTTCTGCTGCACCCGCTCCAGGTGGCTGAACCACGGATAGAGCGGCAGCTCGCGCAGCCGGGTCTCGGCGTCGGCGATGGTCGTCGCCGATTCCCCGACGGCGTTAAACTCCTGGCGCAGCGCCGGGTAGACCGTGTCGGCCCACCGCTTGCGCAGATTGAGTACGAAGTCGACGGCGGAACGCTCGTCCAGGGTGAGCCGTTCCTCGACATCGAACATGTCGGTCTCCCTTGGTTGATCGATCGGTTTGGTCGTCCGGCCAGGTGGAACACGAGCTAGTGGGCGAGCAGCACCCGGCGGGCCGGCTCGGTGTCGTACTGGCCGAGGAACGCGCCGGCGAGGCGTCCCTCGTAGATGGCTTCGAAAGCGGTGCGGGGTGCGTTGGCGTCGCCGACCAGGTGTGTCCGGGGGCCGTCCGGTCGGGCCTCCAGCGCGCGGTAGAGCTCGTCGTCGGCGATCGCCGAGCCGGCGTCGACGACGGCGCTGACCCCGTCCACGCGTACGGCGTCGCCGCTGAGCACGTCGACGAACTCCACCGTCGACCCGTCGACGCCACGGACCGTGCGCATCGGCTGGGCCCGTACGCCCAGCTCGGCGAACCGGCGCAGCAGGGCGAGCTTGGAGTAGGTGGTGATCCGGGCGCAGACGCTCGCGGTCGGCGAGACCAGGTGCACCCTGGCCCCGAGCCGGGCCAGCTGCTCGGCGACCGACGCCGCCGCCCAGGTGCCGTCGTCGTCGAGCACCACGACGGTGCCGGTGACCGGCCCGGCCGGTTCGATCAGGTCCGCCACCGCGTCGGCCAGGTCGAGCACCGGCGGGCCGCCGGGCAGTTCGCGGCGGGCCGGCCGGGCACCGGTCGCCACGATCACGTCCTGGAAGTCGCCGGTCATTACCGTCGCGGCGTCCACCCGTTCGCCGAGCCGTACCTCGATCCCGGCCGCGGTAGCGTCCCGGACCAGGTCGTCGGTGAGCAGCCCGAGGCGTTCCCGGCCGGGTACGCGGGCGGCCAGTTCGACCTGACCGCCGAGCCGGTCGGCGGCCTCGACCAGGGTCACCCGGTGGCCGGCCCGGTTCGCGCCGAGCGCCGCCGAAAGCCCCGCCGGGCCGCCACCGATCACCAGCACCCGCCGTACGGCGGGCCGGTCCGACCAGGCCGCGGCCCACTCGCGTTCCGCGCCCACCTCGGGGTTGACCACGCAGGAGATCGGCAGCCCGGTCTCCAGCCGCCCGATGCAGCCCTGGTTGCAGGCCAGGCAGGAGCGCACCTCGTGCTGCCGGCCGGTCATCGCCTTGCGGACCAGGTGCGGGTCGGCGATGTGCGGGCGGGCCAGGCCGACCAGGTCGGCGTCGCCGGCCGCGACCAGTTCGGCCGCCTCGGGCAGGCTGTCCAGCCGGCAGACGGCCAGTACGGGCAGGTCGGCGAACTCCCGCTTGAACAGGGCGGCGTGGTGGCGGAACGGGGCGTGCCCGAAGCTCATGTCGGCCATCTGCGTGGCCAGCGAGTAGCTGCCGTGGTAGGCGGAGTGGCTGACGTGCACGAAGGCGAGCGGGAACTCGGCGCGGAGCTGGGCGACGATCTCCAGCACGGCCCGCGGGTCGAGGCCGCCGGGCAGGAACTCGTCGGCGCTGACCCGCAACCCGACCGGCAGGTCGCCGGCGGTGGCGAACACCGCGGCCAACACCTCGCGGGTCAGCCGCAGCCGGTTGGCCGGGCTGCCGCCGTACCGGTCGTCGCGCAGGTTGGTGCTGGGGGAGAGGAACTGCTGGAGCAGGTGGCCGTGTCCGGCGTGGACCTCCAGCCCGTCGTAGCCGGCCGCGCGCATCCGGCGGGCGGCGGCGGCGAACGCCTCGACGACCACCGCGATGTCGTCGTGGCCCATCGCATGCGGCACGTGCGCGCCGGCGGCCCACGGCAGCGGCGACGCGGACCAGGCCGCGGTCCGGGTCGCGTCTCCGTTGGCCTGCCGGCCGGCGTGCATGATCTGGGCGAAGATCGCCGCCCCGTGCTCGTGTACGGCCGTCGCCACCGCCGCGTAGGCGGGGATCGAGGCGTCGTCGAAGCTGCCGAGGCTGATGTGCCGGCCGGCGCTGGTCGGGTGCACCCGGACGGCCTCGGTGATGATCAGGCCGACGCCGCCGCGGGCCCGCTCTGCGTGGTACGCGACATGGCGGTCGGTGGGCTGGTTGGCCCGCCCGAAGTTGGTGGTGTGTCCGGGCACGAAGACCCGGTTGCGCAGCGCGACCTGGCCGAGTTGGACCGGCGCGAATAGACGGTGTAGATCATCGATGGCCACGACCGGACCTCCTGTCCAGGCTGTCCCACTCGACCGAACGGATCCGACAGTGTTCCGATGTGCCGTACGCCGTTCGATTGAGGGGAACGCTAGAGGCAGGCTTGCCGGGTAGTCAACGGTTCGTAGTTCATTAACTTTGTGTGACCGGGTGGTAGCCGGATTCTGGCCCGGGTTCATGAGTCAGCAAGGTTTCGCCCTGGTCAAGGGCAGGATCCCGGCAGTTGACCCGGGATGGAGGCGGGCACGTACGGCAACGGAAACGACCGTGGCGCCCGCCGATTCCGGCGGGCGCCACGGTCGTGTGTTGCGGGCGGTCAGCGCTTTCCGCTGATCTCCTTCTCCTTCGGAGGGGCCGAGACCGGCGGGTGGCCGGGGGAGACCGGCGCCTCGGCCGGCTTCTCGATCGGCACGAAGAAGCCCTTGATGGCCGGGCCTAGCGCGCCGAGCCGGTTCATCTTCTTCGGTACGACCCAACCGGCGAACTCGCCGTGGCCGTGCTCGTCGGTCGCGCCGAGGGGCTGGTGCACCTCGATGAACCGACCGTCCGGCAGCCGCCGGATGATGCCGGTCTCCACGCCGTGGGCCAGCACCTCCCGGTCGTGCTGCTGTAGGCCGAGGCAGATCCGGTAGGTGACGTAGTAGGCCAGCGGCGGGAGCAGGATCAGCCCGATTCGGCCCGCCCAGGTCATCGCGTTCAGGCTGATGTGGAAATTGTCGGCGATCACGTCGTTACCGCCGGACAGGGTCAGCACCACGTAGAACGAGATGGCCATCGCGCCCAGGGCGGTGCGGTTCGGGACGTCGCGCGGCCGCTGGAGCAGGTTGTGCAGCTCGTTGTCCTTGTTGCGCCGCGCCTCGATGAACGGATAGTCGAATACCGCTACCTACACGAATCTTGTTGAGATCACTTCAGTGGGCGAGCGGTTTTGGTTCCCGTTCACGTACGAGGAAGCAGGCCTCGGATTCAACGACCAATGGTGGTACGGCAGCCCCGTCTATCCCCATTCCAAGAGCATCTTTCTGCGTGTCCTAGAGAACAACAGCGAGGTCGCGCGGGTTCACCTCGACAACGAGGTCGAGATCGATCACTATGCCGACGTGCCGCCACTTGGAGCCACTGCACTCGAGATTCAGTTCATTGAGGTGCACGACGATCACCGCGGCCGCGGCACCGGCCGCGCTGTCATCGGCCTCCTTCACAACCGCTACCCAGACCGTCGCCTCGTGGCCTTCTCCGAGGGCGCCGACGGCTTCTGGTCATCTCTCGGTTGGCGTCGGCACCTCCACGCCGACCCCGAGGAGGCATCGTTCTTCCGGCCGCTCTTCATCCAGCCACGGGCGTAAACGCATTGCCGCCGCGCGGACGAGGTTCCCGAGACCTACCGGGCCTCATCGGCTTGTGATGAGCCGGGCGGGGAGACGCCGCTTCCCCTGCCGTGTGCGCGCTCTTCGGCATGAGCGAACGCTCGGTGGGGACCGTAGTAGTCGGTATCACGGCGGGGTCCGAGCGCCCCGGCGTGAACGCTCCGTGGTCCTCCGGTGGCGACGCCGAAGGTGGGTATATGGACGCGACGTTGTTGATCTTCGATGATGTGCGCGGTGTGTGCTCTCCAGCGGATGCCAACCAGGGTGAACCGGTGCCAACGCGGGTCACCGCGACCGACCGCTGGTCGCAAACCGAGGTTCGTGTGCTCCGGGTGTGGTCCTGGGCTGGGCGAACAGGGGCCCGGGTGACGTGGATGAACGCGGGCCACCCCCTGCCACCCCAGGTGAACGCCCAGGTCGCGAGACTAGGCCCTCGCGCCCCGGTAGCTCAGGGGATAGAGCATCGGTTTCCTAAACCGTGTGTCGTAGGTTCGGGTCCTCTTCGGAGGGTTCTGCAGATCAACAGGTCACACGGCCGCTGCAATCGAGCAAACGCGTCGACCGCCGGCGCTGTGCCTGACCGCGACAGTCCGTCAGGTCCCGAGCCTGACGTGCTTGCAATCGTTAAGGCTCGTTCGGACGAGGCTCAAGGCGTCGGGGCGTCTTCTCAGGGAAACATAGTGACCCCTGGTGTTTCCTCGGCGTCGCGGCGGTCGTCTTGCGGGGTAGGCATCGCCGGGCCGCCCCAACAGTGAGCGACACCAGCGGGAATCTCGGCTGGGTGGCCCGACCACGTCGGCGCCGGCAATGAGCGCCGCGATGGCGGTTGCTACTGCGTGCCTGGGTCGGGGATGCACGAGACGCACGAGATCCGGCTCGTACTCGGCGGCCGCGGTCACACCGAGTCGAGCCATCCCGACGATCGCCGCCCACGACCCTGCCGCCATCGGCACCGCCGGCAGCACGTCGTCATCTGCAGATTCGGCAGCGACCGTGAAGCCATGGCTTGAGCCTCCCCAGCAGCGGGCGGTCGGTCAGGTCAGCGTCGGATGAGGCCGAGCTGGGTTGCGGTTGCGACGGCGGAGGTGCGGGACTCGACGCCGAGCTTGGTGTAGATGTGGGCGAGGTGGGACTTGACTGTGCCTTCGGTGAGGTGAAGCCGGGAGCCGATCGCTTGGTTGGACAGGCCGTCGGCGACCAGGGTGAGGACTTCGGTCTCGCGGCGGGTCAGGGCGGTGCGGGGGTCGCGTAGCCGACTCATGAGCCGGTCGGCGACAGCGGGGGCCAGGGTGGTGCGGCCGGTGGCGGCGGTGCGTACGGCGGCGGCGAGGTCTTCAGGTGGAGCGTCTTTGAGGAGGTAGCCGGTGGCGCCGGCTTCGATGGCGGGCAGAGTGTCGGCGTCGGTGTCGTAGGTGGTGACGATCAGTACGCGGGGTGCGCCGGGGCGGGCGGTGATGGCGGCGGTGGCCTGAGCGCCGTTCATTCCTTTGCCGAATTGCAGGTCCATGAGGACGACGTCGATGTCACCGCGGCCGGCGCGGGTGACGGCTTCCTCGGCGGTGGCGGCTTCGGCCACGATTGTGATGCCGGGTTCGGTTTCCAGTACGGCGCGCAGCCCGGCCCGGACTATGGGGTGGTCGTCGGCCAGGAGCAGGCGGATGGGCTTGTCGGTCACGAGTTTGCCTCGACGCTGTGGTCGGCGGGGGAGGCAAGGGGCAACTGGGCGGCCAGGGCGGTGCCGTGGCCCGGGGCGGATTCGACGGTAAGGGTGCCGCCGAGGGCCAGGACGCGGGCGCGCATCGCGGGCATCCCGAATCCGCCGTTCTGGGCGTCGGGTGCGGGAAGCCGGTGAGGGTCGAAGCCGTGCCCGTTGTCGATGATGTCCACGGCGACGTGGTCGCCGAGGTAGCTGAGGGTGACGTCGGCGGTGGTTGCCTCGGCGTGGCGCACGGTGTTCGCGAGGGCGGACTGGACGATGCGCAGCAGGGCCGCCTCGTGCTCGGTTGGCAGCGGCCGGGGCTCGCCGGTGAGGTGGAAACGTGCGGTGAGCCGGTGGCGAGCGCTGGTGGTGGCACACAGTCGTTCCAGGGCGCCAGCCAAGGTCGTGTCTTCGAGGTCAAGTGGGGCGAGGGCGGCGACGAAACGGCGAGCCTCGGCGAGGTTGTCAACGGCGGCCTGGCGGGCCTGCTCGACGTAGCGGGTGGCCTTCTGCGGTGTGGAGGGCAATGCCCGTTCAGCGGCGCGTAACAGCAGCTGGATGCTGGATAGGCCTTGAGCGAGGGTGTCGTGGATTTCCCGGGCGAGGCGCTCGCGTTCGGCGAGCACGCCCGCGGTGTGCTGTGCCGTGGCCAAGTCGGTGCGGGCCGCAATGAGCTCGTCGATCAGCTTCCGGCGGTGTTCGCTCTCGCGGTACAGGGCCTGGTACCCCCAAACCACCGCGATCGACACGGCGGCGCCGAGTGCCGGGCCGATCGCCATCGCCGGGCTGACGGAACTCTGGTGAGCGCCGAAGCCTGCGATGGCCGCCGCCGCCGTGATCACGACGGCGGCCAGGCCGCCGCGGCGTGACAGCAGGTGCAGTTGCAGGAAGTAGAGCGGGAAGGCCACCCACACCGCGTCGGCCGATAGGACCAGCAGCATCAGCCACATGGCGACCACGGCGGTCAGCCATACCGCGGCGGCGCGCCGGGAGCGGCTGATGCGGGGCAGGAAAGGTCCGGCCGCGTAGACCAGCCCACACGCTGCGGCCACAGCGATGACCGCCCCGGCGTGCGGACGGCTGTCAACGACCGCCCGTCCGGCGGTCAGGGCGAGCAGGCCGACGACCAGCACGTGCACACACCAGGTCAGGGTGCGGGTTGCGGGCGTCAAGGCCGTAGCAGTCATCCTCACAGTTCTTCCAGCCTAGGCAGTCATCTCCCGGGACGGCCTCGATCAAAAGTTAGAACCGGCGTGCAGCCTTTCGACGCACCAGGAGCTGCCCTGCGCCAGACGCGGACTCAGAGGGTGCGCGGCGACGCTAGAGACATCCCAGTTCCACCCCCATGAAGGGCAGGCCAAAGCCGTGTTCGTCGCCTGGAGAGATCTGAAGTTCGCCAAAGGGCGTTTTGCCCTGATGGGAACCGTCATCGTGCTGATCACCCTGATGGTCGGGCTGCTGTCCGGGCTGACCGCCGGCCTCGGTCAGCAGAACATCTCCGCGATCACCGGCCTGGCGGCCAACAAGATCGCTTTCAACGCGACGGGCACCGGTGAGAAGCTGTCGTTTTCGAACTCCACCGTCACCGAGAACCAATGGCAGCAGTGGGCCCGGACCCCGGGCGTACAGAACGCCCAACCACTGGGCATCACTACCACCAAGGCCGCCGCCGGCGACAAGACCATCGGGGTCTCCGCCTTCGGCGTCCAGCCCGGCTCGACGCTTGCCCCGGCAAGCAGCAAGATCAACGAGCGCGCGGCGGTCCTGTCCATCACCGCCGCCGACAACCTCGATGTAGCCATGGGCGACACCTTCACCCTCGGCGGACAGCAGGTGACCGTCGCCGCCGTGCACGGAGACGCCTCCTTCAGCCACACCCCCGTCGTCTGGACCAGCCTGGACCTGTGGCAGAAGCTGACACCTCCCACCGACAAGCCCAACGGTCCCACCGCCACCGCCACCGCCACCGTCATCGCCCTGAACACCACCACCGACGCCGACGTACAGGCCGCCGACAAGGCCACCGGCACCACAACGGTCGCCAAGACCAACTCACTGTCCGCGATCGGCTCCTACACCTCCGAAAACAGCTCCCTGCAGCTCATGCGCGGCTTCCTGTTCGCGATCTCCGCACTCGTCATCGGCGCCTTCTTCACCGTCTGGACCATCCAGCGCAGCGCCGACCTCGCCGTACTCAAAGCCCTGGGCGCCTCCACCACCAACCTGCTCAAGGACGCGCTCGGCCAAGCCGTCGTCCTGCTGACCGGCGGCACACTGCTCGGCACCGGCCTCGCCGCCGGCCTCGGCGCCCTCGTCGCCGGCGCCGCCGTGCCCTTCATCCTCACTCCCGCCACCATCCTCGTCCCGGCCGCCGTGATGATCGCGCTCGGAGCACTCGGGGCCGCCCTGTCCATCCGTCGCATCACCTCCGTCGACCCGCTGACCGCCCTGGGGAGCGCCCGATGAGCCTCAACGTGCACGACATCACCCTCACCTACCCCGACGGCGACACCCGCCTGACCGCCCTCGACCACGTCACCCTGAACGTGCCCAAGGGCAGCCTGACCGCCGTCGTCGGCCCCTCCGGCTCCGGAAAGTCCACCCTGCTCGCCGTCGCCGCCACCCTCATCAGCCCCGACGCCGGCACCGTCACCATCGACGGCACCACAACCACCGGCCTGAGCCGCCGAGAACTGACGACCCTGCGCCGGAACAAGATCGGCATCGTGTTCCAGCAGCCCAACCTGCTGCCGTCGCTCACCGCAGCCGAACAACTCCAAGTCATGGCACACCTCGACGGACGCTCCCCGGCCAAGGCCCGCAGCCGAGCCATGGAACTGCTCGACAACGTCGGCCTTGCCGCACAGGCAGAACGGCGCCCCCACCAGCTGTCCGGCGGCCAGCGCCAGCGCGTCAACATCGCCCGGGCGTTGATGAACGACCCCACCGTGCTCCTAGTCGACGAACCCACCAGCGCCCTCGACCACCAAAGAGGTGCCGCCATCATCGACCTGATCACCCGACTCACCCATCAACAGGCCACCGCCACCGTGCTCGTCACCCACGACCACACCCGCCTCGCCGCAGTGGACCAGATCGCCGAGGTCCACGACGGCCGACTCAAAGTGCCCACACCGATGCCGTAACCACTGTTCTCGAGACGCCCAACAGTCGACCGGTTTCCAAGACGTGCTCCACCAAGATGCGGACCTGACCGCCGCCCACAACATCCTCCGCGCGACCGCGATCGCCGTCAGCTCACAAGCCCCGGGAGTCTGGTGTGTAGTCGCTCGAAATCGAGCAGGCTGCGGCAAGGTCCGGCGAGTGCACTCCCGCGAGCGGACTCCAGCGCCGGCAACACGAGTACCAGGGCCAGGCCGAGGCCCGGCGGTAACCGCTGAGCACCGCGATTACCTTGTCCACCTGCTGATTGTCGCCCCTAGCGGGTTGATTTTCGGGCAAGAACCGTTCCGCCCGCGGGCGGTCCGTAGGGTTCGGACCGACAGCGGGAATCGAGCCGGATGAGGGGTCAGCCGAGGACCGGTGGTAACGCGGAGGCATCGCCCGTCGCCGGCGCTGCTGGTCAGCCTGGCCGTCTCGGCCAGTCTGCTGGTCGTCGTCAGCGTCTTGGTGCGGCACCGACCCGTAGCGCTGTGGGAGCGGGACCTGTTCGTCCTGATCAACCACCTACCCTCATGGCTGACGCCGATGCTGGTCGTCGTCATGCAGGCCGGCTCCTACGCGGCGGTGTTCGTCGCCGCCGCGGCGGCCGTCATCCTGCGGCGCACCGGCGTCGCGTGGCGTTTCCTGCTGGCCGGCAACCTCGCGTACTGGCTCGCCGTCGCCGTCAAGGCCGCGGTCGCCCGGCAACGACCGGCGGCGCTGCTGACCGAACTGACCCTCCGGGACACGGTCACCGGAGCGCTCGGCTACCCCTCGGGGCACGTCGCGGTCGCCACCGCCCTGGCCCTCGTCGCGGCGCAGGCCGGCAACTCCCGCTGGCACCGCCTGGCCTGGACGGTGATCGCTCTGGTCGCCGTAGCGCGGATCCACGTCGGCGCTCATCTGCCAGTCGACGCGGTCGGTGGGATCCTCGTCGGTTGGCTCGCGGTAGGCCTGACCCGGCTCGCCGTCGGCGAGGTCGGACCGCAGCAGTCCACCCACGATCTACGCGAGACGCTGCGGCGACGCGGATTCGACGTGCGGCGGCTGGAATCGATCGGCGGTGACGCCCGCGGCTCCCAGCCGTGGCAGGCGGTCACCACCGATGGACAGCGGCTGTTCGTGAAGGTGACCGGCGGCCAGCAACGCGATGCGGACTGGGCCTACAAGCTCTACCGGAGCCTGCGCTACCGGCACGTCGCCGACACACCGCCATACCTGAGTCCCGAGCAGCAGAGCGAACACGAAACCTACCTGACCCTGCTGGCCGAACGCGCCGGCGTCCGAGTCCCGGCCGTCGTCACGACCGCCACCGCACCCGGCGGAAACGCCCTGCTGGTGCAGGAGTTCATCGACGCGGCCCCGCTCAGCGCCGTCGTCGGGCCGGTCCCGATCGCCGCCGTGCGGGACGCATGGGGACAGGTGGCGCTGCTGCACCGGGCGGGCATTGCGCACCGCGACCTGCGGGCCGCCAACGTGCTCGTCGACGGCGACCGCGCGTACCTGGTCGACCTCGGGTTCGGCGTCGACGACGCCCCGGCCGACCAGCGGGCCCGGGACATCGTCGAACTACTGGTCGCCCTCGCCAGCCGGGTCGACCCGGCGAGTGTGGTCGCAGCCGCAGTCGACCGACTCGGCGCCGAAACGGTCGCGGACAGCGTCCCGTTCCTGCAACCGCCGGTGCTCTCCCGCGCCGGCCGCAACGTCCTACACGCCCACCCCGACCTGTTGAAGTGCCTCCGCGAGGAGATCCTGCGGCGCTGCCCGGACCGGGAGCGGCCCCCGGCCAAGGTGGTCCGGACAGCGCCACGGGACATCCTCCTGCTAGTGGTCCTCGGGCTGATCGTGCACCTCCTGCTCCCGCAACTTGGCGAGCTACGCACCGCAATCCACCTGATGGTGCACGCGAACCCGGTGGCCGTCGTGGCAACGCTGCTCGGCTCGGCCCTCACCTACCTCCTCAGCGCCGTCGTGCTCCGGTTGGCCGCGGCCAACCGGGTACCGCTCGGCGAGGCCACTCTGGTGCAGGTCGCAGCGTCGTTCGCGAACCGGCTGGCCCCCGGCAGCCTCGGCGGTGCCGCGCTCAGCCTGCGCTACCTGCACCAGAAAGGACTCGACACCGCGGCGGCGGTCACCGCCGTGGTCGTCTCCCGCACCGCCGGCGTGGTCTCGGTCGTGGTGCTGCTGCCGATCCTGCTGCCCTTCGCGCGGCAGCCCGCCCGCACCCTCACCCACGGCGCGACCAAGGCGCTGCCGCTGCTGCTGGGCGCCCTCGTCGCGCTGCTCGTCCTCGCGGCCGTCCTCGCCGCACCCCGCATCCAGCGGCGCGCACGCGCGGCGGCCGGCCGTGTCATCGCCGCCCTGCGCACCTTGACTCACCAGCACCGGCTCCGGCGGCTCGTCGCCGCGTCCGTGACGCTCACCCTCACCTACGGCCTCTGCCTCTACCTCGCCCTACTCGCCACCGGCCAGCCCGTCGACATCGCGCTACTACCTCCGGTGATCCTGGTCTGCGTCATCGGCGAGGGCGTCGCCTCCGCCGCGCCCACCCCCGGCGGGCTCGGTGCCACCGAGGCCGCGCTCGTCTCCGGCCTGCTGCTCTACGGAGTGCCGCTGGACACCGCCGTCGCCGGCGTCCTGATCTACCGTCTCGCGACCTTCTGGCTCCCGGTGCCGCCGGGCTACCTGGCCCTCCGCCACATGACCCGTCACCGCTTGCTGTAACCGCGACTGCGCAGAACGAGACGACGACCAGCGCTGCGGCCCACACTCGACGGGAGCGGACCACCAAGGGCACACGACACCAGGGCAACGTTGCACTGGTGCGATGTCCGGGTTCAGCGGCCGCGCCTGTAGCGCCCTCAGCGATCGTCTCCAGCAGGGATAAGGAGCCAGCGCGCAAAGCAGCTTTCGTCGTCCAGCTCGGTGTGCCACCGGATCTTGAACCGATACGCTGTGATGTCACCCGTCTGGATCAGCATGCCCGGGTCAGGCTCTCGCTGCGGTGGACCGTGAACGATTGGCACCGGCCCTGGCCGTGCCGGCAACAACGGGGCCGAGTACTCGCCGGCGCCGTCGATTGCTGTGCTGAAGACCGCCAGTTCACCACTGCCGACGGCGAGGTCATCACCCTCGTCGTCCTCGGCGTCCGGATACTCCAGTGCTGCAGCGAGCACACGCGGGTAGTCGGGCCCAGATGCCTGCACGAAGGCGAGCGTGCCGCCCTCGGACTGGAAGACCTCAACCCAACTGTCGTCGCGGACAACCCCGTCCCCGCCGACCAGAGCCGCCCTGCCAGCCCCGACGACGATGGCGGTGTCCTCTGTCGCCATGTCAACGACCCGTTCGAAGTCGTCGTTGCTGTAACCGCACCATTCGCTCCGACGCATGGCGTCGATAGCGAGGAACGGTTCACCGTTGGTCCACAGCCGGCCGACATGAACCCATGATCCTCGCACTGACCCAGTATCACTGCCGCGTACGAGGACCCAGCAGCGGGGCATCTCGTGGCCATCGCCCCAACCAGCCCTACCGGTCCTGTCGATGAGCCATTCGGGCCCGCGTCCGACTCGCATCGCCCGCCCAGCTACACCAGCGGCTTCCAGGACGCGCTGCGCAGCTATGGACCCGTCACCGCTCCGCTGGAACTGCTCGGCGGACGGAGTTGGTGACTGGTCGCACCAGCGGAAGAGCAACACGGGGTGGCAACGGCGCCACCCCCACCGTGCCGGTTCCGGGCGGCGGAAGACGGCGAAACGTCGGCATTGGCTCGTGGTGAACGACGGCTATCCCGGACGGCGGTCCTGCGCCGATCATTGCCCCAGATCGACATGAGTCATTCTCACCTCCAGGCGGAACGCCCGGGCACGGAGGCGAGAGGTCGGCACCAGCAGCCGGGCGTACCGAACGGCCCGACTCCGCGTCCCCGGAGGATCGCCATGCCCAGACCCGCCCTTCGCGCCCGGCTCGCGGCGCTCACCGCCGCCGCCCTGACCATGAGCGTCCTGACGGTCACCCCGCCGTCACCGGCGCTCGCCGCCACCACCTTCACCCCCGACGACTACTGCCTCGGCCAGTGCGCCGACATCCTGCCCCCCGGGCAGAACGGCAACGCCACGCTGGTCGCCATCCTGGCCCACCAGACGCTCGGCACCCGCCCGGCACACTCCAGCGACCAGCTCGACGAGTACGCGAACCTGGTCTACAACTACGCCGGGCTGACCGACGAGCAGATCGCCCACTTCTACAACGACGCCTCGTTCGGCGTCCCCGCCGCGCAGGTCGAAAGCACCATTTCGCCGCGGGCGGACGTGACCATCGTGCGGGACAAGGCCACCGGCGTCCCGCACGTCACCGGAACCACCCGCGCCGGCACCATGTTCGGCGCCGGCTACGCCGGGGCCCAGGACCGGCTCTGGGTGATGGACCTGCTGCGGCACGCCGGTCGCGGCACGCTCACCTCGTTCGCCGGCGGCGCGCCGGGCAACCGTGAGCTGGAGCAGAGCATCTGGGCCAACTCGCCCTACGCGGAGGCGGACCTCCAGGCGCAGGTGGACGCGCTGCGCCTCAAGGGCACCCGGGGCCAGCAGCTCTACACCGACGTGGTCGACTACATCACCGGCATCAACGCCTACATTGACAAGTCGATCGCCGACGACAACTACCCCGGCGAATACGTGCTGACCGGCGCTGGCAAGCCGACGCACTTCACCATGACCGATTTGATCGCCACCGCCGGTGTGGTTGGCGGGCTCTTCGGCGGGGGCGGTGGCAGCGAGATCCAGTCCGCGCTGGTCCGGGTGGCCGCCCGGGCCAAGTACGGCACCACCGAGGGCGACCGGGTCTGGCAGGCGTTCCGCTCGCAGAACGACCCGGAAACCGTGCTCACGCTGCACGACGGGCAGAGCTTCCCTTACGGCGCGACACCGCCGGGCGCGACCAGCGCGGTACTCCCCGACGCCGGCACGGTGATCGCCGAGCCCCTCGCCTACGAACAGAGCGGCGGGGCCGCCGCCCGCGCCGGTGCCAGCACAGCCACCCACGGGCTGCTCGGCGGGCTGTCCAACCTGCGCGCACACGGCATGTCCAACGCGGTGGTGGTCTCCGGCCGGCACACCACCACCGGCAACCCGGTCGCCGTGTTCGGCCCGCAGACCGGCTACTTCGCCCCGCAGCTGCTCATGCTCCAGGAACTCCAAGGGCCGGGGATCAGCGCGCGCGGCGCCGCGTTCGCCGGGCTGAACCTCTACGTGCTGCTCGGTCGAGGTCAGGACTACGCCTGGAGCGCCACCTCGGCCTCCCAGGACCTGACCGACACGTACGCGGTGCCGCTGTGCACCACCGACGGCAGTGCCCCGACGCTACGCTCCAACCGCTACCTCTACCGGGGCCAGTGCCTGGCGATGGAGGTGCTGGAGCGGCGCAACTCCTGGTCGCCGACGCTGGCCGACGCCACCCCTGCCGGCTCGTACACGCTGCGCGCGCTGCGCACCAAGTACGGGCTGGTGGCCTACCGGGGCCTGGTGAATGGGCAGCCGACCGCGTTCACCAAGCTGCGCTCGACCTACCGGCACGAGGCCGACTCGGCGATCGGCTTCCAGGCGTACAACGACCCGTCGGCCATGGGCAGCGCGGCGGCGTTCCAGGCGTCCGCGGCCAACGTCGGGTACGCGTTCAACTGGTTCTACGTCAACTCGACCGAGGCGGCGTACTTCAACTCCGGCTCGAACCCGGTCCGGCCCGCCACCGCCGACCCGAACCTGCCGACGAAGGCCGAGCCGGCCTACGAGTGGGTGGGCTGGAACCCGGACACCAACGACGCCACCTACACCCCGGCGTCGGCTCACCCGCAGTCAGTCAACCAGGACTACTACGTCAGCTGGAACAACAAGCAGGCGCAGGACTTCGCCGCTGCCGACGGCAACTTCAGCTACGGCGCGGTGCACCGGGGTCAACTGCTCGACGGTCCGGTGCGCGCAGCCATCGCCCAGCGCAAGCTCGGCCGCGCCGACATTGTGAAGATCACCGCCGAGGCGGCGGTGACCGACCTGCGTGGCCAGCAGGTTCTCGGCGAACTGCTGCGGGTGCTCGACAGCACCCCGGTCACCGACCCGGCGCTGGCCGCCGCCGTGAGCAAACTGCGGGCCTGGCAGCAGGCCGGCTCCCGCCGGGTGGAGACGTCACCCGGCTCCAAGGTCTACCAGCACGCCGAGGCTATCCGGATCTTCGACGCCTGGTGGCCGCTGCTGGCCGCGGCCCAGTTCCGATCCGGCCTCGGGCCCGACCTGTATGCCGCCCTGGTCGATGCCATCGAGGTGAACGAGGCGCCGTCAGGCGGCCAGAACGGCGGGCGTGACGGCGCCGTGAGCTGGGCGTTGCAAGGGCAGGCGCACAAGGGTTCGTCGTTCCAGTACGGCTGGTGGGGCTACGTCGACAAGGACCTGCGCACCGTGCTCGGCGACCCCGTCGCCGGCGGGCTGGGGCGCGCGTACTGCGGCAACGGCAACCTTGGCGCGTGCCGGCAGGCGCTGCTCGAGACGCTCGGCCGCGCCACCGCGGTGCCGGCCACGACGGTCTACCCGGGTGACACGTCCTGCGGGGCCGGCGACCAGTGGTGCGCCGACTCCATCGCCCAGTCCGGGCTCGGCGGCATCACCCACCCGCTGATCGCCTGGCAGAACCGTCCCACCTACCAGCAGGTCGTCTCGTTTCCGGCGCGACGCGGCGACAACGTCACCAACCTGGCGCAGGGCCGTCCGGCCACCGCGTCGAGCACCCAGTTCCTGACCAGCAACACCCCGGACAAGGCAGTCGACGGCAGTCTCGGCAGCCGGTGGTCCAGCAGCTACAAGGACAACCAGTGGCTCCGGGTTGACCTCGGCGCGGCCCGGACGGTCAGCCGGGCGGTGCTGCGCTGGGAATCCGCGTACGGCATCGGGTACCGGATCGAGGTCTCCGGCGACGGTACCTCCTGGCAGCCGGTGTTCAGCACCACCACCGGCAACGGCGGCGTCGACAACGCCACCTTCACCCCGGTAAGCGCCCGCTACGTGCGGGTGTACGGGGTCAACCGGGCCACCTCATACGGATTCTCGCTCTACGAATTCGAGCTCTATGGACGGTGACCTCGGCCGGAGGGCCGGCGGGAACCACCCGCCGGCCCCTGCGGGGCGTGCGCAGCGCCACGGCCGGCGGGCGGGGCCTGCAGGCTCTCCCGAACGCGATCGTGGTGCCGGCGGTCCGGGCGGGGACGACGATCCACGTCGCAGCCATCTCGGCTGAGGCGCTCTACCGGCGGCGCCAGGCGTCGGCCTCCACGTCGAGCAGGTCGTTCAGCGTCAGTGCCGAGTTGATCAGGCAGACGGGGCTGAACGCCCATCGTGCCGAGCCGACGCAATTTCCCGTCGAAGTCAGTGGCGACGAGATCCGGGACGAGGCCAGAGGTAACCCGACGCCCAACCAGCTTCGACATGAGCCACCTTGGCCACCTCAATCCGGAAGGCGTGGTCGCCGCTGGCCGCGGGCCGCCTCGGCACCCACCAGCGCTCGGCCGCTTCCTGTCGCTGATCGTTCTCACCGCGTTTGCCGAGATCAACGGCGCGCGGCTGTTTGGCAAGGCTGGCACAAGCACCAGGGCATACGTTCGATCCCCGGATGAGTTTCGTCGGCAGATCGCGTCGATGATGCAGCTGGGGCTACCGTCGGGTCGTGACGGTCAGTCGCGCGTCGAGCCAGGGGATCTGGATGGTCGGCATTGAGTACGTGATCGCGTTCGGTACCTCAGCCGGCCCGCTGGAGGCACCGGTCGCGATCATCGGCTCTCGACGGGTCGATGTCCGGTGAGCGCCGTCGAGGTTCTGGTGGTCGGGGCGGGGCCAACCGGACTGGCCATGGCCGGGCAGTTGGCCGCCCTGGGTGTGCGGGTCCGGGTGGTAGATCGATCTGTCGACCGGGTGCACGAGTCCCGTGCCCTGGCGATTCAGCCCCGCACCCTGGAGGTGCTCGCCAGTCTCGGGGTGGCCGATGAGATGGTGGCCGTCGGGAACCGCGCGGTGAGGCTGTGTCTGCATGCACGGGGGCG